>JAFGEC010000430.1 GCA_016931775.1 Candidatus Zhuqueibacterota bacterium | reverse complement strand
TCATCTTCATTTATTTTGCCGTCTTTATCGTTATCGATTCCTTCAGTAAACAGCCGGTACCGTGCGGTGCATTTTTTTCCCGGTTCCGCCTTTTTTAAAAGCTGGGGAATATCCTCATCCGTGCACCACTCCCCTTCCGGATCGGAAACACGCATGGCCGAGATGATGCCGTCATCATTCAGGTCATCGTAACCGTCTTCGCTGATGGTGCCATCCCTGTCCAGATCCTTGTCTCTGGAATTCAGGCGGTATTCGTAACGGGGCTTTATAAAAAAAGCTTCCACACCATCGGGATTGGCACGGGGAATGATATAGAGCGTGTTTTTTTCCAACAGCGCTCCGATGTCGTCATTTTTCTGAAGAACAAGCAGCGAGTCCAGAAACCGGAGGCATAACTCACTTCCTGCAATATCGGTGGTTTCAATCCCGCCGATGACAAGCATGGCTGGTTTATTGGTGGGGTTTCCACGGGATACGGTCATCACCCAGACATCGCGATGTTCGGGACTTTTCGCCAAACTTGCCAGTTTTAATAAATCCGGATATTTTTCGGCCATGGATTTTAGATGTGCCGTCATTTCTTTATATTGCCGATAACCGGTCGTCTGGCCGTAGAGACGACACGTCGATATCAAAATCACCATCAAAACACAGTAAGAACGGGATATTTTCATTTGATTGTCCTTGGGAATAAAACGTTATGATTCCGACTAATATAGCAAAATTTGTCGAAAAATCAAAGAATGTTGCGACGGTTCTCAAATGCCACTTCCGGGAAGGCAAAATCCATCTCCCGGAAGTTCGACACCACCTCCGGGAAGTCAAATCCACCTCCCGGAAGTCAAAGCTTACCTCAAAAGTCTGATGGAAATAATTTACCAGAAAAATTGAATATACGGTTTTATCGGAAACGAGGTTCCCCACTGAAATATATTGTATAATCGAGTCTTGAAACGGCTACATTATCCCATTTTTCCCCAAGGATTTTCCTTTAACCTGTACAACATTTCTCCGGCTTTCGGCACGTACAAAATCCCTTCATCCTCCCTATCCTTCCACTTTTCGATATCGATGGAATCCGGATCGACATAACCCAAATTTATTTTTTTGCACAATTCAGGCGGGATCCGCGTCGCCAGCTTGACGGTTACGCGGGGTTTTTCCACGCCGTTTTTTAAGCTGCCGATCCCTTTCACGTGGGTTGAGTGGGCCATCACACCGGCAGGTACTCCGGCAAACCGGTCCATTTGTTTGACGAAATAATCCCGCACGTGATAGCCGATTTTTTCGATCACGGCGCCGTGGGTAACGGAAATCTCGGTGATATGCGGAGCATAAATGATCAACTCACCGCCATCGGCAACGACCGGTTCCAGCTTGTACATGCATTTCCCGCCGGTCCACAGATCGTCATACATTTCAGGCGCGCATGACAGCACCCGGTTGAATGGTTTTTCTTTGTACAAAATATGCAGTTTATCCGATAAATCCGCTGCGGCCGACCACGCCTCCTCTGCATTGCCCGCAAACAGTCCGGCCAATTCCGTTCCTTTGACCACCATGGCAAAACATAACCGCGGCATGGGCAATAACGCGGCTGCCCTGTCCACCACATGCCGGACCGGTGTGTTTTTCGTTCCGATGATGACCGGATTGGTGATCAACGCACCGAGCCAGTGAAACATGTCGATTATCTCCTGGCCGGCGATCCCGGGGAACAGGTATTTGTTGCCGCCCGAAAATCCCACCACTTCATGGGGAAAAACGGGTCCGATAATGACCAAAGCTTCATATTCAAAAATTTTTTTGTTAATCAGTATATCGACCTTTTGGCTTAACAGGCCGTTTGAAATTTCTTCAGTTTCGGAGATCCCAAAGGTACCGATTTTCGCCAATTGACCGGGATCTTTCCAAAAATGGTTAAAAAAACGGGCTTTGGCATAAACCCTTAAATGTAAATTGCGGGTAATTCCCATCCGCTGATAGATCATCTCTTCACTCATGGGCGGATGAGTACCCAGGGCAATGAGAAAATCCACAGAATTTCGTTTCGGCGCCAGAATGTCGTAGACGGCGCGAAACATCACATCAATTGGGGCCGTGCGTGTATGATCGGGAACGATAAAAAGGAGTTTTTTATTTCTCACATCCTCACGATCCAAAAACTCATGACAGTATTGCCGAACATCCGCTTCTGATAAATATTTATCAATAAATCCTGATCCGATCACAGTTTTTATCCTTTACACAGAAAAAGCCGGCGGGTTTGACGATGTCTTCCGCCGGTAAATTTGTTATCAGTCGCTCAACCATTCCGTATGAAAAAATTCACCTCTCGGTTTATCCACCCGCTCATAGGTGTGGGCCCCGAAATAATCCCTCTGCGCCTGCAGCAGGTTGGCGGGCAACCGGGCACTGCGGTAACCGTCATAATAGGCCAGCGCGCTGCCAAAAGCAGGAACGGGAACACCCATCTCCACTGCTCTGACAACGACCTCTCTCCAGGCAGCCTGGTTGGTTTCAATGGCATTTTTAAAATAATCATCAAGAAGCAGATTTTCAAGACCCGGATTTTTATCGAATGCCTGTTTTATTTTACCGAGAAACTGCGCACGAATGATACACCCATTGCGCCACATCAGTGCGATATCGCCGAATTTGAGATCCCAGCCGTATTCTTTTGCTGCGGCCCGCATCAATTGATAACCCTGTGCATATGAGCAGATTTTTGACGCGTACAGTGCTTTGCGGATTTTTTCCACAAAATCCTTTTTATCACCATCGAACCGGGCCTTCGGTCCCTTGAGCTGAGTGGATGCCGCCACACGCTCTTCCTTGATGGCGCTCATACAGCGCGCAAATACCGCTTCGGCAACGGTAGGCGTCGGAATACCCAGATCCAAAGCGGACTGGCTGGTCCATTTGCCGGTGCCTTTTTGTCCGGCGGTATCCAATATCACCTCCACCATCGGCTTGCCGGTTTCGGTATCCGTTTTCGCCAGAATATCCCGGGTAATTTCTATCAGGTAGCTGTCCAATTCGCCTTTATTCCACTCTTTAAAGACCTCGTGCATTTCCGCCGCACTTTTACCAAGCGTTTTTTCCATCAAAAAATATGCCTCACAGATCATCTGCATATCGCCGTATTCGATCCCGTTGTGCACCATTTTGACGTAATGACCGGCCCCGTCATTGCCGACCCACTCACAACAGGGCGAGCCGTCCTCTACTTTGGCGGCAATACTTTGAAAAATTTCCCTTACATGGGGCCAGGCTTTGGGTGACCCGCCGGGCATGATGGAAGGCCCTTTGAGAGCACCTTCTTCACCACCGGAAACACCCGTGCCGATAAACAAGAAACCTTTTTCCTCCAAATATCGGGTACGACGGATGGAATCGGGAAAATGGCTGTTACCGCCGTCGATAATTATGTCTCCTTCTTCCAGATGTGGAATAACCAATTCAATAAAATCATCGACAGGCTTACCGGCTTTTACCATCAACATCACCCGCCTGGGACGTTTCAAACCGGCGGTCAATTCTTCGATGCTGTGACAGCCTTTGATATTTTTACCCTGGGCACGATTTTGCATAAATTTATCCACTTTACTCACCGTCCGGTTAAAAACAGCAACGGAAAAACCATGGTTTTCCATGTTTAACACCAGGTTTTCACCCATTACCGCCAGGCCGATCAGGCCGATATCGTAATCACTCATTTTTTCTTGCTCCTTGGATTTATTGGTTCGATATTATTAAATGGTCATGGCGGTATAGCCGCCGTCTACTCGAATGATGGCACCGGTAACAAAGGAAGACGCGTTCTCCGATGCCAGCCATACGGTGGCACCGGCCAGTTCTTCAGCTTCACCGAACCGGTTCATGGGGGTATGCCGCATAATGTCGGCAACCCGTTCGGGCGTCAGTATCTTCCGGTTTTGTTCCGCCGGAAAAAATCCGGGAGCAATGGCGTTGACACGCACACCTTTTGTCGCCCATTCCCGGGCCAGAAACTGGGTCATGTTATTGACGCCCGCCTTGCTGATTCCATATGTAAAAACTTTTGACAACGGCGGACCGGAAGAAGCAGATGAAATATTGATGATACTGCCGGCCAGCTTGTTATCGATCATTTGCCTGGCAAAGACCTGACAGGCCAGGAACATACTTTTCAGATTGACATCCAGAATTTTGTGCCACTCCGCTTCCGTAATATCGAAAAACGGCGTACCGGAATTGATTCCCGGTGCATTGACAAGAATGGAACACGGGCCCAGCTCTTTGTGAATCTGCCGTTCCGCTTTCTCAAGCCCCTGCTTGGATGTGGCGTCCACCGCAATAGCCGTCGTCTTTACGCCGATTTCAGCGATCTGACCGGCCATATTGCGGGCATTTTCCTCATTAAGATCGAGGATGGCAATAGAAGCACCTGCACCGGCAAGTGCTTTTGCCATGGCCCCGGCAAGCACACCGCCACCGCCGATCACCGCAGCTACTTTATCCTGCAAACCAAACAATTTTGATAAATAGTCCAACGATACCTCCGCGTTTAATTTTCTACCGGGACTGTCAAATGTGCGCCGCATGATTCGCGCACAACCAGTTCGGTATCCAATATTATTTTTTCTATCTTTTTTGTTCTATTTTTTATACGTCGAAACAAAACCAGAGCCGCTAGTCGGCCGATCTGAATGGCGGGTTGAGCGACCGTTGTAAGGGCCGTCGGCAAATAAGCACCCGCGCCCGCATCATCAAATCCGATCACTGCAATCTCGGGTACCCGGAATCCCTTTTCCGTCAAAGCACGGATAAAACCGATGGCGACCGAGTCATTATAACATAAAACGCCATCGGGAACAAACAGTAGTTGCTCGAACATTTTTTTCCCGGCATTATAGCCGTCCTGATACCGCCAACCGCCGGCAACGATATTTCGTGCGGAAAAATCCATACCTTCCACCTCAAAGGCTTTTTGGAAACCTGCCAAACGCCTTTGACTTGCCAGTGCGGTCTCGGGCCCGCTTACGAACACCACATTACGGCGTCCTAACTTTAACAGGTGCCGGGTGGCGTTATAAGCGCCCTTTTCGTCATCTACACGGACCAAATCGGTTTTTATGCCGGGAATTTCAGCAAGCAGAACCAGGGGATAACCGGCTTTTTGCAGGTTTTTAAAAAGTGAATAGTCTTCATGAGCCTGTAGCGGAAGAATGATCATACCGTCCACACGTTTGCGTTCCAACAATCCCAAATAATCAATCTCCCGGGCCACGTCCTGCTGGGAATTGCCGATAATGACACTATAGCCCTGTTCGGCACAAACCTGCTCGACGCCCAGGGATATCTTACTGTAAAAAGGATTGGAAACGTCCTTGATGACCAAAGCGATAAGGGCCGTGTGCTGCAATGCCAACGCACGCGCCACCTCATTGGGCCGGAAATTATGCTGTTCGATAATCTCCGCTATCCGTTTTTTGGTTTTCGCACTTACTGTGGGATTGTTGTTCAGCACCCCCGATACCGTTGCCCGGGAAACCCCGGCCAGTCTTGCGATATCCGCTATTGTCATTGACATGAATTTGAACCGATTTAAATCTTTAGAAAACAGTACATATAATCATAAACAAAATCAAATTGACTTCTAGTTAAATCCGAAAAGCCGTGGTACGATCATAGAAAGATCGGGCAGATAGGTTGTAATAAACAGTACGATAATCATTGCCAGAAAAAACGGCAGTAAATGACGTATAACTTTGGTGATGGTGGTCTCGGCGATTCCACAGCCAACAAAAAGACATGAACCAACCGGAGGAGTACATATGCCGATACACAGATTCATAATTAAAATAATGCCGAAATGAATAGGATGAACACCCAGTGCCTTGACAACGGGAAGAAAGATGGGCGTAAAAATCAGCACGGCAGGGGTCATATCCATAAAAGTACCGACAATCAGCAACAGAATGTTGATGAGCAACAGGATGAGGATTTTATTCCCGGTTAAACTCAACAGGCTGCTGCTGATGTTCTGGGGAATATTTTGCAGAGCCATCACATGCGACATGGCGATAGACGCACCAATCAGCATAAACACAACAGCCGTCGTAATGCCGGCCTGCAACAATATTTGCGGTATATCTTTAATCTTGACCTCACGATAGACAAATACCGAAAGGATAAACGCGTAAATAACGGCAATGGCGGAGGCCTCAGTTGCGGTAAAAAAGCCGGCCAGAATACCACCGAGAACCAGAACAACCAAAAACAGAGGCGGCAGGGCGACAAAAAATTTAACGACACTCTCTTTCAAGCCAAAGGTCGTTCCTTTTCCATAGTTACGGCGAAACGATATAATACCGCTGACGACCATCAATCCCAATCCCATAAGAATACCCGGTAAAAATCCCGCCAAGAAAATGGCGGCAACGGAAACCGCCCCTCCGGTGGCCAGTGAATACACGATCATGACATTGCTGGGGGGAATCAATAATCCCGTCGTAGCGGCAGTGATGCTCACAGAGGCGTTAAAATCCCTGTCGTAGCCCTCCTTGTTCATGAGAGGAATCATAAAACCACCGACGCTGGAAACGGCGGCCACAGCGGAGCCGGAGATCGCTCCGAACAGCATACAGGTAATAATGTTCACATAGGAAAGGCCACCGGTAAACCGTCCCACCAGCACATTGGCGAAATCGATGAGCCGGCGGGCAATGCCGCCCCGGCCCATGAGCAGGCCTGCCAGTATAAAAAAGGGTATAGCCAGTAAGGCAAAGCTGTCCACACCGGTGGCCATCTTGAATGCAATGACCTCAAGTATTGCCGTGCCGCCTATTGAAACCAGCGTCAGCAGTGTGGCAATGGCGATGGAAAACGCGATAGGTACGTTAAAATACAATAATACGACAAAACTTACCACCAATACAAAGGTCGGCCAATCCATAAATTTTCCTTTTTTTTATTCCAGTTCATCCAATTTTATGCCATCTCTTATTCCTCGGCGGCACCACCGGAGGATATAGACTTTGTTTTCATATACTTCAAAATGGATTCCACACAGAACTCGATGCTATATATCAGCATAAAAAATCCCGATACCGGTGCGGCCAGGTAGACGTATCCCATAGGAAGCGACAGGGCAGGTGATGTCTGACCCCATCTAAAAGTCAGGGCAACCAGGCGCCATCCGCCGATCATCAGAACCAAAAGGGCAAAACCTGCGACGACGGCAAACACAAAAATCTGGGATAAAAGCCGGTTTTTAACCGAAAACTTGCCGACAAAATAATCGATGCCCAGGTGAGCACCCCGGTTCAGTGCCACAGCCGCACCGAGCAATCCGACCCATATCATCAGAAATGTGGCCAGCTCTTCGGTCCAACTGCTGGGATCTTTCAGGATAAACCGTGTGATGACCTGCCATGTCACATCGAGCACCAGAACTCCCATGGTCAACGCGGTCAAAAACTCCAGTGATCTGTCAAGCCATTTTTTCACTGTTCTAAACATGATTATTCAACCTTAATAATTTGATCTGCCAATTCGCCGACAACCGTTCCCTCAAACTCTTTCCATACTTTTTGCGCACGATCGATAAAGGATTTTTTATCCGGGTTGTAGACCTCTAATCCGGCTGCGGTCATTTTTTCCATACTCTCCTGTACAAAACTGGCCCATACTTTACGTTGAAATTCTACGGACGCATCAGCCGCATCTTGCAGCACCTGGCGGTGTCCGGGAGACAAATTTTCCCAAATTTCCGTACTGATCAGCACGACATCGGGAACCATGGTATGCTCGTCGAGACTGTAATACTTGCACACCTCATAATGATTGGACGTATACAGACTGGGCTCGTTGTTTTCCGCACCATCCACCACGCCCTGCTGCAACGATGTGTACAATTCTCCCCATGCAATGGGTGTTGCAGAGCCTCCCAGTGCTTCAATCATCTTCATAGCCATGGGACTTTGCTGGGTGCGAATTTTGAGTCCCTTCAGATCATCGGGATGGAGAATGGGCTTGACTTTGGTATAAAAACTTCGCGCACCTGCGTCGTAGTAACAGAGCCCTCTTAATCCCACCCTATCACCTGAAGCGAGTATTCTTTTGCCGATATCACCGTTCAGGACTTTCCACCTGTGTTCGGAACTGCGGAACAGAAAGGGTAACGCAAAAACCTTGTATTCATCGATAAAACTTTCCAGCGGACTGCTGGACACTTTGGTCATAGCCAATCCGCCCAATTGTAATAATTCAATACATTCTTTTTCACTGCCCAGTTGTTCATTGGGATAAACATCGATGACCAGGGTTGAATCGGATAATGCCAGTGCCCTTTGCCGCATGAACATCATGGCTTTATGAACCGGGTGAGAAATATCCAGCCCATGGGCCATTTTCAAATTCGTCACGCCGCTTTTTTGTCCGCAACCGGATAAAACGACATTCAGCCCAAATAAAAATACAGAGAACAACAGGCTGCGTCTCATAAATCCTCCAAAACTATTTAAACCGGTTCAAATAATTGATTTTTAATATAACCAATCAGTGACAAATTGTCAATAAAAAAGCCGGCGGAATACCGGCCGGCTTTGATATCGTTCGTTTTAAACGCTCAACTATTCGATGGAAATCGCCTCGGAAGGACAGTTGTCCGCTGATTCCTGGGCGGCATCTTCTGCATCTTCGGGTACTTCATCCACGATCACGACGGCAACATCATCCTGCATCTCAAAAACCTCGGGACATGTGTCGACACATAGTTCACAACCAGTGCACAGATCGGCATCTATCGTTGCTTTCATTTATTCCTCCTAAAAATTCAAAAACGGGTATGGGTTTTATTAAAACATGGCAATGTACAAACTTTATCCTTATTATTCAAGTTTTTTATTAGCAAGGTATCCCCATTTTTTATTTGAATTCGGTTACAAAAAATTGTATTTTTAATTTTTATGTAACGAATAACGGACATTTGATACAACTCCAACACCAACGGAGAACACATGCTTAACTACATCTGGCTCGCCCTGATCGTTATCGCGGTTATAACCGGCGCACTCACAGGGCAAATCGAAAACGTCACAACCGCTGCACTGGACAATGCCGGAACAGCAGTCAACATTGCCCTGGGACTGGTGGGGATTATGGCATTATGGCTGGGTATTATGAAAATTGCCGAGGAAGCGGGCATTGTGGCTTTTCTTGCGCGAATTATCCGGCCTCTGGCACGCCGATTGTTCCCCGAGATTCCGGCCGATCACCCCGCCATCGGTGCCATTTTTTTAAATCTCTCCGCCAGCTGGCTTGGATTGGGCAACGCCGCCACACCCCTGGGTATCAAAGCCATGGAACACTTGCAGAGCCTCAATCCGCAAAAGGATACGGCCACCAACAGTATGATCATGTTTTTGGCGCTCAACACCGCGAGCATCACTTTTGTCCCCATGACCATGATTGCCGTACGCGCGCAAATGGGTTCCTCCAATCCGGCGGAAATTATCGGCACGACAATATTTTCCTCCATGGCAGCCACCATCACCGCCATAATCACCGTAAAATTGTTTATCACCCTGTCCGGAGGATGGATCGAGTTTCGATCCCAAATACGGAAAAATTGGCGGACCGTGGTGGTACTGGCGGGCGTGATCCTGTTGGTCGTTTTCATGCTGGTTTTCGGGCTGATGCAAAAACTTTTGAACTTTTTGCCTCCGGAATCGTTCAAACAGATCGTTTTATTTATTTCCACATGGACCATCCCGGTCCTGCTGGTGGTCATCCCGGTGGCGGCCGTTTTCAAAAAACTGCCGGTATATGAATTGTTTATTGAAGGCGCCAAGGAGGGTTTTCATGTAGCCGTTCGGATTATCCCCTATCTGGTGGCCATCCTGGTGGCTATCGGCATGCTGCGTGCTTCGGGAGCGCTGGATTTTTTCGTCACACTGATTAAACCCTTTACCGATCTGCTGGGTATGCCGGGCGAAGCACTGCCGCCGGCCCTCATGCGGCCGCTTTCGGGCAGCGGTACGCTGGGCCTGGTGACTGAATTACTGAAAACCCATGGTCCCGATTCCTTTATCGGGCGGTTGTCATCGACAATTTACGGGTGCACGGAAACGACGTTTTATGTCATTGCGGTTTATTTTGGTGCGGTACAGATAAAAAAGACACGTTTTGCGGTTCCGGCCGGATTGATCGCGGACCTGGCCGGTGTGCTGGCGGCGTTGTTTATCTGCAGAATGGTTTTCTAAACCCGATTAAAAAAATCCGAGTTGCGAAAAAAATCGAAAATTTCCGGAACTCGGATTTTCTCTTAATCCAGAAAACGAATGGTCAAAGGATAACGGTATTTGACACCTTCATTGGCCTTGATTCCTGCAATCACCGTCATAACCAACGAAAAACAGGCGACGGCGATCAACGCGAGAATACCAATGGCGACAAAAACGAGAATAACTGACACAAAAATATAAATTAAAATGCTGATCTGAAAATTAAGCGCTTCTTTTCCCTGATCGTTTACCAGGGGAAACTCGTCCTTTTTCAGCGTCCAGATGATCAAAGGACCAATGATATTCCCAAAGGGAATAATAAAACCGGCCAGAGCACTGAGATGACACAGCATCGCCCACATTTTCTCATCGGGACTCAATTTGATCTCCTTGACCTCTTTGCCTTCTTGAACCATATTTTTAACCTCCTTTGTTTATACTTTTTATACGCTGATGAAATTAAAATGTTACAGGCACGTTTTCTACGGCAGCGGAGACATATCCCCGGGCCGCCTTCCATCTTTGTTTTTCGCCTGTTTATCCGCACCCAAAAGTATCAAAAGCTTGACCGTGGAATTTCGCCGCATCATATATGCCATGTGCAACGGCGTATTGCCGAAAGTATTCGTTTCGTTAACGGACGCCCCCTTTTCGATCAGAATCCGCACCACATCATCGTTTCCCATTACAGATGCTTTGTGAAGCGGCGTATCTCCCCTGATATCTTTGTGGTTTACGTCGGCCTTGCGAAGGATCAGAAATTTCAAAATGCGCACGTAACCCCGGTAGGCGGCTTCGTGGAGCGGTGTATGCTTGTTGTCATCCTCGGCGTTCACATCGGCACCGGCGCCCACCAAAATTTTAACCGCCTCGTACTTTCCTTTAAAGGCCGCATCGTGCAAAGGCGTTATACCATCATCGTCAGTTGAATTCACTTTTGCACCCATCTTGATCAGCAGGTTGATCATACCGGCACGTCCTTTTTGCGCCGCACGGTGCAACGGCGTTTTGCCCAGTTTGTATTTGCTGTGAATATTGGTGCCGGACCGGATGATGGCTTTAACCGCCAGCGTGTCACCGCGATCGATAGCGCGCCAGAACGTATTCTCGTCCGCTGCCTGCGGGAAAGCGCCTGCCTGCAGGCACAGCAGCACGGCCGGTAAAATGGTAAATATTTTGTCTTTCAAATTAAACATGATTGCGCAGCATCAATTCAACCGGATGCGGATGTAAATACATCTGCCTCCTTAAATAGGGTTCGTTGTATTTGTAAACATAGTGATTGAGCAATGTGACGGGAACGATCAAGGGTATATATCCTTTAAAATATCGCTCGAAAACCTCCAAAAGCTCCCGCTTTTCACCGGCATCAAGTATTTTTTTAAAGTAGCCCATAATATGATGCAAAACATTGACGTTTTTTTTCACTGTTGCCGGAAGCTTGAGCGCCGGCAGCAATATTTCCACATATTCCCGGAACAGAAAAGTTTGATCTGACGCATTTGCACGGGCAACAATCGATCCCAGGGTACGCAGGTGTTGGGGACTGTGGGCCATAATCAACAGCTTGTGCTCGGTATGAAAGTCAACCAATCCTTTTGCCGTCGGGCCCGACTTGAGCAGATCCTGCCACCTTTTATAGACAAAAATTCGCTCGATAAAATTTTCCCGTAATCCCGGATCGTGAAGACGGCCTTCGTCTTCCACCGGCATCAACGGGAAGCGTTTCATAAACTCCCGGGCAAACAGTCCCACACCCTTTTTCACCGCAACATTCCTGGCGTTATAGACCTTGATGTCGCGCATGCCGGAGCTGGGGGATTTGGTTTTAAAAATATAACCGCTTAAATCCTCTCCTGCCAGCACGTCCAGTCTTTTCCGGCTCCACGCCAGCATGCGGTCGGTTATATCCACGCGGGATTTGACGGTTACCAGGTGCGGAGCGTTCACATCGCCTTCCAGCCGCATAGCCTCGCGGGGAACGGACAGGCCACACTCCGTTTCCGGGCAGACCGGTACCCACTGCACGAACGGCCCGAGGGTATCGCGCAGAAAACGGTCCAATTTATGGCCGCCGTCGTAACGGACGTTTTCACCCAAAAGGCATGTACTGATGCCCAGTTTGGGCCGGCTTGGGATTGATGTACGATCATCCGGCAATCTAATTTCTCCCGCGAGTCTTTCTATCATTGCTGTTTTGAAATGTAATGATGTTTTTTTTTAATTGCAATATAGAAAGCCTTTTTTTTAGGGCCGCTCCGGCTCCCCCGCTCGTGCGAAAACGTTTTTCTTTTTCATCTCCGGTCTTTTATTGCCAATCGCATGATTTTCACATGCTCAAAGGACGCGGGGGGATCCTTCGCGGGCTCCGCGAGCCTCCTCAGCACGGGCCGGGTTCCTTGTCCGGCTTGATTTTTTTCCGATGGAGCTGCCATTCCGTAAAATTCTAAAAAATATCTGAACGGCCCGTGCTTGCGGGGTCTCGCTCCGCTTTAGTATGGGATTGCCGGGAGGATTGAAGAAGATAATAACGGAGAGTCAAGTTATTTCGATTTAATGCGCTGATTCATTGTTTTCATTTTTTCTCTTGAAAAACAATGATTTTTTGTCTATTATTACTCAGAGTAAAAACAACCAGCGTGGAAATTTAACTGGGCTGATCCAACGGATTTTTTACTCTTTACACGACCTCTGAATAGGCGTCTCCACACTTTTATCGAATACTCTATTGATAAGGTAAACTTGAAATCGAACGGATATTTTAGGATATAATCATACTTTACAAGGAGTAAATTTATGCCGAATACAAATATCAATTACAGTCTCGAAATGGACGCGACTGTGACTGCATTGCATCACCTCATCATCCAGGACGAGGAAATTGATTATAAAAAAACTCAAAAATCCTCAACCCTTTATGAAGGAAAAATAAAAAATAAATTTGTCGGCTCGGCAATTTACATTAACCTGCTGGTTGGAGGATTTGCCGGTGAATGGTCATTAAAAATTTCAGTCATAGAATTGGATAACCTGGGGAATGAAACCGGAGATTGGAAAAAACTAAAAACTTTTCCCATAAAGGGCAATGTCCAATCAAGTAATCAAAGAAAGGGACGATATGCGGTCAATTGGTAGGGATTTTCTGGAAGGATTTTTTCTCATTTGGATATTAGTTGGCGCCCAAAATGTATATCCCCAAATTCTGAACCAGGATTCCGATGGTAAAAGTACGATCGTTTGGGCGGGAACCTCGTTGACATTGGATTTATCTGAAGGAATGGCCAAAGCCAACTATTACTCATTTTCCAAAAGACCGGCCGGTCCGGTTTGGGGAATCGACGTACAAACAAAGAAAGGATCAAGAGCAGCCGATCTTTTTGAAAATGAAAACATGACACCCCAAACCGCCATATCGGGGCTTTGTGGATGGAGTTACACAAATTTTAAATTATCCGATCACGATAAAAAAATTGAAAATGAGCTGAATGATCTAAACCAGCGAATTGATAAAATTGGCCAGGAAGCGGAAAACAGGTACAATTCCTTGGTTGAATCAAGTATTATTGGTTGTGGAGATAATATTGAAGAAACGGCAAGTGTTAGAAACAAGTTAAAATTCATATTCAGACAGGAAAATTTTTAGGCGGAATGTACGTACAAAGCGACGACCTGTTTGGAAATTTGGACCAGAGTTTTAAAGATACAATACGATTTGGTCTGGTGACGAAATTTGTTTTAAACAGTATATTTCCGGCAGAAATAAATTAATCTCCGGCGTGTGGCCATTCAAAGAATCACTGGAAAAACATCAAAAACAGAACAAATATCATGGAAATGATGACAATAAGATTTTATACGATAATTGGTGCAATTATTTTTGTTTCCTTTCCTTCGCTTGCTTTGCAATCGACTCCACCCGATACGATATTTTTAAAAAATGGAAATTATTACCCTTGTACAATCACAAAAATCGACGATTCTTTTATATACGCCAGATATAAAGAAAAAAGGCCAAATGAGCGGCATGGCTGAAACCGGCGGTCAGACGTCCAATAACATCTATTATTTTTGCTATATGTAAGTACTGTGGGGCAATTTATTAGTACAATCGATGCAAACTTGAAATTCTCGGAGGAAATTGAAAAATCGTACAAAAATATATAGAAAACAAACAAATCTGCGGCCCAAGCTGTGTTTGAATCACAAATGACCAAAAAAGCAAACTTTCCTTCCCCCGTTACTCACATATTACAATATCCGGCTTTTTCACCTTGCATCATTTACTTTTTTTATTTATTATTCTTTACGGGCGGAATGACAGACCGTCACGGGCATTTAAACAGGAAAATAAATAATAGATACTTGCTTTCAAAAGGGGAACAAATAATGTTCAACAGGAACGATTTTTTAAAAACAAACATTGCCGTTTTACTCCTGTTCTCCGTGTATCTGTATGCGCAGATGGAAAACCTGCACGGCGATTTCTCAAATCACGCTTCCGGCGTTTTTGCCGGCAACCAGTTCCGCACAACCTTTTACAATGACGGTACGCTTGGAATGAAAAACAGCCCGCCTGATATCGGCGGTGAATGGCCGATCAATTCCGGGCACCTGTACATGTACGACGGCGATATTTTTCTCGGCTCGGAAGTTCTCGATATTTATGGATCTGTGAGACATATTTTCAGCTCGGGTACCGGTCCCGGAGATGGTTCTCCCGGATCCTGGTCCTCCGGCGATATGGGACCGACCGGCGAATGGTGGACGTTTCTTCCATTGCCCGGTTTTAATAATCCGTCTGAAAACAGGGTCGCCATGAGTAAATGGCCGCAAAGCTGGCCTGTCTTCTGGCCGGATAAATATGACGACATCACAGACCCCGGATGGCCGGGTTACTGGAACGGGTATTTCGGCAAAGGCGTCATGAATGCCGATGAAGAAGGCTACTTTGTCGCCGATGATTATCAGAACCGGGAATTCAATTTTTTCCCGGACAGTACCGACAACCTGCGAAGAGGTCTCGGTATGCGGATGTATGTGAGGGGACTGCAATGGTCGGCTGCCAAGTTGGAAAATGTACTTTTTATGCTTTACGATTTTGAAAATATCGGTACCTATGACCACGACAAAATGGTGCTCGGATTTAAAGTCGGAAACAACATGGGAGACACCAATACCGGCGGCGATGGCGGCGATGACATGGGCGGATATAACGCCGAGGAAGATTTGGTTTACCTGTATGACTATGATGATATCGGCGCCGGGGGGTGGACGCCCGTCGGCTATTTCGGCATCGCTTTACTGGAAACACCGGACAACGCAAACGACGGTATCGACAACGACGGCGATGGTGAGGCGGGTTCCGGCCGGATTCTTACGGAAGACATTTTTGAACCCAAAACCCTGAATGCCGGCGACCAGGTCGTCCTTATTGATTATGAAACCTATGAGCGAACCGTTATACCACTGCCTGCTGACGGTGTAAAAATCCGGTACCGGGATATTGTTATCAATAAAAAGCCCGGGGATATCGTGGAAGAGATACCCCATAATAAAATTGACGACGATCTGAATGGTCTCATCGATGAAAATAACGGCTCTCTCATTGGCACCGGCGATAACCAATATATGATATATTTAAACACCGGTTTGAAATACATCGATTATATCACCGGCGAGGGTCTGGACAATTTACTCCTGGATGAAAAACGTGATGACGGCATCGACAACGACGGGGATTGGGATGTTCTAATGGACGATGTGGGCGGGGACGGAGTTGCAATGACCGGCGATATGGGCGAAGGCGACGGCCTGCCGACAACCGGTGAACCCCATTTCGAGACGACCGATATCGATGAATCGGATCATCTCGGGCTCACTAGCTTTAATCTCTACTTATGGCCTGAAATTCCGCTTTATGATGATGAAATGGTATGGAACAACCTAACACCCGGATTTTTTAACGACCTGCTGCAGTATCTGAACATTGAAATGTTTTTCGGTTCCGGCTATTTCGGTTTAAAACCGGATCAGCATCAGCGTTTGTCCCTTGCCATCATGTGTGCGGTGAATTCGGACGAGCTCTACACACAGACTTTTGAAGCATCAACCGCCTATAACAATAATTATCGCATTGAACAACGCCCGGCCATACCCACATTGAAGGCAACTCCGGGGGACAATCAAGTTCTTCTCCAATGGGATGATTGGACAGAAACTCAAATAGATCCCGTAACCGGAATGGACTTTGAGGGATACCGAATCTACCGTTCTACTTCACCCGATTTCAGTGACATTTCACCCATTGCGCAATTTGATTTAGTCAACGAATATTCGGGATACTCACCCATAGAAGTGAATGGAGAAAAATTTTACCTGGGTGACAACACGGGGATTGTGCATGAATATGTAGACGATAGCGTGGTCAACGGCTATAACTATTATTATGCGGTCACGTCATACGATCATGGCGCGCCGTCCCTGGGTATTCCCCCCTCCGAGTGCCGTATTATGATTGACGTCAGCCAGGGAATAATGGGGCGCAACGTGGTAACGTGCATGCCCAGGGATCCATCGACCTCGGGCCAAGGCACGGCACGGCATATCGAGGGCACAGCCACCGGTGTCGTCAACCTGATGGTGGTTGACAAAAAACAGATTAAGGATGGTCACGCCTATCGAATCACTTTTAAAGATACACTCGCAGATGATGGTGTTAACCGGACGACAAAAAGTTTTACTCTTTTTGATTTAACCAACGCAGTAAATCTTTTAGATAATATGCCGCTGTGGGATCCCTTCACTGCATTGCCGTGTGCGTATGTTGCCGATGGTTTTCAGTTCGACTTTGACGCACCGACCGAATTTTCCGTCAACGAACAAGAGTCCGGCTGGAACAATCCGGGCATTTATGATTATGAATTCCAAATTTTTCGCTATTCACGCACCCAGGGTTATCCGGAACCGGCTGATTATCAGATTGAATTCAGTGAATTGGGCGTGGATACTTCTGTCGAATTGGCAATCAGTACAACCCGAATTTTACCCTCCGTACCGGTGAACTTTAAAATCAAAAACCTGATCACAAACTCTTATATTCATTTCGGTTTCTACGAACTGGATATCGGTCCCGAAGGCGAAGGCGTTTTTTCGGCATTCACGGATAGAACGAGGTCGGATGAAATTATATTTGTGGATGATTCGCTTCACGTCACCTGGCAATTCAGACTGACATTCGACTTTTCAGACGAGGGGCTCAGTATACCACATGCAGGAGACATTGTAAAGCTTGTCCTGCACAAACCCTTTACCTCGGCAGATATTTTTGAGATGGTCATGCCGGATGATTTTAGCCGTGTGGAGTCGCCAAAGGATAATGTACCCCGGACTTTATCGTTATTGCAGAACTATCCCAATCCTTTCAATCCGTCGACGGCCATTCCGTTCTGCCTGCCGGAACCGGCACATGTAAAGATTGAGATTTACAACACCCTCGGCCAAAAAATACGCACGTTTTCAGATCAAAATCACGATCCGGGGACATATCGCATCGTGTGGGATGGGAAAAATGACGCAGGTGAAAAGGTTGCCGCCGGTGTATATTTTTATCGATTGCAGGCGGATGCCGAGAAAGGCAAAAATACACTGAACGGAAAGATGCTGTATTTACGTTGAGTTGTCGCTCGTAATGGGCGGGTTTTTAAAAAATACTCCAGATTTAAATCTATTGCAACTGCTGACAAAGAACCTTGCGCAGCCTTTTTTCCGCATTGAAAAAAGGCTGCACGGGAAAATAAAAGACAGCGTCAATCCACACTGCCGGAACAGTAACGCAATAAATGCAAAAAGATATTGACAGCACATAATGCCTTAAACACTTCACAATTTGTATAGTTCACAAATTGTATAGTTTACAAAATGTGAAATATAAAAAGTTTTACAATACGGCAAAAAAGCTTGATTTCTACGATCACATTATTTAAACTAGAAAAAAAAATCGGGATTCTTAAAATGCTAAAATTTACTGAAAAAAAACCTGTTCTGTTATTGTTTTGCTTGATGATATACTCACGGATATTTGCCATTGAAATAAAGGTCGTTTACCCCAAAGAAGGCGCCACAATTTCACCCGCCAACAAGGACTCGACTTTTATTTTCGGTCACGTTCTTCCTGCGGATGCGGATTTTGAAATCAATAGCGAAAAGATAAATCTTTATCCCAACGGCGCTTTTCTGGCATATTTACCGGTCGGCGAGGATTCCTTGACTTTCAAATGTTTCGCCCGAAAGGGGCCCGATACTGCCACTCTGCTGCGGAAAGTGTATGTCACTCCCGTTTTAAAAACATCAAGCCGTGATTCGCTGGTTATCGAGAAGGAGTCGATTTTACCGCAAAAGGATTATCGGCTGCATCAGGGGGATCTTTTTCAGGTTTCCTTCAAGGGAACGCCGGGCTGCAGGGCTTCGTTTACCATCGACGGCGTGCGGGAGAATATTCCCATGACCGAGGAGAATCCTCACCGGGAATTTTACTGGGGAGAAATGGTCTTTGGGAGGGCATCACCCTTATACGCAAACAACGTCAAAGGCGTCTATACGGGCAGCTACCTGATTCAACCCATGGATTGGCGTGAAAACCGCAATATAATTTTTCAGCTTTTAAGCCCGGCGGGTGATACCCTCCGTGCCCAGGCACCCGGTAAACTGACCATTTTCGATAACAGTTACCCTCAAATAGCAGAGTTAAAATACGACATGTCCGTGATGCGCACCGCCCCCGCCTGCGGTTATTACTATTTTTTACCGGAAGGCGTACGGTTGTGGATCACGGGACAGATCGGTAATTACGTACGCGCCCGGCTGTCCGATACGGACGAAGCGTGGATCGAAAGCTATAAAGTCAAATTTCTACCTGACGGTACTTTACCTGCCAATGCCGTTGTCAAAGTGGTGAGAACAACGGATGTGACCTCGAAAACAAGAGTGACTGTTTTCACCGGCGAGCGGTTGCCGTTCCGGGTTCAACAGACCGTTTCACCGCAATCGTTGCAGATATTTTTCTACGGTGCTGTCGCTTATACCAACTGGATTCGCCACGATTATAAGAGCCGGCAAATCCGGGATATACACTGGGATCAGCTAGACCGGGATGTTTATAAACTGAATATCGAGCTGAACCAGAAGCAGCAATGGGGCTATGACGCTTTTTACGACGGGAACAATCATTTTGTCATTGATATCAAAAAAACACCCAAAATTGCCAAATGGCCACGTTCGCCGTTAAAAAATATTTTCATCCTGCTGGATCCCGGCCATTCACCGGATACCGGCGCCATAGGGCCGACCGGATATACCGAAAGCGAGGCCAATCTTCTTCTGGCACAAACTTGTATGGAACAGCTGGAAGCCAAAGGCGCCATTGTGTTTCTGACCCGCTCACCGGGCGAGGGGATTTACCTGTTATCCCGCATGCGGCTGGTTTCGATGGTGAATCCGGATATTTTGATCAGCCTGCATCACAACGCCGTACCCGACGGTCTCAATCCGTTTACAAACAGGGGAACGAGCAGCTATTATTTTCATCCGCAAAGTTATGAGCTGGCACGTCTGTTTCAGGAAAAACTGTTAAAAAGGCTCAAGCTGCCGAATTTCGGTTTGTATTATGACAACCTGGCCATGTGCAGGCCGACGCAGATGCCGGCCGTATTGCTGGAACCGGCTTTTATGATGTTTCCGGAGGAAGAAGCACTGATAAAATCGGAAAAATACCGTAAAATATGCTCCCGGGCCATTGTCGAGGCATTGGAAGAGTTTTTGAAAAAGTCGCGGGAGTAAAAATTTTCAGGGAATCCAACACCCCAAAATCACATCCTCATTACTCCTTTTTCCCCTCCTTGTCATGATCGAAAAACCGGCGTGTCGGATAGGCGAAATCAATGTCGTCGTTTTCACTGAATTTTTCCAGTATATCCTCCCATATTTCCTGTTCGCTTGAACGGCGCCGCCTGGGTTCACACAGATATCGAATGGTCAACAACACTCCGCTGTCCCTGACCGATGTGTAAACGGTAGGTGTGAGTTTATTGTAAAATATAAGAAACTTTTTTGCCGCCTGTTTCACGCTTTTTTCTGCCGCATCACTCAAATGCTCCGCATGCTCGGTGGCGATCTCTAAAAGTATTTTTTTCACCTTTTTCCAGTTGCTTTCGAATGTAACCAGAACCGGAATTTCATGCCAGATATACTGAAATCCGGCGCTGTAATTGGCCAGCGCCTCGTTGAAAATTTTACCGTTGGGCACGTGAATGACACGGCCCGTACTCTGGTCGGCATCCACCCAGTTACCGATCTCCATGAGTGAGAACATGAAAATCCGCTGATCGATCACATCGCCGCGGTATTCTCCCAGTTGAATGCGGTCCCCCACATGAAAGGGCCGCCGCCATAAAATAAACAACCATCCGGCCATATTTTCCAGCGGAGTTTTTAATGCAATGGCAAGTCCTGCGGAAAAAAGCCCGAGAAATGTTGAAAGCGACTGAAAACCGGCAAACCAGATACGGCCGATGAAAAATATCCCCAGAACGAAAGAGCTGTACGATACGGCTTTTCGCCAGGTATACTGTACGCGTACATCCTGTGTACGCCGGTTGATGATAAAATTGATAAACCGGGCAAGCAGCCATAGAAAAAATATAGTGAATACCGTTCCCAGTAAATGATCCTGAAACGGTATCGTCGATTGTAATTGTAAAATGAGCCATTCGTACACTTTTTTCATGATAAAATCCTGTTTTTTATAAATTAATTAATTTGGGGTAAACGAACAATACATTTTTTTTAAAAAACAGCTGATTTTGACAATCAACAAGATCAACAGGATGGCTCTATTGGATAAATAATCAGAAAAAAAGATCTTTATTGCTCATATCCAGTCTATCCTTTTAACATTATCCGCTGTATTTATTCTTAAATGTGAATACGGTGATGTGCACGGCAGTGCTGCCAGGTTGAATCTCCTTATCGGCAGGGAAAAATACAAACCGAATCCTGATCATTACAAAAAAAAACGTACTGAAAACCGCGCGGCGTGCCGAGCGCGACGGCTTTTTCCCGCATTATGATTAACTTTCCCCTGTCTTTAAAAAAAACGACAGGAGGAACATATGAGATTCAACATGATCACAATAACGGCATTTCTTTGTTTTAATCTGCTTTTTTTTCTTGATGTCTCAATCGGTGGAGAATCCAATCCGTATGCTGCGGAAATGACCGAATGGGTCTTTCAAACGGACAATGCGGTTTATGCCACACCACTGGTGCACGATAATATTGTTTACATCGGCAGTCTGGACAAAAATTTTTACGCCATTGATGCACTCACCGGCGAGAAAAAATGGTCCTTTGCCACCGGTTCGCCGGTTCAATCCAATGCGGCGATTAATGCGGAAACGGTCTGTTTCGAAGCCGGAAACAAGTTATACGGACTTGACTTACAGGGGAATTTTAAGTGGCAGGTGGAGCTTGCGCCAGGATCTGTGACAAACCAGTATGACAGCTGGGACTTTTTTCACTCATCACCGGTTTTCGACAATGGCATCGCTTATATCGGTTCGGAGCGAGGCTGGATCGTTGGTGTGGACGTCGCATCAGGCATTGAGGTATGGCGTGTACAAATCCCAACCAAGGTGACCATTCGTGTCGCCCCGGCCATTTCCGGCACCAAGCTTTTGGCCGGCGACGGGACGGGAATTAGACACGCTGGCATCCGGCAGCTATGCGCCGGGGAGACATACCGTAAATTTTAATGCGGCAATATTGTCCAGCGGAGTGTATTTTTACAAAATAGAGGCAGGTGAATTTTCCGCCGTGGGAAAGATGGTACTGGTGCGGTGATTCGCCGGCGATTTGTAAGATTTTCAGACAAGTTAAAAATTCTTTAAATACGGCAATACTTTTGTAAAACCGGGACCGTAAGATGTCACTGTATTACGGAGTGCCTACCCGCCATGTTCACCCTTGTCAGCGACATATCCGTTTGAGCCTATTTTTATATTGATTTTTTTAAATAATTTGCTTATGCTTTATTAGTAAATTTAGAAGTTAAGTATTTGGGGATATGCTTGCCCGAATGAACAGGTTAATCTAAATAACATTGAAGGGCTGTCACTATGGGAGATGTGATAGTAATTTTGCTGCTTTTTATTACCGGATTGGCATATTTCAATTGCAGCTTCAACCTGCAAACCGGTATTCTGCTTCGAACTGAACCAGAGGATGCTGTAAGATGAAAAACCTATCGATTTTTTTCATGTTTATTGCTTCACTGCCACTGTTCGCCCAGGTTGCCCAGACAGACGTTGACGACACATCTCGGGAATTGGAGGAAAAAGAACTGACCTTGCATTTTATCCAGGCGCTCACCGGTGAACCGGTTGCCGGAGCTCAGATCAAGATCGAAAACCTGGGAGAATATACCTCCAATGAGCTGGGGCAAGTGATATTTCCTATCCCGGAAAACGACGGAACATTCAAAGTAGACTTTCAAAAGGAAGAATTTATACCGGCGGTTTTTGAAATCGAAATTAAAGCGGGTACACTGTTTTTTAACCGGTTTTCCGTTTCACCTGTTTTACCGCCGGGCCACTTACGTTTTGTACTGGATTGGGAAAAGACGCCGCTGGACCTGGACGCCCATTTGGAAAAGTCCGGATACTATCACGTTTCACCCCGCAGTATGCTCACAGCCGATGACGGCATTGCCCGTCTTGACCGCGACGACCGGGACGGATATGGGCCGGAAACTATTACCGTAAAGGAGATCGATAACACGGCCGATTATTACTATATGGTACATGATTATTCCAACCGCAGAAGTGACGACAACAAGTCACTGTCTGATTCAAAAGCGTTTGTCAAGGTGTATGGTGAAGAGAATAAAATGTTGTTCGTCTTTCAGGTGCCTCAAAACCAAACCGGCACCTATTGGCCGGTATTACAAATTTCAAATGGCGTTATAACGCCGTTGGATTCAGGGCTGAGCAATACATTGGACTATTAAAATTCCGCCCCTACCGGCAAAAATGATACAAGACAATCCCGCACGCCACGGAGACATTAAGCGAATCCACCCCTTTCCGCATGGGAATGGTTATCAACTCATCCGCCATACGGCGCCATGGATCACTCAGCCCGCCGGCCTCGTTGCCGAACAGCAGAACGCTGCGCGGAGCGCGTCTCACCAGATGCAGGGGCACAGCGCCTTCGTCCAATATGGTCGCAAACACCTTCAGCTCGTACTCACTGCGCAAATCTTCCAACCGCTGCAAGAGGCCGGTCATTCGAAAAAAATCCATTTTAAAAACGGCCCCCATGGACACCCGGATGGCCCGGCGCGCAAACGGATCGCAGCATTTTTCACCGAGAAGGACAGCGTCAACTCCAAACGCAGCGGCATTGCGAACCATACCGCCCAAATTTTCCACATCGTTAACCTCCGGAAAGGCTAAAATCGTCAAGGGTTGCCGGGCAAAATCAAAATCCGTTAACGATATCATCGGTTTCCGCGCGCCCAAAGCCAGTACACCGCGATGGAACGGAAATCCGACGATTTGTGATAGCACATCACGGCCGGCAATATAAACCGCCGTCTTTTCTCCGACCAAAGGCTCGATTCCGGCTAACCGCCCGGATTCGCACAGAATGGAAACCGTTTCATATTGACTGCGGAGCAGCCGCAACACCAGGAATTCCCCTTCGACCACAAACAGGCCTTCCCGGGCAGCCAGATGGCGGTCGGACAGATAAAGAAAGGGCGTGATTGCCGGATCGGCAGGGGAATTTACCTCGATCGGATTCATGATAAGAGCTTTGTTTCGATATAATCATTTATCCGTTCAAAGTAAGGATCAAGATGGGTGTGGTGTGCCAGCGAGGAATGGAGGGACTCGAGATATCCCCGCCGGCGGATAAGAACCAGGGTTTCGTTAAAATTTATGTCATATACCCAACCCGCCAGCAGCAATTTCAGATCGTCAAGTGAGCGGACGTTCCTGCTGTCCACAATACGGCGGTTTTCCAGATCGGCGAGTACTAAAGGAGACACGACCGGATCGTCGGGAAGCCCCAGATCTAGTGCGGCGTTTTTTGTTTTTCCATTCCGGTAAAAATCGATGGCAATTTGCCAGATATCCAGTTTATCCGCATCCCGCAGTAAACCCGCCCAGTGTCGCGCGTTTTTGTCCGCGTCCTGCGGCAAGCAGGGTAAATTATGGTACAAAATGGCCTTTTTGAGCGCGGTTTGTGCCTGCGGAGCAAAATTATTCATCAGCCCGAATCGATCCAGAACCTCCAGACTCAATTGGGCATGATTCAAGCCGTCGCGGTCCTTGTATGTGCCGAATTTTGCATACTGTTCAAACCGTCCCACATCATGAAACAGAGCACAGACAAAGGCAAAATTTTGCTGTTGGGGTGTTTTGCCCAGGGCTTTTGACAGTTGTACAATTTCTTCACAAACACGATAGGTGTGATACTTTTTTAAATCCAGATTTTGCCGGACCTGAGAATCGCCGGATGTAACGCCGGAAGTATATTTTTCAAACCAATGTTTGAAAAAAAGTTTTTGAGAATGATTTATTTCCATATTTATAATTTTCTTTGATAGAATCAAAGGATCAATTTTTCCTTTTTCGGGTGTGATCGTGAGTGAAATAACTTATTTGGGAGGGAAATTTTTTCCATTCACCTCTATTTCTTGCATCTGCCGTATTTTATTGTTAATTTCCGTCATTCCCTGAATTTTCTGGTTATCTTTTTCTTCAAAAAGTCGTTGAAATCTGGCAAAAATTGCCACATTTCTCTCCATCAAGTTTGTGATATTTTGCCAGGTCGAACCTGCACTCTGATAACTTGGATTGTCTTGCAGATTTACAGAAAACTGCTGAATGAATAAACCAATAATTGCGAAAAAAAATACAACGACAATTGCTGCCAGATAACCCTTCTTCAAGCCATCGGCTGTAATTGTTGCTGATTCTCCCGGTAATATTGAAGTCGACTCAAAAGTCCATAGAGCACCACAGTGAGGGCAACTTTGTCCTTTTTCAGCAGCAAGTGAAACCGTTTTCCCACATCTGCTGCAGGTTTTTCTGACAACATTTTGCATACTCGTTTCCCATTCAGTTTATGTCCAATTTCAGTTAACTCTCTCTGCCTCCGTCTCTCCCCCACCCTGATAAAACGTCACTTTTGTCATTTTCCCGTCTTTTTCCTCGGAAAAGACAACTTTCATATCCACTTTAACGCTGACAAACTCGTTTTCAGCCACGGCATAGAGTTCATCCTGCTGGCCGGGGTACATCCTGACGTACAACCTGTCACCCCGGTTTAGGATGACCAGGGGAGGACCGGGATTAATTCGGTAATCACCTGTAAATTTTCCAAACGCTGATTCGGAATAAAAAACCGTCTGACGAAGCTCTTTGTGTTCCGTTTCAACAAGCGGACGGATCCAAATATTGCGGTATTGCACGGGATTGCTGTGATCCTGCAGCGAGATCGGCAGCCGGTCGCTGTGGTTTTCATACGGCAGCCGGTTCAGCCAGCGTGTGCCACCGAGCAATTCCACATTGTCTTGAACCAGAACGCCGTTATGCAGTACCGTCATTGTAGCAGGTGCGAGCAGTTCACCCTGTGCTCCAAAACGCGGCCTATGAAAAACAATATCATAACTTTGCCATTGGCCCGGTTTCCGGCATGCATTGACCAGCGGCGGATACTGGGCATAAACGGCGGCTGCCTGTCCGTCGGCATAGGTCAAATTTTCATAGGAATCCAATACTTGTACCTCGTATTTGCCCATCAGAAAGACACCGCTGTTGCCCCGGCCCTGGCCGGTACCGACGGCAGGCACCGGCGCCGCCCATTCAACGTGAAGCTGGCAATCGCCAAAGCCTAGCCGGGTTTGAATCGGTCCGGTACCCGGCCGGGTTTCCATATAACCGTTCTTCACCGGCCATCGAGCAGGTTCGCCGTTCATGCTGCACCATAAAGACAGGTCGGTTCCGTCAAACAGAACCACGGCGTCGGAAGGTGGAATACCCGGTTTATCCTGGGTGCTTTCCGTTCCCGGATCAACAACAGGAGGTAGCGGTCGCGACATATCGTGAATTTTCCAATTTTCAGACGTCTGTGTAAAGCCAAACGAAAAACAGACAAGCATCATAACTGTCATTCTTTTCATGATATCTCCATAACATTAAAGGTATGAACAAAGCAAAAATCCTGTTACGGCAATCCCGCACGATGTTTCAAGATGATTTTTTCCACCAGCCGGTCAAATCCGGCATCAACAATCTGCGCGGCTGGATGGCTGTCGAACCAGCGCACGATCTCCTGCGCTCCACGGCTGAAAGGAACGGTCGCTGAAAAACCTGGAACAATCGTTTTAATTTTTGAATTGTCAAATACCATACAAAAAGATTTATCGCCCAACAAACTGGCACCCCATTCCGGATCAAAAGCGGCGATAAAATCCGAAGAAACGTGCTCGATTTTTGTTTCGACGCCCAGGGCAGCGGCAGTTATCTCACAAATTTTATTCCAGGTCAGCACTTCATCCGATGTGATATGATAAGCCTCGCCAATCGCCCGTTCCTCTCCTATCAATCCGTTAAATGCCGCAGCAAAATCCATTGAATGGGTCAGCACCCACAACGACGTCCCGTCACCGTGAATGATGATTTTTTTACCGCGCCGCATTCGATCCAAAAAAGTATAACTGTAACGGCCGCGAAACGGTAAAAGGGTTTCATCATAGGTATGCGAAGGCCGGACGACTGTAACAGGGAAATTCTTCTCACGCCAGGTTTTAAACAAAAGACGTTCACAGGCAATTTTGTCGCGCGAATACGCCCAAAAGGGATTAGACAACGGTGTGGTTTCGGTTATAGGCAGTTGTTCGGGCGGTTTCTGGTAAGCCGACGCAGAGCTTATAAAAATATATTGGCCGGTTCGTCCGTTGAATAGCTGTATATCCTGTTCCACATGATCCGTCTTAAAGGCAACCCAGTTTACGACGACGTCAAAGTTTTTATTCTTTAACAATGTGGCGGTGGAATTCCGGTTGCGAATATCGCACTGAATAACATGAACCGTCGGCGGTACCGATCGCTGTGTTCTGCCGCGGTTAAGCAATGTCACATTATATCCACTTTCAACGGCACGCCGGGTGCATGCCGCGCTGATGACTCCGGTACCGCCGATAAATAATACATTCATCAGTTAAAATCGACTTTTGGCGCTGTCTGCGCTTCCTCAGGTGCCTCGAATGTAGGCCGAACATCAAAACCCAGCATACCGGCAAACAGTACGACAGGCATACGTCGGATTTTTGTGTTATATTCTTTAACAGCGATGTTATACAACCGGCGTTCCTGCGCGATTTTATTTTCCGTATTGGTCAGTTCATCCTGTAAACGTATAAAGTTCTGATCGGCCTTCAGGTCGGGATATTTTTCAATAACCACCATTAAACGGCTCAATGCGGAAGAAAGTCCGTCCTGAGCCTTCATGAACTGTTCTAATAGTTGCGGATTCGCGGCCATGTCCTGCGCATTGATCTGCGTTTTGGTGGCATTGGCGCGCGCCTGAATAACGGCCTCAAGTGTTTCTCGTTCGTGTGCGGCATATCCTTTGACTGTTTCCACAAGATTCGGAATCAGGTCCATGCGCCGCTGTAAAACCGTTTGCACTTGTGCCCATTGTTCTTTAACACTTTCATCGATACCGACCACTGTATTGTATGTTGAATAGACAAATATACCTACGGCAATAACAATTATAATCAAAACACCCAGACATCCCAGACCGATTGCGAGACCTTTTGACATAAATCCTCCTTTAGTAACTTTTGACCGGTTATCCGTTACTTGATTCGACATAATAACTCCATAATTTACATTTGATCGACGATTGTGGCCAATTTGTTTATTTCGTTGACATATTGCTGTGTCAACCGAATCAAACCGTCAGCCGACATTTTTATTTCCTTACGGGCCACTTTTATAACCTGATCGAATATCTGTTTATCCAGATCAAAAACCTGTGCTGTAGTACTCATAATCACCATCTTGTTTTTCGGCACACTGACATTTCGGAGCACCAGCATGGCATTGAAAATGGACGTAAATGTCGTAAGCGTTAAAGTCAGCAGATTTTGCAGCGCATTTTTTTGGCCCAGAGTTTGAATAAAATTTTCCCGCAGGTGTAATAATTTGCCTTTGACCTGCGCTTCACATTGCAAACGTAAACTTTCATGGGGAATCTGCACATCGGCCAGCACATCCTCGCCAAAAACAACATTGTAATGATTCTTCATGTTTAAAAATTCAATGGGAAAACTGTCCAGCGATGAATGAATATATTCCTTTGTCAGAAAAAGCGGAACCGCTACGTTTCTTGGCTGCCATTTTTTAACCAATTCAAAACTCTTGGACAAATATAAAATTCCATCTTCCGTCAAAACGACCAGAAAATTGATGTCGGATTTTTTGTAGATATATTCATTCCTGGCGCCGCTGCCGTATAAAATGATTGCAATCAAATCACCGCCGAAAACATTGATGACATCCCGTGAGAATTCATCAAATATTTCTGCCGGGCTATGGGGTATTTTGGCCATAACTAATATTCTCCTGTATCGAATTAAAAATTTATTGTTCATTTCCGGCAGCGTGGGTGGTGTAAAATTTCTACTTTCACCGAAAGAGCCATCTTTCGATTAATAACCTGAACTGGCTCCACCACCACCGCTCATACCGCCACCGAATCCACCAAAACCGCCACCGAATCCGCCGCCTCCGAATCCACCTCCAAATCCACCGCCGCCAAATTTGTCCCGGTCATTGCCCCGACCGCCCATAAAAAGACTGAAAAGCAACCAGGGTAATATTCCCCCGCGTCTATTCCGTCTGCCGCGTCCGCCGCGCAGAATGGAAAAGAGAACGAACAATGCGATGTAAAAACAAATTCTGCTGCTACCGCCGCGTCCGGGACTGGGGCGTGTTTGAACGGTACGGGCGGGTTGCGGTGTCTGGATTAAGGAATCAAAGGATACATTATACTCTCTCTCTATTATTTTAGCGATGACAATCGTACCGGATACAAACGCATTATCATAGTCATCGTTTTTTAGATACGGCACCATAAAATCCCGCAGAATATCGGCGGCTCGTGCGGCATTGATGACACTCTCAATTCCGTATCCGGTTTCGATGCGTACTTGTCGCTGATCAACCACATCAAAAATTAAAATACCCCTGTCATCCTTTGCCTGTCCGATTCCCCAGTGACGGAAAAGATCGACGGCATAATCCGTATGATCACGGTCGCCGATGGTAGGCATGGTGCAGATCACGATAGCGACTTTGGTCTTATTTTCGACTTCCATACAAATTGCATTCAAGCGCCGCTCAGTTTGCTCGGATAGCACACCGGCAAAATCATTGACAGCACCCCGTGGATCGGGCAGTTTATCTGTTTGAGCATTTATCAATACGGGGACAAGCAAAAACCCGACGAGCAACAATATGTTTTTTTTCATTCCATCATCCAGTCTGGGAAAAAACTTTTTGATAAATTTAATACCAAATTAAGAGAATAATAACGGAAATGCAAGGGGAATTCTTGCAGGGGATACCCCTAATTTTTGTCTATATTGATAGACATACCGAAACAATCAACCTATCTTCCACGTTTCAGTAAGATTTTTTTATCCTCGCGCGGAGACACAGGAGCGCAGAGATTTTAGCCGGGCATTTTGGATTAAAGCGCAGGATTTCATTGTTTTTTTTAAAAAAATTATAAGAAAAAAGAAAAATTTGACAAAATTCTTGACTTGAGCCTTAATCTATCTTCTATGTACTCTCTGCGTCTCGGCGGCTCTGCGCGATGAATCTCAAGGTGGCACAAAGGGATAAAAAAGGCCATGTTTTTGAAAAAAGATGAACAAAATGCATGATTATAAATTTGTTTCAAAAGAATTTTTTCACATTTTAATACCAGCTTTTAAATTAATATAAATCATTGCAATGAGTGTAGTCATAATAAAGTTTTGGGTGATACACTGATATTCTTGCGGGACACTTTAATAAAATGTGAATTTTACAATTTACATACCGAATTATGGATTTTCATTCACAATATCTCCGGCATACGCTTCAACTTTTTGTTTGAAGACCTGAGGTATTTTTTTCGCTTTGCGCAATTGGTAATCAAATCCCACCATGAGAGTATATCCGTGCGCAACGATTTTTTTATCCGACTCTCGGGTCATCTCATACATAACACGAAACCGGAGACCTGATATTTGATCGATAAATACACCTATTTCAAGTCGGTCACCCGAAAAGACCTCCGCTTTGTAGCTGATGAACGCCTCCGCCTGGGTCAGAGAGGTACCGTCACCGATATCCATTTCAGAGAACCCGAGTACCTTAAAAAAACGCAGCCGTGCCTCATGGAAAAAAGTCAGATAACGGTCGTTACCCATATGGCCCCCATAATTGATATCATCAATTCGCACGACAATTGTGGTTTTGAATTTTCTCATATTCATCTCCTATAAATCTACTTCCGGTTAAACAAATGTAAAAAACAAACAGGTCATTGCCAAGTTTTTTAATATGGTGGCACACAGTTTGTAAATATCTGTTTGAATTTAAAAAATAATTTTCTGAAACGGCATCAAGTAATTAACAAGCTATTAATTATAAACAACTTGTCAACAATGAATCAAATAAAAAAAAATGTTGACTCCGCACCCCATGGGACAATTGGGAGGAAAGTAAAAATTAAAAACTGGTGTACTTTAATACACGGAGGTTAAAATGAAATTCTTAAATTTTAAAATGCGAAATTTTTGGGCTGCGACGATCCTTATTTTCATTGCCGCAGGAACAACGCATAGTGCGGAAGTGGTTCTGCCGTTCACGACCGGGCTGTACTTTCAAACGAACGGACCGTTAACAGAAAGGAACAATGGTGACTGGTGGACAAGCGTCACAGGAGGCGATACACTGCATTATTTTGAGATTGTGGTTCCAGCATCGGTCGATCCGGGATTCGTCTTGTCGGTTGACGTATTCGATCCGGAAAGCTTTAAAGCGAACGGGGGTTTGGACGAACAGGACAAACGGGGCGGCAACGAGTGGGATAGTACGGCTTTTAAGGTTTATCCGCCAACCGGCAACACGCCGATCTCTGAAATGGAATTTGCCCCGAACGGCGGTACGACCAATACATGGGTCAATCTGGCGACTTTTAACATCGGCACATATGGTCCGGGTACCTATCGGGTGTATTCAAAAACCTATGTCGACGATGAAAATTACTTCCGGTTACGAATTAACGAAAACGATCCGGACGGCATTCCTCTTTCCGGCGATGAGATTATTTTTCAGGCTGTACGCACATCCATCCAGTTTCCGGTCGGAGGGAGTGCCTCATTGTATATGCACGTCTTCCCCGGTGAACCGGTGCTGAATATTTTCAATTTTGACATGGATACGCCTGTATATGCCCCGCAATACATCATCACAGATCCTCTTGGAAACAGCTATAACGGCATTGTATCCGGAGAGGACGAATGGAACACCGGTTCCAGTGCTCTTCCGACAACAGGTGGGGATGAGTTTATAAATCCCACGCCAGGATGGTGGCGGGTGGATATCACGTTGTCAATCCACAATCAGATTATCATTTACGGCCGTCCATGGGTTGATTTTCCGCCGGAAGAAAGGTCGATCATCGGTGATTTGGTATGGGTGGATGAAAATCAAAACGGTGTTCAGGACACGGGTGAACCAGGCGTGGTCGGGGTCACAGTCAATTTACTGGACAACTTGGATAACGTGCTTGAATCAACCATCACGGATGGAAACGGATTTTTTATGTTTATAGATTATCTTCCGGGTAATTACCGTCTGGAATTCGAGTTGCCGATGGATCACTTTTTTACCGCCCCCAACATCGGGAACGATTTTTATGATTCCGATGCAGACCCGCTTACAGGACGTACCGATTTGTTCCCATTAACCGCCAATGATGTGCAACGCCAATGGGATGCCGGATTGATACCAAAGAATGTATCGGATCTCGCAGTGGAAAAGGAAGTCGACAAGGAATACGCTCAACCTGCAGACACACTTCTGTATAACATTTTGGTGACCAACAACGGACCGGATTCGGCTGTAAACGTAGAGGTGATAGACGATGTACCGCCGGGGCTTATTTTTATCGATGCCGTTCCGCCGCAAAATTCCGGTCCTAATCCGCTTGTCTGGATTATTGCCGAACTCGATTCAGGAGAAACTGTACACATCAGCTTCCGGGCTCGTGCGACAGACCAACATTTGGGCGGTATCGACAACAATGTTTTTGTATCCAGTGAAAACCGCGATCCCGACTTGTCCAACAATTCCGCTGCGGCCCAAACTCATATTCTGATCCCTGTGGAGTTGACATCATTTACAGCAAAAGAGACGGCCAGCGGCATTTTGCTGGAATGGGTAACGCAATCCGAAAGCGAGGTTATGGGATTTAATGTATACCGTTCTGAAAATTATGCGGGACCGTATCTACAATTAAATAAATCTATCATCCCTGCAGCAGGTAACAGCCAGACGGAACAAAAATATAGTTACACAGATAAATCAAACCGTGAAGGCAATAAAGAATATTACTACAAGCTGGCGGATGTAAGTTTTGAGGGAGAGATGACCTTTCACGATCCAGTCAGTCTATCCGGAGAGATCCTGTTCTCGTATAATCTGGAACAAAACTATCCCAATCCTTTTAACATTCAAACCACCATCCGGTTTGAATTACGAAAGGGCGACATTGTAAACCTTTCCATCTATAACATGAACGGTCAGCTCGTTCGCACATTGATTAGTGGCTATCGCGAAACGGGAATTCATGAAACCACATGGGATGGTAAAAACAGTATGGGTGAAATCGTTCCGAGTGGTAATTATATCTATTCATTACGTGCGCAAAATTTTGAGCACGTACAGAAAATGGTTTTAGTAAAATAATCTAACCACCACTTTAAAAAACCAAAGGGCTGTCGGCATTTTTTCGGCAGCCCTTGTTTTTTGTTGTAAATATAACCTTATGCATTTCAGAAATAAAACAGTATATTTGAAAGCTGATATTTTTATTGATGTTTCGGATTATAATTAGTATAATTCATCTGGTTCGTTCGATCCGCAAAAGGAAAGGATATTTATATGGCTCAAACTATCGGAAAACAACAACAGCTTAATATTGAGTTAGGAGAAAGAGAAGCCGAGGGAATTTATTCCAACCTGGCTCTCATCTCCCATTCACCGGCTGAATTTGTGATTGACTTTACACGAATTGTTCCGGGTGTTCCGAAATCCAAGGTATACGCCCGTATTATTATGACACCGCAACACGCTAAATCGCTGCTGAGAGCACTTAAAGAAAATATCGGTAAATATGAAACGCAATTTGGAGAAATCAAAGTCATTCACGAGCAAAATCAGGGTGGACGGCAAATTGGTTTTGTTTCACCTCAGACAGGCAAAGACGCAGAACAACCTTGATTCGGGATTATGAAACGTAAATTCTTATACTCAATATTGACCGTTGTTTTCGCAACCGTTATTCCCGCCCAGGGAAGAAATTACTTTAAACATGCAAGCCTGGGCATTCAGAGTGGAGTGTGGAAACCAAGTTCTCTAGACACAGAACCCAACAAACCGTTCGAACCAGTTAAGGGATCATTACCGACCTACGGATTGTACTTTGTATCGCCCACGGTGAATAATTTTGCATTACGAGCGACCATCATTCAGTGGTATCAGAAGGATTTTCCTGAGAGCTATGAGCTGGAATCCGTGACTCTACGCCATCTCTCAATCGACCTGGTTAATTACATCATCACCCAGTACCGCATCAGTCCTTATGTGAGCTACGGAATCGCTTTCATATGGTCTCGTGAAGAACCAAAAGGTTTGCATGAAAAAATTCCGCTGGATCGCGCAGGTTATGGTGTCAACGTCGGGGCCGGTATCCAGTACATGGCATCTTCACGTTTAGCATTAGCAGTTGAATATCAATACCTCTATGCAAAAATTGTTAAAAAAGTGGGTAAAACCGATAATTATAGTGGCGCACAGGTTACATTTAAATTCTCAATCGCATTTTAAAAATATGTATTTTTTCGAAGCACAAGCTGTTATTGAATGGTACAATTTCCGTCCGACACACTCAGCCTGTTCGTTTTCCCCCTTTAACACTCTTTAGATTTTTCTTTAGCAAATAATTGTTTTTTATTAATTAAAACAAGCCGTCACAACACTAGAAAATCTTATCACAAAAAATCCACTGTTATACGTCACGGTACAATCTTTGCATGGGTGACAAGGAATAAGTAGCATTTCGGAGGTATACCTTTGAAACGGATTCAATTTTATTTATTTATCTTTATTTACGTATTGTTCAACGCATCCGCCGGACAAGGCGAATGGAAAATTATGCCGGTAGGTAACTCTATTACAGCAGGTACTGGAAGCTCCAATGGCAATGGTTTTCGAGACGACCTTTATGAAAGCCTGCTGGGCACCAACATCCAGTTTGTCGGACCGGATGGAGCGAGTCCATATTTCGGTTTTTTCGAACCCGGTGTGAGAACACAGGATTTATACTCTAGTGGATATGGTAACGGTTTGAAAGATATCGCTGCTGCCATGTACACATACAGGCCGGAGGTCATTCTTGTTCACATCGGCACAAACGGTATCGACAATATACCACCTGCCCCTTACTCATATAACAACGGCCAAACATTTTTACACACATCATCCGGCATTCTGGCTGAGTTTTTAAAATACATTTCCCAATGGGCCAACGGTAGCAAAGGTACTTTTGTGCAACACATCCTGGTCTGTAAAATCATTCCAAGAAGCAATCAGGGTGAACAGGATGAAAAAGTGATCGAATACAATGCACAAATAGACAGAATATTTTTCGACAGTCCGCCGCAAATCGCCACGGATAAAATTACCGTTGTGGATATGTATTCTGTAATGAATATAAACACAGACTATAGCGATGGTTTGCACCCAAACGACAACGGCTATAGTAAAATATCGAACTTGTACAATGAGATACTTCGTGGCATTCTATCCGGAGACACACGCCGTCCCGGACAAATTACCTGGAAACAGGGTTTGGCGTTAGACGCACAGAGTGCCGCACTGGAGTGGTATTCGACTGGCGATGATTTTAACTCCGGAAGAGCGAACTTGTACGAACTCCGCTATGCTCAGTTTTTACTCAATTCAGCCAATTTCTCCCAGGGTGTTTTGGTACCACTTTCCCGGCCGCAAATGCCCAATAATGTGGAGGCCATAACCATACAGGGACTGATCCCCGACCAGATTTATAACTTTGCGATTCGTGTATGGGACGAATCCAACAATGCGGGTAATATTTCAGAAAATTTAAACGTTCAAATGCCGGGAGCAGCCGGATTTGATTATTGTGATGATTTTTCAAGCAACACGCTGAATAATTGGAGCACAAGTAATTGTTACATCGTTCAAAACTCATGGCTTAAAAACACCTGCCCGCTTTCATCGGGATGGAATAATTCGCTGGCTGTTTTCACGGCGGCCAGTTACAGCTCCGGTGCGGCTTCGGTTGAGGTCTCAATGGATTGGTCGATTTATGCGGATGCAGCAGGACTCAATGCAGGCGGAATCGCCATGATGCTGGACACACCAAACTATGCAACGGCAAATGGTTACTTTATATTGGTACGAAACGGTTATATCAACCTATATGAAATTGTTGACGGCTTACCCGTTACACCGGTCGACAAATCATCAATTCCCATAGGATTGCCCGCACCCTCCGCCGGGGATAATCTCATGGTCAAATATTTTCAAAATATCGGATACGGCTATACCTTTAATGTTTTCCTCAGCGGTATACTTTTGGGGCAAGTGCATGATCCTAATAATCGCGCGGGCAACGGAGACAAACTTTTTTCCGGCGTTATGTTGGCCGGTGGTTATAATAACGATATCAAGAACTTTTGTGTCAGTGTCCCTCCCCTTGCAGCGGACAGTATGAGAATATACTCCGGCAACCATCAAACCGGCCAGGTCACAGAAAAACTGGCGAATCCCCTGGCAATACAGGTAACAGATGTCAATCAACTGGGTGTGTCGGATGTCCAGGTCGAATTCTCCATCACAGACGGCAATGGATTTCTGAGTACGGATTCTCTCTCCAATTTGTTTAACGGATATTTATGGTTAGAGGCGGAAAGCGGGACTTTGGTGCCTCCCATGGCTGAATCAAAAGATAACGGTGCATCGGATGGTGCCTATGTCTTCACGCCCGTATTAGATATTAATTACAACCGGGGATTGGCAACATACCAAATTTACATTCCAAAAGAAGATAATTATGTGGTATGGCTCCGTGTTTATGCACCGGATGGCTCACAAAACTCAGGTTATTTTGTACTGGCTGATTACGATACGACCAGCCGAATCGATTTTAAAAGCCTTGGAAACTGGGCCTGGTATTCCTATCCACGGACTTATCATCTGAACAGTGGTTTTACCACCATGGCAATAAAATCAAGAGAACCGGGCACACGATTTGACAAGATATTACTGACCAGTAATACCGGATACACTCCGGAAGGTAAAGGAGGTACGTCACAACGTTTCAGCAACATAACAGATCCGACAGGTGTTGCCTATACAAACCTGACTCTATCGACCCAATCCGGGCCAGTCGAAGTTACAGCCTATTGCCCCATCGTACCCAATGGGACAACACAAAAATTTTCCATATACGCCGGAGCACATATTCCTCAGGATATGAACTATTTTCCTTCTTCCGATATTCGGGTACAAAATGGATTTGTCGGTCAGCCTCTCTCGGAAAAACTCGGATTGTTCGTTACAGACGTATACGGCAACAGGTGCATCGGTGAGAGAGTGGTTTTTGTGATTGAGTATGGCGGGGCAACGTTTGATAATGGAAACGATACCCTGATGGTGAATACCAATGGTGAAGGCGTTGCAGATGCTTCGATCATCCTCGGATTTGAAGCCGAAGCGAAAATACGCGCATACTTGCCAAATTTTCCAAACCTGCAAGCGCTAGACTTTTATGGACGCACTGAAAACCAGCCGACACGAATTGAACTGGCTGACGGCGATGCACAAACCGCCGTAGTGGGAACGGTATTACCCACACCCCTGAGTGTATTTATTTACGATGGTTCCGATAAACCTGTCGAGGGCTTTCCGGTTCCTTTCAGAGTACTGCGCGGAAACGGTAAACTGAATGGCAGTGCGTCTTTTCTGCAGGTTCCATCAGATGAGAACGGAAATGCCGGTGTGGCATTTACACTAGGGGATACCGCGGGTGTTGATAAAAATGTGGTTATCGTGGACGTACCGCTGCAAAACGCACCCATTCAGTTTTCTGCCTTGGCAAAACCCGACAATCCGCACAAACTGGAAAAGGTGTACGGCGAAAATCAGCAAACAGGTGCGGGTAATACATTCCCGACACCACTTACCGTAAAAGTGAAAGATCGTTTCGGAAACGGTATAAGTAACTACGATGTCAAATTTTGGGTCACCAACGGTGACGGAAATTTTGACGGAGAAATGGGTAAATCGACCGAGGGTGCGGGAAAAATCGTAAAAACCGATATCGATGGGTTGACCCGGGTTTACTATACTGCCGGCCGGATAACCGGAATGAATCAGGTCCGCACCGACGGTGTGCCAACCCTCCCGCAGGGTTATATTATTTTCGACAAACTATTTGTGAACGAGCCACAACCGACTGAAATAACAATCCTCGACGGAGTAAATCAGCAGGCCACAATTAACGGCGTTCTCCCCCGTCCGTTTAAGGTCAGACTAGACGATGCTTTTGGTAATATTGCACGGCCGGGCGAAAGAGTCATGTTCACTGTTGTCGCCGGAGGAGGAATTTTTATCCAGAACAACAATGATACATTGACCGTCCTCACCAACGGAGCAGGGCAGGTTGAAGCACAATTCCGGTTGGGTACGATTGCCGGATCACAGGTTGTAAAAGTATGGTTGCCTGATTACCCAACTGTCGAATCGATAAATTTTTATGCGACCGCTATCCCGGGTGCCGCTCATGTTCTGAAACCCCTCAGTACACTCAGTTTTTCGGGACGGGCTGCTTCCGGGCCTGTCACGCTGAGTGTAAGGGTTACGGATGAATTTGAAAATTTTAAACCGGGACATCCTGTTATTTTCAATGTTACATCTCAAGGCGGTTATCTTGATCAAAACAAGACTTATATTGAAAAAAATTCCGACGGAAACGGTCTTGTTTCAGTAAATTTTTATTTTGGAACAAGCACTGCCGAAACAAATATCATCAATGTGTCTTCGTATAAATCCGGCACCACCCAACCGCTTGTCAACAGTCCCATTACGTTCAATGGTCAGGTTGAGCCCGATGTAAGTGCCAATATGATCAAAATATCCGGTGACAATCCCATACAAAGCGGACAGATCGGGACAACGCTGCAATTGCCGTTTGTGGTCCAGGTTCAGGATAAATATGGTAATCCCGTTGTAAATACCGCAGTAACATTTAAGGCGACCAGTAAAGGCAGTAAAATAGGCAGCAGCACGGAAGCGAATATAAAAACCGGGATAAATGGCACCGCGAGTATTTACCTTACTTTGGGTTATCATGCCGGCACCGCTTCGGATACGGTCATCGCCACCGTGCCTGATTATCCAAATATTGCGTCCGTTCAATTCGTCGCAAGCGCCACCGCCGGTTTTGCCGACAGAATATCTATTGAGGGTGACAGCTTATGGTATCATAAACTGAGCCATCTGCCGTTTAGTATTATACCTCGAATAAAAATAACCGACAACCGAAACAATCCGGTTTCAAATCAACAGGTAAAGTTTACCGTTATACGGGGTGATGGACATGTCAACCAGGATACATCGGTGAACACTCAGACAGATCAGAACGGATTCGGATCCGTCACCTGGACACTGGGACAAAAGCCGGATACCAATATTGTACATGCATACGCCGAACTAAACAAAAATCCTCTTGTCAATTCACCTGTGATTTTCCGCGCCATAACTGTACCCGGCGATGCGGAAAAAATTATCAGGCTCTCTGCGGCGAACGACACAGGTGTGGTCAATCAGGTGCTATCCGAACCCTTTCAAGTGCAGGTAACCGATTTTCTCGACAATCCCATTGTCCAGCACCTCGTACAATTCTCTGTTTCCTATCCGGCCACAGGCGGCCTTTTCAAACAGGGAAACGGTGTTATGCCTGCAATAACCCTGCCCACAGATAATAACGGTATTGCAGAGGTATATTACTTGCCGGTGTTGGGGCAAAATTACGTACAGGCAACGGCTAAAAACAACCAAAATATTAATTTAATCAATTCACCCATCACTTTTTCAGTTTTTGGACACCATAGTGCGGCACAACAGATGACTTTATTATCACCCGCCTCAATTCAGGACAGAGTGGCGACGGCTCATACCGTGCGCATTCGTGTAATTGACGGAAACGGCGATGAAGTAGACGGGCACCCAATCATTTTTGAGGTAACCAAAGGATCCGGTACACTCGGTACATCGGGCAAAACCTGGAGTTCGAAAAAGACAGTCAATGGAATAGCCGAGGAAATCTGGGTACTGGGATCTGAAGCCGGAGTTGATAAAAATCAATTGACGGTCAGTGCCCAAAACAGTGTCGGCGCTCAGCTGCAGGGTTCACCTCAAATCATTCACACCAATACGATTCCTGATCATCCGACCCAAAAACACTCGAGTATAACTGCACAGACGGATATCGTCATCGACGACAATTCCTTTTCACTTATTACAGTAGCATTGTACGACAGCTTTGGTAATCCGGTGCCAGGTGTACAGGCTGCAAACATCAGACTGGCAACGGATTCACCCCACGTCATCATCACGCAACCGCTCACACCGACAGACAATATAGGCATAACCACGGGCAGAGCATACTCGACAAGGGCAGGTACCTGCACGATTCGGGCATTTATCAGCGGACAAAACAATTTTGAACTGTGCTGTGCAGAGGCGAAATCCCTCTCCAATACCGCATCCAAACTAAAAATTACCAGCGGCAACAAACAGACCGGAAACGTCGGTGCGCTGCTCAAAGATCAACTTGCTGTACAAGTCACGGACAAATACAATAATCCAATCCAGGATATCGATGTTGAATTCAGCATGGTATCAGGAGGGGGATATTTTCTCGAATCAGGCAATACAAATTATACAGCACCATCCGATTCGCAGGGCATCGTCGTGTCGACGTATGTAATGGGACGAATACCTGTCACGAATGTGGTGAATGCGTTATTGGGTGACATACAGGTCAGTTTCGAACTTTATGCGTCACCAGGAATACCAAGACGGCTAGAAAAAGTAACGACAATCATTCCCCAGAACCAGGTTGGAGATACACTGGATGTACCTTTAACGGTTCAGGTTTTTGACGACAATGACACGCCGGTTTGGAATGCGCCGGTCACTTTTGGTGTTTTCAGCGGTGGAGAAATCATCGGACAAAATCCGGTACCAACGAATCATCTTGGTATGGCATCGGGGGGATTTAAAATCGGTTCGGTGGCAGGTCAGCAAATAGTTGAGGCGTATGTAGCCGATCAAACCAACAAGGTACAGTTTCAAATTATGGCCGTAGCCGGCGCACCCGCGCAGATTCAAGCAATGGACGTTTTACCACAGGACACGGTCGGTACCATTGCCTCAACGCCGCTTAGAGCCAAGGTGATGGACGAATTTTCAAACGCGGTTTCCGACATACTGGTAACATTTCGGATTCGGGATGGATTATTCTACGGCGCAGAGATTATCGGACCAGACACTGTTCGTACGGTACAGAACGGCATCGCCCAAGTCCAGTTGCGACTGGGTGGACGGGTTACGGATTATGTTGTGACGGCAAGCGCCTACGGAATCAGCAACCAGCAGGCAGTGTTTACAATTCGCGGCATTCCCGGCAAGCCGGCTCTGCTTCACAAGCATGCCGGTGACAATCAATCTGTGACCATGGGCAGGGAACTGCTGTATCCGGTGGTCATGCGAGTAACGGATCGTTTTGAAAATCCGGTACCCGGTGAGCCGATAAACTTTGCGCCGGTTGGAACGAGCGGGTACGTATTGACATCCATAGTAACAAGTGACAGCAACGGTTTGGCCAAATGCCGCTGGGTGCTGGGAAATCAACGTGAAAACAAACTCTGGGCGATGAAATGGGGTTTGTCGCCAAACTATGTTGAATTTAACGCCATCGGTGTAAAAAATGCCTATCCCGTATTGCGGCCGTTGCCGAAAGACACGACAATTTACGCAGAACAGACATTTTGTTTTCCGTTATTAGCGGATGATGACGATCGGGATGCGCTCTTGTACACCATACCACAAACCCCCGGTAACCTGGTTTACGATTCGCAAAACGGCCGAATTTGCTGGCAACCGACACGTCTACAGGAAGGAATATGGAATTTGCGCTTTCGAGTGGAAGATGCCAAAGGTGGTTTTGATGTGGATTCAGTGAACGTCAGGGTGTACGCAGCACCGAAAATCAGTTCAACGTTTCCTGCAACAGACAAAACATTTCAAATACCACAACCTAGCGGCAGCCAAACTTTCAGTATACTGGTAGCGTATCAGGATGTAAGCAAGCTTCATTTCGAATGGTATTTTGATGACACAGCTCTGGGCATCAACGACACCAAGTATCTTCTGCAGGGTAAAGATTTTGGCCAAGGTTGTCACCGTGTCAAGGTAGTGGTGAGTGACGGTGTCGCTGCGGACAGCGCCGTATGGAACAGTGTTTGTATTGTCCGCGTCGAAATCAAAAGCTTTGCCGGTATTTGTATCCCCTTTCAGGGTGTGACCCTTGATTGGCGAACGGGTTTTGAGATCAATAATTTAGGATTTTTTGTACTACGAAGCCGGACAGCTGATCATGGTTACCAGAGGATTCATTCTGAAATATTACCGAGTACACCATCCGGACGGTATCATTTTGCTGATTTGGATATTGAAGCCGGTTCAACTTATTATTATAAAATACAGGATGTGAACAAAAACGGCCTCACATCGGAACATGGTCCTGTTTGTATTGAAGTGGATGTACCTCAGGAATTCAGGGTGCTTCAGAATTATCCCAATCCGTTCAATCCCGAAACCCGGATCAGATTCCAGTTACCGCAGCCTGCATTCACGCGGGTGGTTATTTTTAATACGCTGGGACAGACCGTTCGCACGCTTTTGTACAAAAATATGGAGCCCGGATATCACGAAATCCTGTGGGACGGCAGAAATGACCGGGAGGTTGTCGTCCCATCCGGAATTTATTACTATCGTATTTCAGCAGCCGGTTTCAGAGAGACCAAAAAAATGGTGATGCTTCGATAAGGATACAGATGTGGAAATATTTTTAAACAACAATTGGAATTACTGAAAATTTCCAAGAAAACCTGTCGTATCACCTTTGGATATTCAATCTACAGCACATGATATTAAGTATTTGTTTATAAATTAATTATGTTTATTTGACAGGATCAATCCCGCCATGCGCATCGCCGTCAACCTTATTTAGCTATACAGATATTGTCATTATTTATAACGGTTACTGTTCTGTTTATTTTTTCAGCCACGGATTAACACAGATTGTTCATAAACAAGGCCTTGTCCGTCTTTTGTGAAATTCAATTCATTCCATTTTTTCTCTCATTATTAAAGTATTTATATTGGCCTTGTACTTTCGATTATATTTAAATGTTAACCATCGGTGATCAATCAGTGTTGATCAGTGGCCAAAAACAAGAATTAGGTTGTATAATTTAAATAGGTATTTTTTTAAGGTTCACACCAATGCGCATTGCGGTACGGACATGACATTTCGCTTTTTGTATGCACATATGAATAAAGTGAAGGTACGTCGCACCGCTTTCCCCCCGGTTACTCACACACTACTAAATATCTATGGTAAAATCCGAAAAGAGAAAAACCGGCAGACGTGAAAAATTTCTATGAAATATTCTCTTTAAACCTTGACTTTTTAATAATAAATATTTATATAGACTTTATAAAAAACCATTTGTTTTTTTGTTTGCAACTTGGGATTTATAACAAACGTATGCGCAGGTGATCATACCGGTGCGTCAGGTATGAGTGAGAAAAAGGAATCTGATAAAAAAAGCGTGTACACAACCATTCATTTTAATCGGAGGGAGTTTGTATGAAAAAAAGAACCGCAGTCCTCTTGACCCTAGGTGTTATATTGGCTTTTGTATCCCCGCTTTTCCCCAGTGCGCTGGACCTGACAGTCGCCTACAACGCCAGGGCAAATGCAATGGCGAGTGCCGGTATGGCGGTAGCAGAAGGAGCAATGTCCATCGGACTGAATCCTGCGGGATTGGGCAGAATTAACAAATTTCAGTTTGAAGCGACATTAAACAACATGCTGGTTGCAAGAACCGCTCCGGCGCAGAGGGATGGAAAAGGCATCGAATCAGACTCTTATCTGCCTTTATTTTATATCGGAGGCACCTACCGGATCAACGATTTGATAACCGTGGGATTGAATGTTTATACTCCAGGAGGCGGTGGGGCTATTTATGATGATATTAATTTTCATCACCCTCTTCTGGCTCCCAAAGAGATGGGTGGACAACTCGTTTTTATCGAGGGAGGCCCTGCGGTGGCATTAAATCTGCCGGCAAATCTCACTTTGGGTATCGCATACCGCATAGATTATGTCAAACAGACTTTTAACATGTATCTACCATTTGCGAGTGATTATCTGCCGAGCGGTTATACTTATAACAAACTGGATATCTCCGGAGTCGGTTACCAGGGTATCAGAGTCGGGCTGCAGTGGGATCCGACTGAAAAATTGCACTTTGGCGTCAGTTTCCGCAACAAAATTGAAGTCGATTTAGATGGCACGACTGAGGCATGGGGCGATTTTTTAACCCCGACTGGAGCCACCGCATATCAAATGGCCACCAAAGATCCAATGGATACAAAGATGAAAATGAAATCTTGCGACAAACTGATTGCCGGTGTTACGTATGACATTATCAAGGACAAATGGATGGCCTCGCTGGACGTTATGCAAACGTTTTACAGTCAATACGATAGCATCATAATTACCAATGAAGGTGAAACAGCTATGGGACCGCTAAAAACAGAGACCCCCCTTCGATATGTCTATGATAACTGTACCGGTGTTGCCGTCGGAACCGAATACTGGATGAAGCCCAATTTGCCGGTTCGTGCGGGTGTTCATTATTCGACGGCTTTTTATAATGAAAAGTACTTTTCGCCTATTTCCGGGATTGCACCGGCCCCGGTGCTGACGATCGGACTGGGAACAGGTTACCGCCTGAGTGAATGTGCGGTTGTGGATGTCTCTTATAATTTCGTGACCAGCAAAGGTACGATTGAAGCCAGCCCTCCATATCCCGACGCCTGGCCGGGTGATTACGAACTGTCGGCCAATTACATCGCCGTCAATTTTATCTACAAGCTCAAATAACGATGACGCCTCAAGCGTAAAAAATGCTATTGGTTTTTGAATCCGGCGTACCAAACGCCGGATTTTTTTTATTCATTTTTTCTCTGAAAGTCGATTTCGAATATATGAATCCTGATCAAAAAAGGTAAGCCAATGCCGTATATCGGAGAAATTGCCGCCCTCACCGGCGCGTTTTTTTGGGGTTGGTGTGCGATCTTTTTTACTGCAGCCGGAAAACGAATCGGAGCGTTTGCCACCAACTTGTGGCGCATTTTACTGGCAATTATCTTTCTTTTGGCAACGCTTTTCATTTCCAAAGGCCGGCTGCTGCCGGGACAAATAACCACTGCCCAAATTTTTTGGCTGGGTCTCAGCGGTATTGTCGGCATCGCCATAGGTGACGGCGCACTTTTCTCGGCTTTCATCGTCCTGGGACCGAGATTGTCCACACTGCTGCTTTCCCTGGCACCTCCCGTTACGACGATTTTAGCCTGGTTTTTGTTTGATGAACGCCTTGGATCCGTTGCCATTTCAGGCATTTTACTGACCATCGGCGGCATAGCCTGGGTTGTCAATGAACGAAACGTTTCGGAACCGGTCTTTGGTTCAAAGGCCAAAGGAATATTGATGGGACTTGTAGCCGCATTTGGCCAGGGAACGGGGGTCATTCTTGCCAAACAGGGGTTGACGGATAACATCGGTTCACTGGAAGCCACAATTCTCAGAATGGTTCCCGCAGCAATGGTTTTATTGATATTTGCTTTATTTACAGGAAAAATGAAACCGACATTTCGAACACTGTTCAATAAAAAAGCGATCCTGGCGACTTTTGGCGGGGCTGTGTTCGGACCGTTTC
>JAFGEC010000429.1 GCA_016931775.1 Candidatus Zhuqueibacterota bacterium | reverse complement strand
TGCGACGCATCGTTGCATGATATTTAACCTATATTTTGAATATCTAACCCACCCAAAACGGAGATGCGTCGCACCGTCCCCCCCCAAAGTGACATATTACAGAATGATCCTTCGCGGTCCCGCTCAGCTAAATTCAGGGCGACGCCAGGTCTAAATTATCATTATTCGATGCGAACAAATTATGACTTGCATTATTCAACCTATTACACTATATTAGTGTGCACAATTATCGTGTAAAGGTAAAGAAAAGGTAAAAATGTTAAAAAATATCACATTAAGTGCCGATAAAGAACTCATTGAAAAAGCCAGGCAGAAGGCCCAAAATAACAGGACGACGCTCAACGCGACTTTTCGTCAATGGCTCAGGCAATATGTAACGGTTCATCAGAATGATAAAGATTACGAAAATTTAATGAATTCCTTGAAATATGCACAACCTGGGAAAAAGTTTACCAGAGACGAACTGAATGAACGATAATTTTTTTCTCGATACCAATATTTTCGTTTATGCTTTTGATGATACGAATACGGTAAAACAACAAAAATCCAATCAATTGATCAAAACAGCGCTGACGGATCAGGTGGGATGTATCAGTTATCAAGTCATACAAGAGTTTGTCAATGTTTCCACACGAAAATTCACTGTACCACTTTCCATCCCAGATTGCCGGCGTTATTTTGAAAAGGTATTAATGCCGCTTTGCCGGATTTTTACCAGCATAGAACTTTTTCATGACGGACTTGATATCATGCAGAGATGGCAATATTCCTTTTATGATTCACTGATTATTGCTGCAGCTTTACAGGCCGGTTGTTCAAATCTCTATTCAGAAGATTTGCAGCACGGCCAAAAGATCAAATCGCTTGTCATTTCCAATCCATTTATATAGCGCGGTCAATTTATCATTTGGGATTTTGTTTTTACCTCTCCCGATAATACCCGCTTTGAAAATTTTGTCCGTAGTTTTCGTTCGTTTCCCTTCACGGAACGCCGCTTTCACTCCCAATTGACGATAATATCTTCTATAGACCGTTTGGGGACGTGATGTATGCCGTTATCGCTGCGGTAATACTCGATATTTCCGTCCGGCCCGACGGATTCGAGTTGTACTTTCTCCTTCGGCTTCCCCAGTGCAATGACGAGAAGTATTTCGTAATGGTCCGGTAATCCAGCAAGCTGTTTCAGCTTTTCTCTCTTTACCGAAGCAATGATGCATCCACCCAGGCCTTTTTCCGTTGCACCCAGCATGATGCTTTGGGCGGCAATGCCGTGATCGCAGCCAAAGGATTGCCGGATGTTTTTATCCCCCAAAATAACAATATATGCCGACGGCCGTTCCCCTTCCACCGGACCGGACCATTCTTTCAGATACCCCGCCCAGGCGAGCAGGGGAAAAACCTGCGCGTTCTTTTCCGGATTGCACACAAGGACATATTTTAACGGCTGAAGATTACTCCCGGAAGCCGACAGACGCGCCAGGTCAACCAGCTGCTTGAGTGTTTCCCGATCAACAGGAATTTCCTGATAAAAACGGCGGACACTCCGATTCTTCAATACCAGATTTTTAAATTCCATAAATCACTCTCCGATACAAAATGCGGACCATAATCTATTAGCGATTTTATGTCAAAACAAACAATGTAAAATGACATAAAGCAAACTTATCATTCGTTTGATGAATGTCAAGATTTTTTTACCAGGATATCCATCAAAATTTTATAAATATTGATAAATATACAGAAACAGTCAATGCGGCTGCCATGCTACAGTAAGATTTTTTAAATCTCGCGCAGCCGCAGAGATTTGAGCCCGACAATTTGGTTTAATGTGTTGGCTTTTCCTATTATGGTTTTTATAGAATTATAGTTAAAAAATGAACATCGATAAGAAAAACGCCTACACTTATCTGATCAGGATCGTTTTAATCGTCCGGTAATTTCCGTCCGCACTTAGGGTGATAAAATAGACGCCGCTGGGCACATCTTGAGGATTCCAGATAAAACGGTGAGGTCCGGCGGTCAAAAAACCGGAAAACAGAGTGGCCAACAGTTGCCCGGGAGTATTGTAAACATGCAGTGAAACATCCATGCTGCGGGACAGGTCAAAAAATAAGGTGGTGGCGTTGTTAAAGGGATTGGGGAAATTGGGGTGCAGCATAAGTTGGTCCGGTGAGGAAATATCCGCCCGCTGTATGGCCGTTTGTCTTTTCGGCCGCCAGGTTTGCAGACTGTCCATCACCACCGCTGAGGCAATTTTTTGAAAATACAGAGCGGTCGAGTCGGCGATTTTACCCGTATACGGATTTCCCACACAGCTTTCGGCAAAAAGTGTGGAGAAAAAGACACAAGCCGACAGGTATGAGCCTTCCGGGGACTGATGGCTCATGTCGGGCTCGAACAGTTCAATGTACGGTTTCTCCTGAATCACGCGGTACCATGCCAATCCCACAGGTGCCGTCCAGATATCCAGTTCCTCCAACAAATCGAGTGTATTGTTGAAGATCTTGATTTGCATGTCCTCATAGGTGTCGGTTTGTCCTTTGATCCATGTCATACCGTCTTTGAACGCCCAGGGCATAAAATAGACGATACGGGTGGCGGAATAGTTGTTTTTGGCCATATTATAGTATTTTTGAAGAATGGGTTTGAGTGGATGGTAACCGCTGGAGGGTATCAGCGAGGCATGGGTTTTCGGATAGGCGGCGTTGTGACAACCGTCCTGCAGAATGATGTAATTCCATTTCATCATTTTTATGGCGGCACTTGTACCGCTGTATTCTACAATTTCGTCAAGATATTGGCCGTACATGAGTCTTGTTTTGACGATGATGGGTTTTCCTGCTTTTTTGGCGATATTCAAAAACAGTCCGGTCAGGCTGTGGTAACCGGTATAACTGCTGCCGATAAACAGCACCCTGACGGTATCCGGCCGTGTGATGTTGTTTTTTACCGGTGAGGCGAGAACGGGAAAAATAAATAATAGAATTAAAACCGCCATTTTTTTGGTCAATAACATAACGCCTCCAAATGGTGAATCCGATGGCATCATTTTAATAAACAATATAGTTTTTATGTGGCTTGAAAACAAACGGCAATCGACGAACGGTGAAATACCGGGATGAACGATATCAGGGAAAGGGAAATCCGTCAAAGTATCTATGCAAATCTAAAGCCGGGTTTTGCTCTCGGGGCAAAGTTTAAAGGGGGAGAACGTCTCTTCGTCGGTGAAAATCTCAGGTTTCCACGATTGCGCCCGGACGGATATTCCGGGCATTTTTTGCCGCACACCACACCGCTTTCTTCAGGGCATCGTCCAGATTTTCCCCAGAGGATAATCCGGCGGCCAGTCCGGCCGTAAACGCATCACCGCAGCCGATGGTATTCAGAGGATAAATTTTTTTAACGGGGAATTGGCGGACGACGCCGTTTTCGGGGTATAAGACCGGACTGGCCCCCCTCGTGAGAATCGTGATGATGTTTTTAGAGGCCAGGTCGAGTATTTTTTGTTTGATTTTATTTTCCTGTTCCTGTTGATCAATTATTTCCGGGAAAAATGTCGAAAAAAATTCGGCATAATTGGGTTTGATGATATCGGGATTGTATGTGATGGAATCCAGCAAATCCCGGCCACGGTAATCGAGAAAAACCATCATGCCCCGCTTTTTGGCTTCGCAGACCATGGACGGGTACAGATCGGCTGAATATCCCTCTGCTTTTGTACCGGAGATGATGAGCACCCGGGCTTTATTCATTAATCCGGTAAATAGCCGTCTGATCCCGGCTTCGGTCTCGGGCTTTACCGGTTTGGCTTCTTCGACGATCTCTGTGGATGTGTTGTTTTTTCTGTTAATCAGAGTTGTGCAGGTGCGGATTTCAGAACCTGAATCCACCCATTGCACCTTCAAACCGTCGTTTCGGCATAACTGTAAAAAATACTTTTGGAAATAACCGCCGGCATGAGTGAGGTGTATGACATTCTCTCCCAACTGGGATAGAACGCGGGTGACGTTCACTCCTTTTCCCGAGGCATCGATGCGGTATTCCCTGCTGCGGTTGACCCGATTTTCCTGCAGGTCAGGCAGTATCAGAGTGCGCTGGATAACAGGATTGAGGCAGACGGTTAAGAATAATGATTTTTTAGACATTGAAAAATGTACGTAATTTAATCTGAAAAAACAATCGGTAACAAAATCAGGCCGGCCGAAGGGGAATTGAAAATTTCAAGTTTTTATTTTTTCGGCCTAATGAGTAAATTCTGTAAGTAAAAGTGTTCATCGCCGGTAGACCATGGTTTGGTACAGATGTCGATATCCCCGTCACCGTCAAGGTTTTCGTACCACGCCTCTCCGGTGACGATATCCGTATTACCATCACCGTCAATATCGCCGAAAGGTTGCGGGGCGACACCGCCGTGTATCTTATGCCCGGTGACGGGCATAATCATATGTTCGGTCCATGGTTCTGTAGGATCGGCGGGAATGCTGTACCATACCAGGCCGTATTGATCCCAGTTGGCCAAGCCGTCCGGCTGACCGTCGCCATCTATATCTCCGATCTGGCTGTCGTGAGAAAAGATGGTTCCGACCTCATGACGGTTAAAAGTACCGTCCTTTTGGTTGAGAAAAAGCACCTTGCCACCCCAAAAATCCATCCAGCCGTCGCCGTTCAGGTCGGCGCAATCGCCGCCAACGTCGGAATCGGCTTTACCGATCTCATGGCGCACCCAGGAATCCGGACCCTGGTATTCCCACCACCATAGACGGCAGGTGGTGCTCCACGGCGCTTCACCCGTTACCCAATCCAGGTCGCCGTCCCTGTCGATATCCGCTAGATCGGTCTGGCCCAAGTTTTTACCAATGTGGTCGATGGTATGCACGGAAAATTCCGGGAATTGTTTAGGTTGAGAACAAGAGAGTAATAATACGACTGATAGAATTGATATTTTTTTCATTTTATACTCCAAATTTTTTTGCCGACCTTTTCAGCCACCAAAGATGCAACGGTTCTATGTAAGAGAGCTCATCCTCAAGGTTATGTTTGATGTTTCTGCCGGTTTATGCATGCCGTTTATAGCGGTATAACTTGAAAATCCTCCCATTTTTATGTAAAGAGGAAATTGAAATGATGGAATGCTTTTTATGAGTCTGGCAAAATTTTGTAAAAAAATCAATGGTAACAGGGTATCCCCCAAAATTCTTATAATTTTTACAAAAATACCGAAACACTCAATCCTGTTTTTATACTTTTTGATTTTTATATCCTCGAACAGAGATTTTAACCGGGCAATTAAGATTAATGCCCCCTTATTTCCGATATCACCACTCGTTCCCAAGCTCGGAAAACCTAACGAACAAATCACGTGAAAATTTTCGAAAATTGCATGAAGAAACACCCCTTCGTAATTGCACGTGGCTTGGGAACGCGTTCCGGGATGCTCCGGCATCCCCAGCGCGAGCGATTACGCGGAGACGCAAAGGATTAAAAAAGGAAAAATTTGTGAAAATAAAATAGTGTATTTTGCAACATTATGTTTTTCACGATGATTTTGACCATTAAATTAATATAAATCAGCATATTAAATGTATTTCATCGCAAAATTTTTGGGGATATTCTGTGTAATTTATTGTTGCGAGTTGTATGAAAAAATGATACTTTTATAAATGGAAATACCAAAAAAAATTTTACGAATTCTGATTGTGGATTATACGCCCGAACGCCGGAAAATTTTAAAAAATCTGTATCGGGACCACGCCTGGGTGCTGGTGCATACAGCAACGCGTGCGATCAGACTTTTGGATAGTTACCGATTCGACCTTATCTCTCTGGATTATAATATTGCCGGCATAAAAACGGGGGAGGAGATTGCAGATTTTAAAAGTCGGTCTGAAAACGCCCGTGCCAAAGTCATCATCCATTCCATGAATCCAAGAGGGCGGGAAAAGATAGCCGCTTTGTTACAAAATGCGGATATTGTACCCATATCCAAAATGGTCAAAAACAACAAGGTTTTTAAAAAAATACGGAGTCAATTGCTCCATGGTCCGGATCTTGACTGGAGTGCCGTATTTGATAAAAGCTGAGTGTTATAACACAGAAAGTAGGACGGTTAGTATTATGTTCAATCAACTTAATCAAGAACTGTATGATATAAAAAAGAGTGCAGTCATAAAAGATAAATTGAAAAAAAAGCTCAGTGAGGCGCAGGATAAACGCGTACAGGAAAGAAAGAATCTGGAGATACTGGAGAAAATATTGAGCAAAGAGCAGAGGGATTTAGACCGGCTCGAAAGCAGTGTTGGCTTGACCTCATTGTTCTCTTCACTGCTGGGCAGTAAACAGGATAAATTAAACAAGGAAAAACAGGAAGCGGTAGCTGCCCAGTTCAAGTATGAAACCTGCAAGGCGTCTCTGGAGAACATTACCGATGAGATTGATTATCTGGAATCGGAAATCGAAAAAATCGGCGATATTGAATCGCGCTACCGTGAAATTATAAAATTAAAGGAAAAGACCGTTCGTGAAAACGGCGACCGGGAATATTCGGAACTGGTTGAAAAAATATCCGGGATGGAAGCCGATCTCCTGCAGGTAGAACAGGCGGTTTTGGCTGGTACCGATGTATTAAAAGAACTGGAGCTGCTGATCGGATATTTGAAAAGTGCAAAAGGATGGGGAACGCTGGACATGTTGGGTGGGGGACTGGTGTCAACGGCTTTAAAACACTCCAAAATTGATGGTGCCAAACAGGTTGTCATTCACGTGCAGCAGTTACTGCGGCGGTTTCAACATGAATTGACGGATATCGAAATCGATCCCGGATCAAATCTGGTTGTCGGCATCGATTCGTTTTCCCGGTTTGCAGATTTCTTTTTTGATAACCTTGTATTTGATTGGGCGGTTCAATCAAAAATAGACCGGTCTTTAGGCAATGCTCAGAAAACGCAGGAACAGGTAAAAGGGATTGTGGAAAAGTTGAAAATTCGGCTGGAGTCTCTGCACAAGGAAATAGAGAAAGCGGAGGAGGGCAAAAAACGGCGCGTGGAGAGGGCATAATATTTTTACATACTCCCTGGTTTTTTCTCTGTGACCTTTGTGTTCTCCGTGGTTAAAAAAGAAAACCACAGAGATCAGCGTTCACAGAGTGGAATACAGAGTATACTGACAAATAAAAATTAAATTCTATCCCGCAGTGTATGGTAATATTTTTAAATTAACGGCAATGTTATTGAGTGTAAAACGAACAAAAAAAACCACAAATACCAATTATTTTATCAAGACCATTCGCCGTATCTCTATAGTCCATGGCTTCCACCATTTCAGAAGCGCCGAGAAATATCTCAAACCAGGTATTAAAAAGCTCTCCGCCCGTCAAATCCACAATTGTAGCGTTTGGGATCAGTGAATCACCCGGCATGACGGTGACCGTCTGCCGGATGCATTGGTTGATGTATACATTATCGCTTTCACCATAAAACCAGCAATACTTGCCCTCGCCGGCTGCCAATCCGGCGCCGTCATCTAGAATATCTACCCCGCCGTCTGCGTTCCCATCCATCGCGATATTTTTCCTCGCAGCCATCCGGCCTCAGTATTTTATTACGTATACGTATTAAACTGGCACAGTCAATAGATATTTCAAACAGGGTATCCCCCAAAATTCTACGATGCACTATATTTAATGTGATGATTTATATTAATTTAAAAGATGGAATAATTGTCAAATAAATAATTTAATGGTTAATATGCAGTTTTGTATTTTGTCCTTTTTTTATTCTTCTGTGATTTCGACTGATTGATCGCGCAGAGCCGCGGAGCCGCAGAAGGCACATAGAAGAGAGATAAGGCTTAAG
>JAFGEC010000428.1 GCA_016931775.1 Candidatus Zhuqueibacterota bacterium | reverse complement strand
TTGGTGACGGCATTCACCACCCCGCTCATGGCCCGGCCGTATTCGGCGTTAAACGTACCCAGGATAACCTCCACGTCCTGAATGACTTCCTTTTCCACTTCCACCAGACGGCCCCTGTCGTAAACATCGGTCACCTGCATGCCGTCAAGCATATAAGTCACCTCGTTACTGCGGCCGCCGCGGAAATGGCCGTCGATCACACCGGGCTGCATATCGATCACCTGGTTGATACTTTCAACCGGCAGTGCCTCGATTTGATCAGCCGAGATATTGCGCACCGAGCTGGTTTGATCTTTTTTCGTGGCAATGGCGTCCACCGTCACCGTGATGGTCTCCCCTTTGATCACCGTTGTTTTCATTTTAAAGTTCAACGTTGTTGTGGCGTTGGTGCGCACCTGCACATTTTCCATTTTCATCACACTGTAACCGATCATTTGAGTCTGGATGTCGTACTTGCCGGGCGGAATATTGAGGATAAAAAAATCTCCATTGGCATCGGTCGCCGCTCCCATGGTGGTGCTGCTGATAAACACGTTTACACCCACCAGCGGTTCACCTGTTTCCGCATCAACAACCCTACCGGCAATTTTGCCGGTAATGGCGGCAAACACGGATCCTGCGCAAAGTGCCGGGAGAAAAATGAGCCAAACGCGGATTGTGTTTTTCATAATCTTTGCTTACTCCATGTTATGGAAAATCGTTTAATTTCACATTGTTGAAAAAAAAGAGGGGTAAGAAAAATTTTTTAAAATTTTTCATAGGCGGTCGGAATTTATTTTTATGAAACTTAACCGGAATCGAAAACGATTAAGTTAAACAAAAAATACAAAATGGCAATCTGTTAGTCAAGTCTTTTTTGAAAAAATATCAATTTTGACCAGTTTGTTTTTGGGCGGCTCCGGTTGTCCCGCAATGCCATTGGCGTCAACTTAAATTAATGCGTTGATATAATTTAAACAGGATATGAGTAATACTGATTCATATTTCTCATTGTTTTTCCGATTGAACCATCATGTCGATCCTGTTGATCCCGCAATGCGGGATTGATCCCGTCAAAATCTAAATGTTTTTTTAATAAGTTACAAAACTCAAGTTTAAGCACTTCATTGAGAGAGACTCTAAGTTATTAAATTTCAACAGGTGTTTTATTTTAGGTTGACGCCAATGCGCAATGCGGAACGGATTGAACACGGAAAGGTAACAGATAAATATTATCGAAAGTACGAGGCCTTTTTGATTAAGTCGATAATGAGAGGGAGAAACAAATATAATTGATTTGCATAAAACCATATAAAGATTTGTTTATTAATAATCTGTGTTGATCTGTGTCGATCCGTGGCTAAAAAAAGAAAACAGATAGGATACAGTTCTACCGCATTGGTTGTACAAAGCCGAATATTCAGACCTTTAGAAATCCAACATTTAACGTACCTCTTGAAGGATGCAATAAAAGAATTATCCCGTAGATAAATAAAATATTTTATCCTGTCTAGTTATTTTTAGACAAAATCGATTTTTGTCTAAATATATATAGACAAAATTAAAATTTGTCTATATATTTTTAGACAGCTTTGATCCGTCCTCTGCCATAGGAAGATAAACTTAACGTGGCGTCAAACAATAGCAGAGGACATTTGTAAAAATTTGTACTTGAAATTTAAACAAATGTTCGTATATTTTATAGAAATCGGCACGGATGTAGACCTGTTGACAAAAATAACAGGTCGATTGCCGTTCGAACAAAAACCGAAAAAAATATTCCACACTGACTCGACCTCTCTTCCAAAGAATACGACACCCTTCGAACAGAACTTTTGGCCGCACTTGAATTATTCCTGTCTAAGGAGGTAATCATGAATTTCCCACATTTTTTAACGATCCTTACCCTGTCTTTGCTGTTAGCCGCTGCCGTTTACGCACAGGGCCCCCTGACCATTCAAAATTCAGGCTTTGAAACCGGCGACCTGTCCGGCTGGTCGATCTGGCCCACCAGCGGCACCCACCAATCCGTGACAACCGGCAACGCCCACGACGGCAGCAACGCCCTGAATATGACCGGTGCTTCGGCCGCCGTTTACCAAACCCTGCCGCCGCCGACACCGGGGGACGTGTATTATGCCAAAGGATTCGTCCTGAATCCGCCCGCAAATCCCATGGCAGCCAGCCAGGAAATCAGAATCGAAATCACTTTTTTTGATGAAAATTGGACACAGCTTTTGCAGGAATTTTCACCGTCGTTGTTAAGCGATGCGGCAACCGATCAATGGTTCGAGTTATCCATCGCCGGCCTCTGTCCGGTGGGCACCGCATACATGAATATGGGATTCAATTGGATCGGCACCGGTGAAACGTCAACTCCCGGCTCAGCTTTATGCGACGATCTGAAAGCCCATCATCTGGTGATCCCGGCAGAAAATACCAATCTCGGCTTTGAGGAAAATGAGCTCATCTGGGATGAAAACCAGGAGGATTGGGAAAACTGGTGGTGCTGGGCGTATGAACCCTATGATATCCCCACTGAAATCGTGACGGATTATTCCCGATCCGGAGAAAGATCGGTGATGCTGTTGGCACAGGATTGGGTTACATGGGGGGATCCGTGGGGCTGGGGCGGTTATTGGGACTTTACAGGTCAGGACATTTCAGGTCCGCTGGACGAAGGGATTCCGATTTACGTAGGGGCATGGCTCATGACACCGGGCGATTACATGTTGTGGGGTACGGTGGACGGCTGTGTCAAAATCGATTTCAAGGACCTGAGCGGCAACAATATTGAAGCCCACCGGCCGGAATCAACAGTACGGGTCGATCAATCGTCCACACCGGATGAATGGATATGGGCCCAGGTATGGGGCGAAGCGCCACCAAACTGTTCCCGCGCAGCCTGCAATATCGTCTTATCGCAATACGGTGAAGCGGAAGGTGTCCTCGTCGGCGATGACGTGGTGATTGCCAGCGGGGTATATGATGTAACCCGAGTTCCTAAAAACCATAAAAATCCAGACTTTATTCAGCTGCTGCAAAACTACCCCAATCCGTTTAATCCGGCAACAGAAATTTTGTATTCCATCGACAAAAAACAACATGTCCGTTTGTCGGTTTTTAATATCCTCGGAGAAAGAATCGCTGTTCCGGTGGATGGCGTACGAAACGCAGGCGATCACAAAATCCGGTTTGACGGTTCAAATCTTTCAAGCGGAATTTATGTCTGTCTTCTGGAAACGGAAAACCAGGCCATGACAGCCAGAATGCTGCTGATACGGTAATACCGACAAATGAGGCTGCGAAAAAGTCAAATTATAATTTTGGGCACGAATCCCATATCGCGCATAACCGTTAACCTCAAAAAAATTGTCAAAATACAATAACTTTACTTATATAGTAATATGTCACTCCTTGGGGGGGGCGGTGCGACGCATCTTCGTTTTGGGTGGGTTAGATATTCAAAATATAGGCTAAATATCATGCAACGATGCGTCACACCTATTAAAGTCCCCGCCGGTTACCCACATATTACCTTATATATGTAAGTTACATTGACTTTGTCCTTAATTTTTCTAAAGAATATTTAGATTTTGACCGGATTAACAGGATGAACGGGATATTAGCAATACTGATCCTTATTTCCGATTGTTTTTCCGATTGAACCATCCTGTCGATCATGTTGATCCAGTCAAATAATTATAATTAATTTATAAACAAATATTTACAGAAACATAAATTTAGATACAAAAAAATTCACCAGCCGTAAAAAACCGGAAACCTCCCTTCTAAAACTGCGTAGTAAAGGAAAGATACCAAATACATAATTTTACAATAAATTTAAATTTCCAACCAAATAGATGCAAAAATTAGTCATTCACATAGGTCTATATTAAAAACTGCCGGAATAGAAACTGTTTCCCCATGAAAATTAGAAAACATTGCCCGATCACCGATAAAACCATCCATAAAGGAGTAAGAATGAAAAAAATAGCACCATGGATTTTCGGCCCTCTGCTCATCACAACGGGCCTACTTTGGGCGCAGTCCGTTGAATTAACTTCCTCAAACCTTCCGATTATGTTCATCGACACCCACGGCCAAACAATCCCCGACGCAAACCGTATCGAAGCCCATATGGGGATCATTTATAACGGCCCGGACGAGCGTAACGCCGTAGACGATCCATTCAACCATTATAACGGCACAATCGGCATCGAACTGCGCGGTTCCACATCCCAAATGTTCCCCAAGCCGCCGCTGCGGATCGAAACCCATGATTCAACAGGTCAGGATTGGAACGTATCACTGCTGGGAATGCCGTCTGAAAACGACTGGGTGTTGCACAATCCCTTCAGCGACAGATCGTTGATACGCAATGTAATCAGTTATAAAATGGCCAGGGATTTGGGGCACTATGCCAGCCGGACCCGTTTCATCGAAGGCTTCATTAACGGCGAATACATGGGCGTTTACGTTCTGTGCGAAAAGTTAAAACGCGATAAAAACCGGATTGCCATTTCAGAACTGGATCCCACCGATAATTCCGGGGATCAGCTTACCGGCGGTTATATCATAAAGATCGACAAGACCGACGGAGAAGGCAACGGTGGATGGATGTCGAAAAAAAGAACAATTTTTCAATATCATTATCCCAAACCGGCGGATATCACAGAGGAACAGCAAGAGTACATCCAAAATTATATGGATAAAATCGAAGCCGTTATGGACAGCTCGATTATGAGCGATCCGGATGAGGGATATGAAAAGTATCTGGATGTTGAATCGTTTATTGATTATCTGTTTGTCAATGAAATAACCCGGAACATTGACGGTTACCGCCTGAGCGCGTTTATGTACAAAGACAGGGACAGCAAGGGCGGTAAACTGGTCATGGGACCGGTTTGGGATCATAACCTGTCATTGGGCAACGCCGATTATTTTGAAGGCTGGCAAACCAGGGGCTGGAATATCGAAACACTGATCCGCAATGACCGCAATGATAATTTCAGGGTACCTTTTTGGTGGGACAGGTTGATCAATGATACCCGCTTTAAGGAAAAAACAGCGGAACGCTGGTGGCAGATGCGGGATACGGTGCTGGCAACGGACAAATGGCTGAATTATGTTGACGCCCTGCGCGATACACTGGCAGAAGCGGCGGATCGTAACTATGTCAAATGGCCGGTTTTGGGCTCCAGCAGCCAGATTTGGCCCAATTATTACATGTTTGACACATGGGATGAAGAAGTACAATTTGTTAAGGAATGGCTGCACAACCGTCTGCTGTGGATCGATGCCAATATAGGCGGCCCGGGTGCGATGTCGGCCACTTCTTTTTCCGAACGTACCGTTCAGCAGTTCAGGCTGGCTCAAAATTATCCCAATCCATTCAACAGCACCACCAAAATATCCGTCGAGTTGCAACAAAACAGCCATGTACATTTGGAAATATTTGATCTGCTCGGTCGTAAAATCCGAACACTGGCCGACGAAACAAAAGCGTCAGGTTTCCATACTTTTATTTGGGACGGATGTAATGCATTGAATGAATCTGTTTGCAGCGGCATTTATTCCTGCCGGATTCGATGTGATGAAAAAACCAGCATGATAAAAATGATATTGGTCCGGTAAACTCGGGAGAAAGATATGAAAAAAATACAATTTTCAGCGTTTATTTTAATATCGTTAACGACAGCACTGATGGCCCAGCAGGATGATTGGAATTGGCAAAATCCCCTTCCCACCGGCATGGATATCATATATTTAAAACCGGGTGACATCGATACGGTTTTTGCATTCGATGCGGAATCAAGTATACTAAAAACGACAAACGGCGGTGAAATCTGGGAAAAGACCACTTCCACCTCATTGCCCATGATTCCTCAGGATTACTGCTTTATTTCGCCCACAACAGGGTGGTGCGCGGGTGTAACGTACGAGATCAGGAATAACAATGTGAATTATATGGGCGGCATTGCAAAAACGACCGATGGTGGACAAACGTGGCAGATGCAGATAAAAGATGCCGACAGACCTTTACTTTCCATTCACTTTGTAAACGACTCCACCGGATACGCAACCGGGGAAGGCGGCCGTATTTGTAAAACGATAAATGCCGGAGCAGAGTGGACGGAAGACCGGTCCGGTTCCAACTCCCATATGTATGCGCTTCAGTTTGTCAGTCCCGACACGGGTTTTACTGCCGGCCTCAGGGGCAGAATTCAGAAAACATCCGACGGCGGTGAAAGCTGGGAAAGGACAGAAATCCCTGAAGGGGTCGCCCTGCAGGACATTTTATTCACCGACAGCCGAACGGGATTTATTTGCGGCGAGAACGGCGTTCTTTATAAAACGACGGACAGCGGAACAGGATGGTTTCCGCTGCAAAGCAATACCCCGTTCACACTGAATTCACTTTGCTTTGTCTCACCCGATACCGGCTTTGCTGTGGGTTTGTTTGGCACGATTATCAACACAACCGATGGCGGTGAAAGCTGGAACGTCTATTCCACACCGGATCAGTACGATCTCTTGCATGTAGCATTTATCAACAGTCAAACCGGCTGGACGGTCGGCCAGGGTGGAATAATTTATCATACGACCGACGGCGGTAAAAACTGGATCAAGCAAACCCGCGGACCGCAGGTTTTTCTGGAATCGGTGCATTTTCTCGACAATGTTTACGGCAGTGTGGTAGGCCGCCGGGGCAGCATTTTAACGACCGCCGACGGCGGTGAAAACTGGGTAACCAGAGACAGCGGGACGGACAAAATACTATTTGATATCTGTTACACGACACCGGACAGTGGTTGTGCGGTCGGACAGGACGGAATCGTTCTTGTGACGACTGACGGTGGTGAAAATTGGACGGCCGGCAACAGCAACACAACCGAATGGTTGTACGGTGTATCTTTCGTCGACTCAAAAACCGGCTGGGCAAGCGGCTGGCACGGAACAGTGATAAAAACAACCAACGGCGGATTATCCTGGACGGCCCAGGAAACCGGCGTCTACTGGTGGCTGGAATCCGTACAGTTTCTCGATACCCAGATTGGTTACGCCGTCGGACTGGGCGGTACCATCATCAAAACAGAAGATGGAGGCCAAACCTGGGAATCGCAAGACTCAGGGAGTGAAGATCATCTCTTTTCGGTCTGTTTTATCAATCCCGATACCGGCTGGGTTGTCGGCGGCGATGCCCGGATATTAAAAACC
>JAFGEC010000427.1 GCA_016931775.1 Candidatus Zhuqueibacterota bacterium | reverse complement strand
GCCGATTTATTGGATAGTTCCTTTCGGTTTGTTTACAAAGATCCTAATTTTGAGGGGCCTGAATATGATCTCTGGTTTCGGGATACCGAGCTCAAGACCACAGGACGTCTGTTCCGTAATTTTGAAACGATCACCCTCACATGGAATACGACCATATATCAAGACACCCAACCGGAAACAGCGGAACTGGCCAAAACGCTGCAACTAAATCTTTATGGGCCTGCCGGAGATTATAGCCTTACCGGAAGCGCCATATTCAATTTTAAAAAGTGCACTTATGATGGTAAATGGCGCATCACAAGATGGAAAGATGAATCTCATTTGTAAAGCAATTTTTATACCCTCGGGATAAAATTAAACAAGATATATTTGTTTTTAACATATTTTATCAATAAATTTGACATTAAAAAAAATCGACCAGAAAAAATTGAAAAGAATATGGACAGTGTAGAACAAAAATTTGAAGAAATAGCTTTTACGTATATGGATTCTTTATACAGTACGGCTTTGCGCCTTACACGAAAAGCTGTAGAAGCAGAAGATCTTGTACAGGATACCTACTTTCGCGCGTTTAAATATTTTGATAAATATCAACAGGGCACAAATTTCAAAGCATGGATTTTTAAAATTCTGACAAATACGTTTATTAATAAATATCGAAAAAAGGTCAGAGAACCGCAAAAAGTCCAATTGGACAAGGTTGCCTTTAGTATTGAAGATAAAGAGGAAAATAATATTGAGCAAATATGGAACGGGTATGATGAAGAAAAATATGCCGAGTTGTTTGATGATGATGTAAAAAGCGCCTTGTCTCAGTTGTCGGAAGAATTCCGTATGATTGTTCTTTTGGCTGATGTTGAAGGATTTTCCTATAAAGAAATCGCTGATATCATTGACAGACCTATCGGGACAGTGATGTCGCGATTATTCCGCGGAAGAAAACTTTTGCAGAAAATATTGGAAGACTATGCAAAAGAAGAAGGTTATATTTAGGATCTTTTTGTATAACAGATTTGTTTATTCTAATAAAACATTTTTTCATGAATACGATAGGTAGACTAAAAATGCAAAAAGTTTTCCTTGTTGTCTTTATTTTGGCTGGTGTAAGTTATGCACAATTTGGCAGCCAACCCCAAATTCTCACTATAACACCTTATCTTCCTTTCGATGGAATAAATCCTGGGCAGGAGTTCAAAATCGCACTAGAGGTGAATATCGATCAGGAGTTTCATATTAATTCCGACAAGCCCAATATGGAATTTATGATTCCAACGGTATTAAAATTCGAGCAAAAATCCGGTTTCAGTTTTTCTCCGCCGGTCTTTCCCAAGCCGCAAATGGCAAAATTTTCCTTCTCTGAAGAGAAATTGTCTGTTTTTAAAGATAAATTTTTTGTTTTCGTACCAGTGAGTTCTTCCCCGCATCTCGAACCGGGTGAAGAAAAAATTTCCGGTACACTGTCCTTTCAGGGCTGCACCGATAATATGTGTTTTGCTCCTCAAGATAAATCGTTTGAGATATTATTTGAGGTTTTAAGCGAAGGACAATCCCCATCCCAAATAAATACGGAAATTTTTGCGAAATTTCAAAAAGCGTCACTGAGTGAGACAAATTCGGAATTAACCGAAACGGAGCAAAAGGTACAGAATATATTGGCCCGGGGACTTTTTTATGCCATTGCCAGCTTTTTTCTTATAGGTCTTGCGCTGAATTTAACCCCGTGTGTTTATCCGGTTATCCCTATAACCGTTAGCTATTTTGGTGGACAAGCCAAAAAAAGTAAGGGCTCCAGTTTTTTAAACGCCGTTTTTTATCAAATCGGAATCGCATTCGCTTTTGCTGTTCTGGGATTGCTGTCGGGATTTGCCGGAAAGCAATGGGGTTTTCTGTTTCAAAGTCCGTGGTTTGTTGTTGTCATTGCCGTTATCATGTTATCTTTGGCGGCGAGTATGTTTGGTGCCTTTGAAATTACCGTCCCCACATGGCTTATGACAAAGGTGAGTGGAAAAAGGGAAGGTGTGCTGGGAGCTTTGTTTATGGGCGTTACAGCAGGTGTGGTTATCGCTCCATGTGCCGCCGGTATCATAATCGGCCTGGTCGGACTTGTGGCGAAGATGGGATTGGTTTTTAAAGGCACCCTGCTGTTTTTTATTATGGGTTTGGGACTTGGGGTTCCTTATTTGATTTTGGCCACTTTTTCAGGATTGTTGAATCGTTTGCCCCAATCCGGAATGTGGATGTTGTGGGTCCGAAAGCTTTTCGGTATGTTGCTTATTGGTGTGGCGATTTATTTTTTGATACCGCAATTGGAAGTTTTACATGACAAGCTTTCATTTTTTCTCGGTTTTTTGGGCATTTTCACCGGATTGTTTTTGGGATTTCTCGATCAGTCGCACGGATATACGTTCAAGTTCAAAATTGGAAGAGGTATTTTCGGCGCTCTGCTTATTTTGGGTGGTTTATTTTGGACATATTCCGCAATACATTTCAAACCGGCTGAAATCGATTGGATAAAATACAACGGCCAGACAATGGAAGAATTGTTAAAAAATGAAAAACCTGTTTTTATCGATTTTTATGCCGACTGGTGTGCTCCCTGTAAGGAGCTGGATCGTGAGACATTCCCGGATCCGAGAATCGTCCATAGTGCAAAATCTTTTGCTATGCTCAAGGTCGATTGTACCAGCCCTGATTCGAAAATACGCGCTTTTATGGATAATTTCAATGTGGATGGTTTGCCGACGCTGGTATTCATAACCAAAAACGGAATTGAATTAAACGAGCTTCGGGAAATTAGATTTATTAATGCGGAAAGACTGGAAAAAAGTCTGCAAGCGACTTTGAGCCGGTAATCATGTGTGAACGTTTAATGGGATGAGTAGAGGAAAAGTATGTTTTTTTCAGAAACCCTGGATGATAAACCCTTTCGATTGTTTGTGCAGCGAACCTGGCATCTTATGCAGAAAGACCTGGCTCTCTCGCCGGTTGAAAAACGGCTTGCATTCCTGATTGAAGAACACCCGGAAGTGGGGATTTATCTTGGCCGTGAAAGTATAGAAATCAGTAAAAAGTACCAGGATGAGTTGAATCCAATTTTATTTCTGGCTGCGCTCTGGCAGGTACAAAAACAGATAGACGACGACGTACCGAAAGGTTTTTCATCGTTGGTAAAAAATTCTTTTCCGGAAAATATGAATGAACCTTCGGTGCGGACACAATTAGCAAAGCTTCATATTGATTTATATTTTCGCGCGAAAAGTAATGAACATTTTCTGGATACGCAATATCTTGAAGAAATGCGGAAAATGCTTGAGGATCCACTTTATTTTGAAAAAGAAAATGATCCTTTGGATGAAAATCCGGATTCGGACCGAAAATATAATCTTTTTCAAAATGTCCTGGGTATCGATTATGCATACTCTGCGGTTGTAAATTCATTACGTCAAGAAGCCGACTCAAAAATGATTCAACTAAAAATGGGCCTGCGCTCCGCATTGGGCAAGTTACCATCGGAATGGCTTAACGCAATCGCTATTTTTTGGCACCGCCCGGCGATTAAATTGAAACGGGATCGCATTCAGGATTTATGCGAATTTTTGCTTAACCCGCACAACATTCCTTCCCTTGCTGCCGCATTGAATGCGGAAGAGAAAAAAATATTGTCCTCCATTCTGAAGAATGATGGTTATATGCAGTATAGTCGGCTGGTTAAACGATACGACGATGAATCGGGAGATGATTATTGGTGGACGAAAAATCCACCGAAATCAATTGTTGGGAAATTAAGGTCTAAAGGATTTATATATATCGGCAGAGCACTTATGAAATCCAGATATTACAAAATCGCTGTTATTCCCAAAGATATGGAATATAGTGTTTTAGAAGCAATCAGGCATTCAAAGTAAGCAAGGTGGATTTTGTATTTAAAGTTAATTTCTGCAGGTTTGTTTTTACTGATTTTTGCAGGAATTGTCCGGCCGTCGGGTTCGTTACCGTTAACCGTAACTTTTCCTGCACATTCCGATACCTTTAATACCGATCTTATACGTATCGCCGGTTATGCCGATCCGCAGGCTTATGTAACGGTAAACAGGAAACAGGTTCATGTTTTTCCACATGGGGCATTTGTTACTCGCGTTAAGCTGGAGCCCTTGATGAATAAAATTCTTGTTAGAGCCGCAAACGGTAATCAGGTCACTGAAGATATTTTATTTGTGTTCCGGCCGGCGCCTGAAAAAGAAATTCCCGCAGTTCCGACCGTCATTTTGCCAACATCAATACAACCGCGAAAAAAAATTTGGCTGATGTCGGGCGACTATGTCAATGTACGGTTCCGCGGTAGTCCCGACGGTCATGCGTATTTTTCCATTGATAAAATTGAAAAAAATATACCCATGGTTGAGTTGGATCCCTCCGAGACCGATGGATTAACCGGTGTTTATCATGGGATATATAAGATCGGTCGAGGACCTACAAACCGGCCATTGGGTATCTCGATTAATTTGCGCGGGAAGAATGGAAAACGGATCCGTGAAACCACTCCCGGGAAATTATATATCATACCCGATGAAGTGCCTGTCGTTGGCATGACGCTGGAACCAACGGTTATGTACGGTTCTGAGAAAAGTGTCGGCATAATTGGGAGTTTGGATGATTCCGTGCGAGTCCACATAATCGGTAAATTCCATGAACGGCTGAAAATCCGTCTCGGAGATCATCAGGCAGCATACATTGATACCGCCATGGTCAGACTATTGCCACCTGGAACCCCTCTCCCTTCTACCGATATATTTGCACCGACTTTTGATACCTTTAAAGATTGGGATGTATTATCGCTTGGCGTTGACGTACGTGTGCCTTTCACATGTGACTATGATCCGAATTTGTCCAGCCTGGAAGTTGTTTTATATGGTGCCCATCAACAATCTCACTGGATTACTTTTCCCAATCAAGATACAAAAATCGATCGCATTTTCATGAAGCAGAGTTCCCCGGATCAATTCAATTTGAATATCGATTTAAAGGAGAGCCACCATTGGGGGCACCAAGTTAGATATGAAGGGAAAGATATAAAGGTTTTTTTACGGCGCGATCCGGTCATTGCTTCTGCCGGGAGTCCGGTATTCGGATTAAGGTTTGCAATTGATGCCGGCCACGGTGGGGATGTTGAAGGGGCGACCAGTCCGACCGGTATGTTAGAAAAAGATATCAATCTTACCTGGGCGAAAAAACTGCGTACGCTGCTTGTGAACGCCGGGGCACGGGTTGTTTTAACAAGAGAAAATGACAGTACAATGGATCTACAACAGCGAGTGGATATTGCCCGTAAAGCCAATTCGCTGATCTTTATTTCATTGCACAATAACTCAACGGTTCCATCGGGTAATCCGTTAACCGCCAGGGGAACAGGGGCATATTTTACCGCATTTCAAAGCCGTGATTTAGCATCTGAAGTATATTTTCAGCTCGTCAAACTTGGCTTGGAACCCTATGGACGGGTTTATAATTCTTACTATGTCACGAATGTTGAAGACATGTTGTCCATTCTCGTGGAAGGCGTTTTTATGTCGAATCCTGAGGAAGAGATGCTGTTAATGGATGACAATTTTATCGACCGGTTGGCCCGTGCTGTGTTTCGAGGTGTGGAGGAGTTTTTAAATAAGCAACGGTAGGGAAGGGGTGAGTATAAATATTGAAAAATTTTCACACCAGTCCCAGTTCATATTCGGTCAATTTTAAATAATCGTGATATGGTTATTCACAATAAATTGGGCTAGTCTTGGTAAATTGTCAGTCTGACCGTTCCCGCTTCACTTAAAAAAACAGGAATATTCACTCCGTCTCTAATTTTAAAAGGATCCGGAAATGCCCGGCCCAGTTCAAAGTCATTCCAGAAGCCGGGTTCAAAGTGTCCTTGGTTATTTGATTCATTTTTCCCGCCATCTTCGGCTAGGACAAAATCCTGATCGGAGAATCGGCCGATTTCGAGGACGTAGATATATTTACCAGGCTCGATATAATTGCCCTTGTCATTTTTGCCGTCCCAGAAAAATATCCACTTGCCTAAATCATCCTCGCTAAAATAGTCGTAAATCAGTTTCCGGATCACGGGTTTTTTTTTCTCCTCTTTTAATGGATTTTTACACCAAAAAAAAGAGGCTAAAACCAACATTGCTGTAAGATATAATGTCTTTTTCATAAATCCACAAGTTATTGTATTAAATTGTCACTTTAAATATTTATCGAACCAGGCAAAGATTTCGTTCCACCATAATTTTGCATTTTGCGGTTTTTTTATAAAATGCGTTTCGTCCGGAAAATAAATCAACCGTGATGGGACGCCCATGCGCTGCAAAGCTGTAAACATTTGAAAACCTTGTGTTTCAGGAACACGAAAATCGTTGGCCCCGTGAATGACCAGCGTTGGTGTTTTATATTTTGCAAAGTCTATAACATGCGACGAAGGCGACATTGCTTCATATAATTCTTTATTTTCATATGGCGTACCTCCCATCTCCCATTCCGGAAACCAAAGCTCTTCGGTCGCCCCGTACATGCTCCTTAGATCAAACACACCTGCATGGGTTACAAGTGCCCTGAAACGTTCCGAGTGTGATGCGATCCAATTCACCATATACCCGCCATAACTGGCACCGGCGGCCGCGGATTTGGTTCGGTCGATAAAGAGATAATGATCATACGCAAAATCCATTCCTGCCATTAAATCAAAAAACGGACCCTCTCCCCAGTTTTTGGTTACTGCATCGCACCAGGGTTGACCGTATCCTTTTGAGCCGCGGACGTTAATCATCATGACTGCATAGCCCGGTGCTGCAAACATGGCCGGATTCCATCGCGGATGAAAAGAATCACTCCACATCCCCTGCGGTCCGCCGTGTATTAACAATACCAGAGGATATTTTTTAGTTTTTTCGAAAAATGGCGGTTTTACGATCATGCCGTGGGCTTTTTGACCGTCAAAGCTGGGATACCAAAAATCCTCAATCGGATTCATTTCTAATTCATCCAGTAGACTTTTATTTAACTGGGTTAATTGCTTGATATTTCTGCCGTCGACTGTTGCACTGTATATTTCAGGAGGTGAAGTAACAGACTCTTGTAAAAAATAAAGACTTTTCCCGTCGGGTGAAATTGAAAGCGTCGTGTTGTAGCTGTTTTCCAGTATTTCACTGATCTTGAGGGTGACCATGTTGATAATAAACAGGCGCTTTCTACCTTCTTTAGCCGCATTAAAAACGAGTGTTTTAGCATCCGGTGTAATAACAATTTCATCAGGATCGTAATCAAATTTGTCGGTCAATAAGGTGGTCTCACCGCTTGATAGATCGTATTTTTTGAGGTTAATATGATCGGCTTCAAATCCCGGACGTTCCATAGAACGGTATATGATACTTTGCCCGTCCGGCATAAAAACCGGTTGATTGTCCACAGCGTTGTTTCCGGTGGTTATATTTTGGGCTGATCCACCGGATACCGGGACGAGAAAAATATCGTTATTGGTTGAAACCGCCTGGGTTTTATCGTGATTACTGACAAAAGCCAGCTGTTTACCGTCCGGAGAAAAACAAAAATCAAAGGATCCGCCAAGATCCAGTGGCGGTGCGTCGTATTCGCCGGGCGTGAGATCGGTAATATTTTCACCGTTTATATCACAGACAAAGATATGGCTTATTTTACCGTCGCGCCAATGGTCCCAGGAACGAAATAACAGATTGTCAATTATTTTTGCTTTTACCTGAGCGTTTTCTTTTTCTTTTTCCATTTCCATATTATGGGCAAAATCCCGCGCGTTCTTGTGAAGGGTTGCTGTAAAAGCAATTTTTTCACCATCCGGGGACCAGATAAAAGTTTCCACATCAACGGGCAAACTGAACAATTTTCGTGATTCACCCCGTAACAGGGGAATGATGTAAATTTGCCGTTTTCCGTCACGATTTGAGATAAAAGAGACTGCAGATCCGTTGGGGAGCCAGCGTGGGACACCGTTAAAATGTGGCCCGGCGGTGAGCTGCTCTGCATCGCCACCAGAAGCAGGAACAAGCCAGATTTGAGAATAGCTCTCATTTTTATCCATGTCGTGTTCCTTGACACTGAAAGCGATCCACTTTCCATCCGGTGAAACGGCCATGTCGGTAATTCGTTTCATTGCCCACATGTCGTCGATGGTCATTGCTCGCTTGGATTGAACGGGTGTGCTGTTCATGACTAAAAAAACCAGAATGCCGATGGATACATACTTCTCATTCATAAAAACCTCCTTGCTGGTTTGACGGCAGATCCTGCGGTTATTTTACCCGCAATATTTTGCGACCGCATTTTACAACCTGAAACCCG
>JAFGEC010000426.1 GCA_016931775.1 Candidatus Zhuqueibacterota bacterium | reverse complement strand
CGTTCTGCCCATCGGTGTCAGCGAAGTTTTGCAAAACGGTGATGATGTGGCCATCATCGGTGTCGGGCCGGTGCTCTACCAGGCTATTGAAGCTGCAAAATATTTTAACAATCTTTCCATTAAGATTATTAATGCCCGTTATGTAAAACCCCTCGACCGTGAAATGCTGACCCGGGTGGCGGCACGCTATCAACTTGTCATCACGCTGGAGGAGGGAACAGTGATGGGCGGATTGGGCAGTGCTGTCGCTGAATTTTTTGCTGCGTGCAAGGCGAAAAATATCGAGTTGATTCGCTTGGGTGTGCCGGATTATTTTATCCGGCACGGCAGTAAGGATGTGCTCATGCGGGAAATCGGACTGGATAAAGAGGGCATCATTAAAGCGATCGAAAATTCAGCTGCCTTTCCTAAAATGAACAAATCCTCCTTTTTGAAAAAAATACTATGAACATCGGCATTGTAGGAAATACGAATAAACCCCAGGTGCGCCCGGCAATAAAAAAGTTTACCGGCCTGTTTAAGCGATACGACGTCTCGTTTTTTTTCGCCCGTGACCTGGCTGCTTTTCTGCAAATTAGTGAAAATATTGTGGATGATGAAAAATTAGGCGAGTTTTGTCATGTCGTCGTTGCCTTTGGCGGCGACGGTACAATGTTGGCGGCGGCTCAAAAAATCGGCCGGTCAGGTGTACCCATTCTGGGGGTGAATATGGGCGGACTTGGTTTTCTGGCCGAGGTTGTTATGGATGACCTTGAAAATACCGTCGAAATTCTGGTTCATAATAAATTTACCATCATCGAAAGAATGGTCATCGAAATTTGCGTTTTGCAGGAGAATTCAAAACAAACTTTTCACGCACTCAATGATGTGGTGGTCGACAAGGGACCTGTTCCCCGGTTAAAGTATGTCGATGTCAGTGTGAACGGCAGTTTTCTCAATACCTACCGTTCCGATGGCATCATCATCAGCACGCCAACAGGTTCAACAGCGTATTCGTTATCCGCCGGTGGACCGTTGTTAATGCCGAATATGCATGCTTTTATTGTGACGCCCATTTGTCCTCATTCATTGACCGTGCGTCCGATTGTTTTGGGTGGTGACAATGAGCTTTCGTTGAGTATTCGTCCCGACCAGGACCCGGCCAATATTAGTATTGACGGACAGAGTCTGGCGAAACTGTCTAATGGCGAACGCATAAAAATTCATAAAGCCGATTATACCGTTCGATGGGTTTCGACAGGATTTCATGACTTTTTTACCATACTGCGCACCAAACTGCACTGGGGGGTGGATCCGCCAGGATTGTTGAAATTTAAATGAGTAAAACGGAGACTGCGGAGCGAAACGTGGGCAAGACTGAAGCGACAACACCGTTGATGGAACAGTATTTATCGATTAAAAAAAATCATCAGGATGCGATTTTATTTTTCCGTATGGGTGATTTTTACGAAATGTTTTACCGGGATGCCGAGGTCGGTTCGAATGTATTGGGTATCACATTGACGGCAAGGGCTCATGGCAAGGCAGCCGATGTTCCTCTGGCAGGATTTCCCCATCACGCCCTGGACACCTACCTGGCGAAAATGATCAAAGCCGGTTACCGCGTCGCTATTTGCGAGCAGGTTGAGGATCCCAAACTGGCGAAAACGATCGTCAAAAGAAAAGTCATGGAGGTCGTCACCCCGGGAACGGCGTTTTCCGATGATCTGCTGGATACCAAACGCAACAATTACCTTGTCGCCGTATACCTGGATAAAATTTGTGGTATTGCCGTGATCGATGTTTCCACCGGAGATTTCCGTGTAACGGAAACCGAACCGGACGGTCTGAAAGAGGTCATCACCTCTGTGGAACCCGCCGAATTACTGGTGAGTGAGTCCAATTATACGCAGCTGCTGGAGTCACTGCAGGAGGCGGCGCATATGACCATCAGCAAACGGGATGATTGGACCTTCCAATACGATTATGGTTATGATTTACTCAAGGATCATTTTACCACGCTCAGTTTGAAGGGATTCGGAATCGACGATATGACATCGGGTATCTCCGCGGCGGGTGCCGTCGTGGCCTACTTGCGTGAGAATCAAAATGAAAAGCTTGTGCATATCAACCGGATTTCACGACTGTCCGACAGCGAAAAATTGATCATTGACAGTACGACGCGACGTAACCTGGAATTGATCCGTCCGATGAGCGGATTGGGAAAGCGGGGTACACTATTATCCACACTCGATCGCACTGAAACGCCCATGGGCGGGCGGTTGTTTGTCGACTGGTTGCTCAATCCCTTGCGGTGTTTGGCGGCAATTGTGGAACGCCAGGACGCTGTCCAGGAACTCGTCGATAACCGCGATTTGCGGACGACCTTACGCTCGACTTTAAAAAAAGCCGGTGACCTTGAACGTTTGATTGCGAAATTTGCCGCCGGCAGGGCCAACGCCCGTGATGCATTGTCCATTTTGGGAACGTTAAAAACTATTTCCGAGGTAAGAGAAAATCTTTCCACGGCCGGCAGCCGGTTATTAACAGAGATGCGGGATAAGCTGGATGCCCTTGAATCGCTGGGTAACCGGATTGAAAAAGCGATCGTGGAAAATCCGCCCCTGTCGGTGACCGACGGGGGTATTATTCGCAGGGGCTATCATCAACAATTAGATGAATATAAGGAGATCGCCTACTCGGGCAAGGACTGGATCGCCCGTTTACAAACCCAGGAACGTGACAAAACCGGCATTCCTTCATTAAAAGTCAATTTCAATAAAGTGTTTGGCTATTATATTGAAATCACAAAACCGCATCTTTCCAAAGTACCGGATTATTACATTCGAAAGCAGACGCTCGTGAATGCGGAACGGTTCATCATACAGGAATTGAAAGAATATGAGGAAAAAATTCTCGGTGCGGAAGAAAAAATGGCCGTTCTGGAGTACGAGTTATTTGATGAGCTGCGCCGTTATATTTTGGAATTTACCAAACAACTGCAGCAAAATGCGCATGCGGTCGCGCAAATCGATTGCCTGGCGGCATTGGCTGCTGTGGCGGTGGAAAACAATTACGCAAGGCCGGAAGTGAATGAAAGCGAGATCATTGAAATGATAGACGGCCGGCATCCGGTGGTTGAAAAGTTGTTACCGGCCGGTGAACAGTTTGTTGTTAATGATACGCAGATCGACAATAAAACGGATCAGATTCTGATCGTTACCGGACCCAATATGGCCGGAAAATCTACTTATTTGCGTCAGGTGGGTTTGCTGGTCGTCATGGCGCAGATGGGCAGTTTTATACCGGTCAAAACGGCTAAAATAGGTCTCGTTGACCGGGTATTCACCCGTGTGGGGGCGTCGGACAATCTGGCGGCAGGTGAGAGTACATTCTTGACGGAAATGAACGAGACGGCCAATATTTTAAACAATGCAACCCCGAACAGTCTGGTTCTTTTGGATGAAATCGGCCGCGGAACCAGTACTTTTGACGGGCTATCTATTGCCTGGTCCGTTGTTGAATATATACATAATACACCGCAGGTTGCAGCAAAAACAATTTTTGCCACACATTATCATGAATTGACGGAACTTGAGCTGATACTTCAGCGTGTAAAGAACTATAATGTCGCCGTAAAGGAGTGGGGCGATCATGTGGTGTTTTTACGAAAAATTATCAAAGGCAGTTGCGATCACAGTTACGGTATACATGTGGCCCGGCTTGCCGGATTGCCCGTCAAGGTCATCGAGCGGGCCAAAGAAGTGTTGAATAATCTGGAGTCGGAATCACTGGATAACGCACACCAGCCCAAGCTGGCAATGCACCGGAAAAAAACAACGCCGCAGGTTGAACAGCTCAGCCTGTTCGCAGAGCTGGAACACTCATTGCGCCGGAAACTGGAAAACATCGATCCCAATCAGTTGACGCCCATTGAGGCACTGAACAAGCTGGATGAATTGAAACAACTTGCACAAAACTCAAATAATACTTAAATTAGTTTTTATATCAGAAAGGGCAGTTGTGATAGGTAGATTGAAAAGTTTAGGCATCTTGTTGACGGGAATTTTTTTGTTCTCGTCAACCGGCAAAGCACAGCAAATCGCAAAATATGCCGGTGAATTTATGAGTTTGGGCGTTGGTGCGCGGTCGTTGGGAATGGGGAGTGCACATGTCGCCGTGGGCGGTGATGCGACTTTTGGATACTGGAATCCTGCGGGACTGTCACCCATCCAATATCCGGAGCTGACGGCCATGCATTCACGCCGTTTCGGCGGTGTGGTGAATTATGATTATGTGGGGATTGGACTGCCGTTTAGAAAATCGGAAAGTTTCGCCATTTCCATGATCCGTTTGGCAGTGGATGACATTCCGTTTACCGCACTTCCCCGTCCAAACCTTGATATCGGTGCAATTTATACGGATTCCGACGGCAATCAACTCGCCAACCGCCCTTATGTTGAAAAAGTTGTCAGCGACGCGGAATATGCGTTTTATCTCAGCTATTCAAAACAGCGTTCTGAAATATTTGCCTATGGCGCCAATGTAAAGTTTGTCCGCAAAGGAGTGGGCGATTACAGCGCCTGGGGAATCGGTTTTGATGTGGGAATACTATGGAATCCCGTTGACCGTCTGCGGGCCGGATTAAATATTCAGGACATAACGACCACATTGTTGGCCTGGAACACCGGACATCGGGAATTGATCGCACCCACCGCCAAATTGGGAGTTGCGTATCCCCTTGATGTAAAAGTTCTTAAAAGTCAGGTTCTGTTCGCAGCGGATACGGATATCCGTTTTGAGGGACGCCGGATAGCTGCTCAAACACACCTGGGTGATGCGAGCATGGATTTTTTTGTCGGTACTGAATTTTTGGTTCGTAATGTGGTTGCCGTACGCGTCGGCCACAACATGGGACATCTTACTGCCGGGGCGGGCATCCGGTTACCACGTCTTGATTTTGATTATGCCTTTCTCAGCCACGATCAATTCGAAACAACACATCGTGTTTCTTTCCGGCTTCGAATAGAAGAAAAGAGATTTGCCCGAAAATAAGCGGTTTTTTCCTCTCCTGAATTTTAAATTCTGATAATATTCGCTAAATAAAAAAAAATCAGTTGACTATATCAGAAAAAATTATTAAAATATAAACCGATTTAAAATATGGTTTTATGGTATGTTGTATTTTAGGTGGATGAATGATAAAAAGTATGACCGGCTATGGGCGTGGCGTTCACCGTATCGGTGAAATTGAGGTGACTGCTGAAATCCGCTCGGTCAATAATCGTTTTTTGGATGTTGTTTTAAAAATACCTCGTTCTTTGGCAGCTCGTGAGCAACAAGTGCGGGAAAAGGTTTCCAACGAAATAAGACGCGGCCGGATCAATGTGTGGATGAGTATAACCGGGGATGAAGATAAATACAAGAACCTGTCTATCAATACAGGATTGCTTGACGCTTATATGCGTATTGCCCGGCAGATCGAAAAAGAAAGCGGTGTGGAGAATAACCTGGATGTACGGTCGGTTTTCACTTTGCCGGACATCATTATCGCCGATAACGAACAGATAGCGGACGAATCCACCTGGCAATGTGCAGAGGTGGCGCTGGATGCAGCGCTGGCTGAGATGAGCGATATGCGTCAACGTGAAGGACGGTTGTTGCTTGAGGATTTTCAGGTAAGGATTGCTTCTTTGGACCGGCTCGTTCAACTTGTTCAGGAGCATGCAGAAGACAGGCCGGGTGAAACACTGGAAAAGATGCGTTCTCGTTTGTCACGGATCGCAGGGTATGAAAATATCGACGAAGGCCGTTTGGAACTCGAACTGGCGATCATTGTGGACCGAATGGATGTGACTGAGGAATGTGTGCGGTTTTTCAGTCATAATGAGATTTTTCGTGATATGCTCAACAGTGAAGAATCACAGGGCCGGAAGCTCAATTTTCTACTGCAGGAGATGAATCGGGAGGCAAATACCATGGGTTCCAAGGCAAATTCTGCAGAAATTTCTCATCTTGTGGTTCAGGTGAAAGAAGAAATTGAAAAGATCCGTGAACAGGTTCAAAATATCGAGTAGCATTGTCAAAACACAAAAAAAATGGCTTGCTGGTCGTAATTTCTTCCCCGTCAGGCGGAGGTAAAACAACGGTTATTCATCGCATCATTGAAATGGACGATCGGCGTTTTACCTATTCCGTATCCATGACCACGCGTGAGAAACGTAAGGGAGAAGTGGATGGAAGAGATTATTTTTTCGTAACCAAAACAGAGTTCGAGGAATATATCCGCAGGGGCGATCTGGTAGAGTATGAACAAGTTCACGACTGGTATTATGGTACACCACGTGAATTTTTATTAAAGAGTCTGCAGGCCGGGTTGATCGTACTTTTGGATATCGATGTTTATGGCGCACTCAATATCAGGCAAATGTTCGGTGAAAAATTTTTATCGATCTTTTTGAAACCACCAAACAAGGCGGTTTTGATGCAACGCCTGCTTGATAGAGGATCGGAGACAAGGGAACAAATCAATAAAAGAATGAAACGAGTGGAGAAAGAGCTGCAAATGAGCGGCCGATTTGATCATATCGTGATCAATGACCGGCTGGAGGATACGGTGGAAAAAGTGATCGAAATAATTTTGAGTAAATATAATCGTAACAAATAACCATGTTGGAGGTCTGTGAATGGCTCAAACCTTGCCTTTGGATGAACTGGAAAAATATGCTGATAATGTGTACGAAGCGATCGTTATGAT
>JAFGEC010000425.1 GCA_016931775.1 Candidatus Zhuqueibacterota bacterium | reverse complement strand
TCAGAATCACCAACTCTTGTAAGTTTTTGTTATATTTAATTATAGCACCATTTTTTCAAAAGTTTATGAATAATGCAGGCTAGTATTTCTCGAAGGGATTAAAAGGTCATTAGTGTGGGAATTAAAATGGGACGATCCAGTAGGCTTTTTACTCCCGGAACGTCTTTGTTCATAAATATATGCTTTTTCAGTTTTGCAACTATAATGTTTTAAGCGAAATTTTTCTCGAAGCTGATCAAGAATTTTCTTTTTATATAAATGTCCTCTTTATAAAGATATGGCATTAAAGTTAGAAAACGTTACAAAAAAATGCTGGTTATGCTCGTCAAACGGCCGCCGGTTATGTTTGTTAAGCGGTGGCGGGTTATAACGCAGTGAATACTTGCAATAAATAAAATAATAATAAACACCTAACGCATTTATTCGAATGTAGAGGAAGCGGTGGGTGTTTAATACTTATGATGGCGCGGACGCTTCGCGCCGCGCCATCGGGCCGGCGGATGGTCATCCGCTTTTAGTCCGGCGCTGCGCGCCGTCCATCAAACGGCTGCAGCCGACGGGCTTGCGCACGAGCAAGCTCGTGCTCCAACCCGCGGCTGATCCGCCGGCCCGTTAACCATCAAGATTCATAATAAATCAGTTGACTTTATGTTGTTTATAAGCTACATTAATATATGAAATCAAAATCTAAAGAATTACTCGAATACATCACAACAAGCGGGAAATGCCCTTTTGATGAATGGCTATAATCGTTGAAAGACATAAAGGCTCGTGCTTTGATTCGAGTAAGACTTAACCGAATTATCCTGGGCAATTTTGGTGATTGCAAATCAGTCGGCGAGGGTGTGTCAGAGCTTTGGATAGATTTTGGTCCAGGATACAGGATTTATTTTGGTCAGGATGGCGCCAAACTCATAATACTACTCTGTGCGGGTAGTAAATAAAGTCAAAGAAAAGATATCGACCTGGCCATAAGGTATTGGACCGATTACCTGCGGAGAAAAAATGAATAAACTTACCAAAAATTATAAAGATGATCTAATTAAAGATCTCAAAGATCCTAATGAAGCAGCAGAATACCTGAATGCCGCCCTCCAAGACGGCAATCAAGAAATATTTCTTATGGCATTGAGAGATGTTGCGGCGGCAAGAGGCATCAAGAAACTCGCGAAACAAGCGTCACTAAACCGAGAAAATATATATCGCATGTTATCCGATGAGGGAAATCCCAATTTGTCAAGCCTATCGACGATTTTAGACAACTTGGGACTCAAACTAGCAATAGAAATAAAAGAAGTTCATCCCTCTCATTGTGTTTGAAACCATTTAGGTATCAAATCAAAAATTAGGGTAGCAAGAAAATGGTTAACCATTGTGTTCACCTGACCGGCACCGACTTCCGCTTTTCAAATTTTGGGTAACTAGAAAGGCGTTCATTGCAAAAAAATATTTAAAAAGGTACCGGCAGGTGACACTGTATCGTTATAAAGGAATGGAAAATATTCTCAAACGACTTTTAAAATTTAAGCGAGTTGAAATTCCAAGCTCAGAGTCCTCTCATAAAGATTTATTAAATCTTGCGGTCAACGGGAATATTATTTCTCAAAGCTTATCGGATGAACTTGACAAATATCGGGGTTTTCGGCATTTTTTTTTCATGCGTATGGGATTTTATTAGAGGAAGAAGAATTGCAGCCAATTGCCCAAAAATTACCCGATATTTGGGATCAATTTGAAAAGGAAATTGAAAAGACTGTTTATGATCTTTTAAAACGTGGTTAATCGGTTAAGGGCCGGTTTTTCTCCAGCCCTCCCCACACCATCCCGCAACTCGGGACGCGTCCGCACTGCGCGGTTCATCGGATTAGTGCAAAATAGCAACAAACTGCAGGCCATATTAAAACAGGAGATACCATCATGTCAAACTCGATAGATCGCAGGAACTTTTTAAAAGCTTCAGCAGCTCTAACAGCGATGGCTGGAGTGGGTAATGTCGTCAGAGCCGATGATAAAAAACAGGAATACTACGAGCTTTGTTTTTACAGGACTGCCGATGCGAACAAAAAAAAGATGTTGGATCGATACCTCGAAAACGCGCTGATCCCGGCTCTCGGCCGGATGGGACTCGACCGCATTGGCGTATTCACGAATATGGATCAACCGGACGATTATTCAATTTACCTTTTGATTCCGTATCCAACTCTTGAAATATTCGCAGCAGTCAAGCCAATGCTGGCGGTAGACAAGGAATATTTGATAACATCTAAAGACTATTTTGCCGTACCTATGGATGATCCCGTCTTTATAAGAATTCAGAGTACATTCTACAAGGCATTTCAGGGAATGCTTGTCATTGAGATGCCCGATCAGACGGCCGAAAACAAGCCGCGTATTTTCGAGTTGAGAATTTACGAGAGTCATACAGAGGAAAAAGCTGCGTTTAAGGTTGATATGTTTAACAGTGGCGAAATCCAGGTGATGCGAGACACCGGACTGGCGCCTGTATTTTATGGCGAAGCACTTGTTGGTGAAAACATACCGCACCTTGCCTACATGTTGTCGGCATCGAACCGTGATGCGCACAAGGAGCATTGGGGTAAATTTGGTGCGCATCCTGAATGGCAGCGAATGAAAGAAATGCCGAAATACAAAGATACGGTTTCAAAAATCACAAACTTTTTCCTCAAACCAACAGCATATTCACAGATATAATGGAAAATAAATTCGTCTATATTTAATAAATAATATCCATATTGATGCAAAACTGATCATTAATGAAATATAGTGGAACACAGACCTGGCTTACTTTTAATCTCTAAAAACTTGAGATAGAAAGGAGAATCATGAATATCCGATTACAGAAATTTATCGCCACGATCGTTTGTCTGACCGCGTTGTCCGTCGTCTGCACCAAGCTCGGAACACCGACACTCAAAAAGGCTTATCAGAAGGATTTTCTCATGGGCGTTGCCGTGAACCCGGCCATCGTCAGCGGCAGGGATAGCACAGCAGCAGAGATCGTCAAAACGCAGTTCAACAGCATTACGTCGGAAAACGTGATGAAGTTTGGTCCCATCCATCCCAGACCGGATGAATATAATTTCAAACCGGCTGATGAGTTCGTCGAGTTCGGCGTCAAAAACGGAATGTTTGTTATCGGCCACACGCTGGTCTGGCACAGCCAGACGCCCCGTTGGGTCTTTCAGGACGAAGAGGGACAGCCTGCCGGCCGGGATACCCTGCTGACCCGGATGCAGGATCACATCCGGACGGTTGTTGGCCGCTACAAAGGCCGCGTGCGGGGATGGGACGTCGTCAACGAGGCGTTTGCAGACGACGGTACGCTTCGTAACAGCCCGTGGTACAACGGTATCGGTGACGACTTTATCCGGAAGGCGTTCGAGTACGCGCACGAAGCGGACCCGGACGCGGAACTCTATTACAACGATTACAACGTCTGGAAACCCGAAAAGACCGCGGCGGTGATCCAAATGGTCAAGGATCTCCGCGCCAATGGCGTCCGGGTGGACGGTGTCGGCGAGCAGGCGCACTGGGCGTTCAAATATCCCACCCACGAAGAGTTGGAAGCCACTCTACGGGCCTTCAGGGAAGCCGGCATCAGACTGCTGATCACGGAGATGGATGTCAGCGTGCTGCCGAATCCATGGGACTACCAGGGCGCGGATATCGGCACACGTTTCGACCAGTTGCCGGGAACGAATCCCTATACGGAGGGCCTTCCCGATTCAGTTCAGACAAAGCTCGCGGCCCGTTACGGCGAACTGTTCTCGATGTTTCTCGATTACTCGGATATCGTGGACCGGGTGACGCTCTGGGGCCTGGATGACGGCCACTCCTGGCTCAACCATTTTCCTGTGAGGGGAAGGACCAATTATCCCCTTTTATTCGACAGAAAATACCAGCCCAAACCGGCGTTCGATGCGGTGATGGAAGCTGCAAAGGCAAAACAGTGATCTTTTTTCGCGGACGTCAGCGCCGGAAACAGGAAATATTTTTAATTGGATATAACGACCGAGTTATATACACAAAAAAAACGCCGGCAGAAATAGCCGGCGTTTTGGCTGGTATTTATATCCCGTCTTTATTTCAAATAAAGCAACTTTAAATTCCTGCACGATTCACCACTGCGCATACGGCAATAATACACACCCGATGCCACTACCTGTCCGGTGTCGTCACGTCCGTCCCACACCGTCCGGTGTTCGCCCGCCTCGTAATAGCGTGTGTTCTCCAGGGTGCGCACCAGCCGTCCGGTGATATCGAAAATTTGCAGGGTCACCGTGGCCGCCTGGGGGAGGGTGTATTGGATTTCGGTGGAGTTGTTGAACGGATTGGGATAGTTTTGCAGCAGCACACCGGATTCCGGTTCTTTTACACTCTCAAAAAATATGGGATTATCGGCCGCCAT
>JAFGEC010000424.1 GCA_016931775.1 Candidatus Zhuqueibacterota bacterium | reverse complement strand
TCAAATTGACCGGTGCCGATACCAAAAAACTGGCCAGTGTGGAAAACACTTCATTCGATGCTGCTTTGTATTATGCAAAGGGGCTCGAATTTGAAGATGCCGGTGAGGCGGAAAAGGCAAATGACATGTTTAAAAAAGCCTTAAAAATTAACCCAAATTTCACCAAAGCAAAAGAAAAGTTGAAATAGCGCAAGTCCGGATTTAATTCTCTATTTACCCGGTGCCGGAAGGAGAGTCCCTTCGCGAAAACGGAATAACCAGTGAAGAAAAAGGCTGTGTCTTTAAAATATTTCCCGTTGCTTACCATCCTGATTTTTCTCATCGGGCTGGTGTACCATTGTGCCCCTTCCGCCTATATGCAGGGACACCGGGCACTGGAACAGGGCGATTACGACCAGGCGCTCGAGTATTACAAAACAGCGCTGGAACAGAATATATATGATGCCGAGGTGATTCGAGATCTCGGGATTACTTTGTATTTTAAAGACCGGCTCAAGGTCGCGTTGGGATTGCTTTCTCTGGCTGAAAAAAAATTACCGGGTGACGCCAATATATATTATTACAAGGGATTGATTTATCAAAAGTATGGAAAGGGGGATGAGGCGATTCGCCAGTTTCGTCATTACGATGAACTGAGTCTTTTACACCCCTTGCGCAAAGAAATGGAAAACCGGTTGGGGTATCTGTTGCACCAAAAAATGCGTGTTGATACGAAAAAAATGTTGCAGAACGAGCGAAATCTTGATGCCTTGCAAATTCCCGCAAATTCCCTTGCCGTTTTTTATTTTTCAAACATGTCGGACAATACTCATTTTGTTCCACTGCAAAAGGGCCTTGCCGATATGATTATTACAGATCTGTCACAGATAAAATCGTTGACGATCGTCGAAAGAATTCGAATGGATCTGCTCATACAGGAACTCCAGCTTGGCATGTCCGGTCTGATGGACAAGGCCACGGCCGCACGCATGGGACGACTTTTAGGAGCAGAAAAGGTCGTTTCAGGTACACTTGTCGGTCTTGGGGACCATATTATTCGTATCGATATGGGGATAATCGACAGTAAAAACAATTCCATCGGTAATGAGAAAATTTCAGGCTCGTTGGAGCAGTTTTATCAATTGGAAAAGGATATAGTTTTTAAACTGGTTGCGCTGCTTAGGATCAAGTTGACGAGCGCCGAGCGGCAAACCATTGAGAAAATCCCTACAAAAAATTTGCTTGCTTTTATGGCATACTGCCGCGGATTGGATTTTGAGGACCACGGAAATTGGCGGGAAGCGCAGCAGGAATTTTCAAAGGCGCACCAACAGGATCCCGGTTTCTATTCGGCACAGCAGAAAGCACAAGCCAATGCGGCTTATCGTCAGATCGCAGCCAAAACAGCACCTGTTGCACGTTATTTTGTTACGGCATCTCAAGGAGAAATCCGGCAAAAGCACGCCATGCAGAGTATTTCACCTGCGAAAAAATTTATGATAAACAGCGGATTCGACCGTAAGGGGATGCTGTTTCGAGCCGGCAATAACGTGGGAAGAGGATTTGTGCCGGGATTGGAATCCAGAAAACCGGTAACCGAATCAAAACTTGCCGGTTTTGGAAATTCAACAACAATAGAATTCCGTATACCGGTACCGCTCAAACCATGAAGCATTTCTCGAAAATGATACTTTTAACGGTGATATGTGGCCATTTTTTGATGGCTCAATCGGACGGTTTCGGCCTCGATAACCGGCCGTTTATGACCGGCGGACCGGCCTGTTTGTACTGGCAGGCGAAAAGCGACAGGGCGTTTCAGTTTGTTATCCCTGTCTCACTGGTATGGCCGGTCAACGACCGGTTGACGCTCGATGTCACCATGTCTCCGTCGGCCAATCAAATAAATACATCAAAATCCACTGCCTTGAGCGGTTTATCAGATTCGCGCGTCAGAGGAGCCTATGTTTTCGGAGATGACCGTTTTCTGCTGACATGCGGTCTTAATTTACCCACCGGTAAAAGTAAACTGACGTGGGATGAATTAAACGCCGCCAATGTCCTTGCCATGCAACCTTTGGATTTTATTTTGCCCGTACTTGGCCAGGGCTTAGAGTGCAATACCGGTCTGGTGATGGCGCAACGGTTCAAAAAATTGGTCGTTGGTTTTGGTGCGGGATTTTTATACCGCGGTAAATATAGGCCCTATTCTGAATCCGATTATGATTATGATCCTGGAGAAGAAGTGTCGGTGTCGGTGGCATTTGATTTTCCCATCGGTCGTCAAAATAAATTTATGCTGGATTTGATTTATACATCCTATGGTGCGGATCGGGCCGAGGGTACGGACGTTTTTCAGGCGGGTGCCCGTGTCACAGCGCAGGCAGGTGTTTTTTTACCATCGGAATATGTCGATTTTCAAGTCGGTATTTGTAACAGATGGCGGGCGAAAAATAAAATCGGCTCTGAGGAATTGACCCCGGAGCGGCTCAATAGCAATGGCAATAAACTCGACCTGTTATCCATGGCAAGTATGCCATTGAGCCGAAAAACGAAACTTTTTGCACTTCTGGATGGTAAAATATATTCTAATAATGATTACGATTACGGCGGCGCCACCATCTGCGGTTTCGGCGGCGGATTTACCCGGATTGTTTCTCAGAACGTTCAATACCAGATGGATATGCGTCTTTATGTCGGATCGCTCGATACCGGGGCGGAAAAGGTCAATTTGACCGGAATAAAATTTTTAACAGGATTGGTCTACAGTTTATGATGCAACGACTGATGTATCTTGCCGTAACCTGCGGCATATTATGTGTTTTATGTTGCGGAACATCACCCTCGGCACCCCAGGGATTTTACATAAACCTGCAATTCTCAACAGGGTCCCGGCCCATGGTGCCGTCCATTTTTTATCCCCGTCCGTCCGGCTTATTTAAAACTTTGGAAAAACACAAAAATTTGGTTTTGTGCCTGCATTGTGATGAAGAGGAAGGCAATATTGCTTACGATTGCTCGATTTTTGAAAACCATGTCCGGCTTGTTAACGTTGAACGGTTAGAATTTGACCGGAAAAGAGCACTGGATTTTTCCGGTGTGGCTTCCTATGCGGTACTGGAAGCGTTGGATAACTCGCCGGAACTGGATGGGACCTATGGTCTGGAGATATCCGCTCAAATACATGCCGAAAATTTGGACAGCAGGCGTGAGCAAATGATTATCGAAAAATTGGGTCCGACCGGCGGCTATGCATTGGGAATCAGTGACAGCCGGCTATTTTTTCGAATCGGTTCTTTAGGCGATTATATCCAGGTGGACAGCGGAACCGATATGTCCGCCGGTATCTGGTACGATGTTCGGGCGGGTTTTAAACCGGACAGTATTTTTCTTGACTTTGCCGGGAACGTGATGAAACGGCAGGTCGGGATCGATTCTCTGAGTTCGTCTTTTCAGCGTTTATACCTGGGAGGTGACGGCATAAGTCTCAACAGTTACAGCGGCGCTCTTGATGAGGTGAATATCTGGACCGTTCAGGATTATGTCGAGATGGATAATGTGAATGTGATGGTATTCGACTTTTCACTCTACGATAATCCCGATTCTCTGGACTCGTCACCTGTATGGCAGGATTATACCCGTGCCTGGGAGCGGTTGACTGTGGAGGATATCCGGATTTCGTGGAAAGAGCGCAAGGAAATGTGGAATCAGTATTTTACAGTTGTCGACGACCGGGAATTTTCCGTTAAAAACGGAATGATAGCAGGTGCCGTTGCAGGAACTGTCGGCTTAAATCTTATTGTTGTCGGTGCCAGCTACAAGGGAGAACTGGTTTATGAAGGGCAGGCGACGGTGATGGGACGAAAAGGTGAGAGTGCAACCGTTGAGATCGAATTGTGGCCGGCGGAATCGTACTATTATAATGTACCTTAGGTATGATAAAATACAGATGTCAGGCAATTTTATTTTCTAGCATTTTTCTAGCATTTGCTGTTGCCGGCAAGGTCTACAAAGGTCCGGGTTGGCACTATGCGGATGCATGGATGGGTGATATCGGCATCGTCGGTTGTCTGTATTTTGGGCTGGCAGTTTTTATTCCCAAACGGCGTCCGGTTACGAAGACTGCGGTTATAGCAGCGGTGGCAACTGCTGTGGAGGTGTTTCAATGGACTGGAATCCCCAGATCATGGAATTTGCCGAGACCGTTTGTTTTTGTATTGGGCTCACGTTTCGATCCGACTGATTTTTTATGTTACATCGTCGGCCTGTTTGCCGCCTGGCAGGTGGATCGACTATTAATGACGAAAAGTGAGAAAGAAGTTTATGAAGCCTGATGCAGCCTGGATTAAGGCAATTTTACTGGTCATCATTTTATCGGGTGGTTTAACGGTGATTTTATCACCGGCACCGGAAGGCTTGAGTAGCGATGGAATGAAGGCCCTTGGTATCGCCATTATTTGTGTTGCGCTCTGGATATTTAACACCATTCCACTGGCGGCTACCAGTTTACTGGCTATCGTACTCTTGCCGATGCTGGAAGTCCTCGATGCCCGGCATGTTTTTTCTTATTTTGGCAACAGTGCGGTGTTTTTTTTAATGGGTGTTTTTATACTGGCCGGTGCCATGGTGCATACGGGATTTTCCAAGCGCCTGGCTCTGATGTTTTTGTCAAGATTTGATGCCGGGCCGCGGACGGTTGTTTTTGGTATTATGTTTTTCTGTTCGTTTTTGGCCCTTTTTATGCCCGCACATGCCGTTGCTGCCATGCTGTTTCCCGTGGTGATGGAAATTACCCGCGCTCTGGATTTAAAGAAAAACAGTCCGTTGGCAACTGCCATGTTTCTTTCGTTGGGCTGGGGTGCGATTATCGGTAGTAACGGCACGTTTCTAGGCGGCGCACGGGCACCGTTGGCCGTCGAATTTTTATGGGAGGCGTTTCAGCAGCGAATATCCTTTGCCTATTGGGCTGCAGCGGCTTTGCCGGTCACTGTGGTATTTACCGTCGTCGCCTATTTGGTCGTTATATACTATTTTAAACCTGAAATAAAAAACATTACACCGGCCAGACAATTGTTGAGCCAGGAAATGGCCCGGATTGGTTCCATTACGGCGAACGAAATAAAAATCGGACTTTTGGTGCTGTTGACCGTTCTCGTTTGGATATTCGGTGGTCACAAAATCGGGCTGGCGGTTATTTCGCTGGCTGCTGCCGTTTTGGTTTTTGCCCTCGATATCGCCAAATGGCTGGATGTGATGGATTATGTCAACTGGGGAGTTATTATCATGTACGGAGGCGCCATTGCACTGGGTAAGGCGCTGTCGGAAACACACGCCATCGACTGGCTTGCCATGCAAATCGTCGGTTCAGCAGAATTGTCACCTTTTATACTCATTGTTTTGCTTTCCGGACTGACTAAAATTATTACGGAGCTGGTCAGTAATGCAGCGGCGGTGGTGGTGCTGATCCCGTTTTCATTTGGCTTCGTTTCGACACTGGACGTGGCACCTCGCCTTTTGGTGCTTGCAATAACCATTCCGGCCGGACTGGCTTTT
>JAFGEC010000423.1 GCA_016931775.1 Candidatus Zhuqueibacterota bacterium | reverse complement strand
CCGACCGGAACGTGATTTTATACGGAAATGCCCGGACCAACAGGGCGTGGAAAGTACTTCTCGGAGATTGTCCCGTTCAGGTAAACCGGGGGAAAATCACGGTGGGTGATAAAACGGTTCAGGGTGATTTTTTGGGCTGCCTTTTTATTTGGCCCAGACCCGGAAGCGGGATCGCAAGTGTCGGAGCGGTCACCGGCACCGGTATTACCGGGATGAAAATGACCATTCGAAGGCCTTATTTGAGTCCGGGTTACAGTTATCCCGATCTTTTAATCTTTACACCTGAACTGGTCTCAAATCAGGAAAAGGGCGTAATAGGCGCCGGCTTTTTTGGGCTGGATTGGAGCGTGGAAACAGGCGAATTTGTTTGGAATAACGAATAATTTTTAGCTCATGCGAGTGAGAATGTTTCAGCCAATTTATCTATAATACGCCGGAGTATTTCAGTGAGTGCACCCCAAGACAAATTCAATTATAAAAGTGATTTCCTTTCCGGATTTGAAAAGGAAATCCGCGGCGAAACGATAAACTACTTTACCCTCAAGTCCCAGGCCTTTGATGCCCTGTTGGTCCGGTCTTTGAATGCTGCGGATTATATTGAATGGGACACTCAGCCTGTTCCGCTGGAAGGCAGTCAGGCAACCCTGACTTTTGTGATGCTGGCAAGTTTACAGGTTACAACGGATTCTTTTCGTTTTGATTTTTATATGAATGAGGTCAGGTATTTTACGATAGAAAATCCACGTGACATTTTATTGACGGACATTGCCTGGCAAGGTCCGGCCGGTGCGAAATTGGAATACAAATATTTGAGCCTGGATAAATATAATGATCTCACCGGATTTTTATTTTTACATCTGCCGGCAAAAAAATTTCCGAAAGGAAAGCCGATACGCGTGAAAGTACAGGGAGAATCGGCAGCAAGCCGCTCATGGTTTATGGTCTTTAAGCATCCGTGCCGTTCAGACGTTACTTTTTACAGCGAAAATGTTATATTGAATTCAACGGACGCACAAAAACAATCGTTGCGAATCAAAATCGTGCATATGACAGCGCCGACAAACGCGCTCGTCCGGATCGGGACTGCAGAAACCCGGTTTTCATTAAAATTTGGATTTAACAGCTTTTCTGCAGGCCTGGACATGTTGAGCCGGGAAACGGAATTACCTCTTCTCATTAAAATCGGTAAAAAAAGTGTCGTCCGAACGACTTTAAACTTTAAACCGGTCGTCCCTTTAACGATTTATCTGCTGCCACATTCACATGTGGATATCGGTTACACGCATGTTCAAAACGAGGTAAAAAAGCTGCAGTGGCAGCATCTCGAAAATGCCGTTGCACTGGCCGAGCAATCGCAAAAAAATCAGGAAAACGCCCGGTTTAAATGGAATGCCGAAGTGCTCTGGGCAGTCGGCGCTTATCTGGCTTCGGCTGATACTGAAAAACGTCGACGGCTTATCGACGCGGTAAAAAAAGGCTGGATAGGGATCGACGGTTTGTTTGCCAATATACTGACCGGATTATGCAGTCCGGAGGAATGGATCTGGCTGGCCCATATGGCGGAAAAAACCGCCAAGATGTGCGGCATTAAAATAGAGTCCGCCATGATTACCGATATCCCCGGCTGGTCCTGGAGTATCGTCCCTGTGCTGGCTCAGGCGGGAATGAAATACCTGTCCTGCGGCATTAACCAGGGTGACCGCATCGGCAGTATCCGCCGGGAATTGGGCGATAAACCATTTTACTGGCTTTCCCCTTCAGGAAAAGAAAAAGTGCTGACCTGGGTTCACGAGCAAGGATACTCTGCCTTTCACTATGTTCCTCAGTCAGGCAGTGTCGCGGGACTGTCGGTGATTGAACCGGCCATATTGAATTATGTCAATCAACTGGCCGAAGAATCGTATCCGTTTGACAAAATTCCATTACGTTATACAATCGGCAGTGATAATGGCCCGCCGGACAGGTATCTTGCCGATCATGTTAAAACCTGGAACGAATTATATGCCAGTCCGAAACTTGTGATCGCTACCACCGTTGAATTTTTCCGTCAGTTTGAAAAGAAATACGGCGATGAACTGCCTGTTATGAAAGGTGATATAACACCGTATTGGGAAGACGGTGCGGCGTCATCGGCGCGGGAAACCGCACTGAACCGGCAAAGTGCCGCCAAACTGCACCAGGCCTTGATGCTGTTTACCCAGTATAAACCGGAATCCTGCCCGGTCGATTTATTTGCCGATGCCTGGCGGAATGTGCATCTTTCTAACGAACATACCTGGGGTTCATGGAACAGTGTCAGTGAGCCGGAGAGTGCTCTTGCCGCACAACAATGGAAAAAAAAGCAGGTTTTTATCCAAAACGCTTTCAGACAGGCCGAGGCGCTTTTGAATCAGGCAATAGAGAAACTGGCTGTTAAAACGAAGCCTGTCGAGGCTTTGGATGTGTTCAATACCACATCAGTAAAAAGGTCCGATCTTGTTAATATTCCGGAATACATGAAAGCTGATATCCAATCTGGTTTAAGCCTGGTCGGAGAAACGGAAGGGGCCGTACTCCTGCAGCAATTATCCGATGGATCGATGGTTTTTTTAGCACGGGAGATTCCGGCATGGGGCAGCAAAAGATATTTCGTGAAAAAAGGTCAAAAGACACAGCCGTTTGAGCCCGCCGTAATCCGGGGCAACACGCTTGAAAATGAATTTATTCGGCTTGAAATTGATATCGGGCAGGGAACAATTGACCGTCTTGTTTATAAAGAGAGGGGCAACAATCTGGTTGACCATGCGGCTCAATATGGATTCGGCAGTTATTTGTATGTGAACGGCCGCCGGCCTGACAAGCCCATGGGGCTTGAAAATGTAAAGGTCAAAGTGAAAGAAGAAGGCCCAATCGTATCTTCATGGCTCGTCAAAGCCGGGGCGCCGGGTTGTCACTCACTCGAATATGAGATCAGACTGATCGCAGGGAAAAATGACGTTTATTTGAACTATGCGATCGACAAGAAGAAAATCTACACACCTGAAGCCGTTCGTATCGCGTTCCCCTTTTTTGTTCCGGACGGCGTCGTTCATATTGAAGATGCTTTTGGATTTTATCGGCCGGAATCGGATCAGATAAAAGGATCCTGTAAAAATTTTTTTACCGTGAACAATTATGTGGATATCGCCAATTCGGAATATGGTGTTACTTTTGTTTCCGTGGATACTCCGTTGATTGAAATCGGCGCCATGACCAATGACGCTTCGGCCGTCGGCTGGTTGGAGACCGCCAGGAAAGGGAGTTGCTTGTATTCGTATCTGATGAACAATTATTGGCATACCAATTATTGCGCAACCCAGGAAGGGGAGATGATATCGCGTTACATCCTCTGTCCGCATAAAAACTTTGATCCCGCTATTGCTACGGCACAGGGAATATTTGCCCGGCAGCCGTTGATTGTGGTTCCGGTGGCTAAAAACACCGGGCCGTACGAACCGCTTGTACGGTATGATAATGAAAATGTTTTTATCGTCTCTTTGCAGCCGCTGGATCACGGCAGAAAGGTATGGATGGCTCTTTACAATGCCGCGGAGAAAAACACCGAGCTGCGTTTGGATTTTAAAACGGTTCCGCAGGGGCTTTACGCATCCGATCTGCTAAAGAATAAAGGAGCCGAATCAGGCTCTTTGATATCGATACCCGGCAGGGGATTGAGGTGTGTGCTTGTTGAACGTTAGGACCACGGAAAGCACGGAAAAGTGCGTATCATTTAGGGTCGGACCTCAAACGATAGTTGTTAATTAATGATTTAAGGACGATTTAAGGACGAAAATCCAGAGAAAAATTGTCTTACAGCTCCTTTTTTAACGTTAAAAAGGCACTTTTAAGATCAGTTGTAGGGTGCGGTTCCGTTACGATTTTTCCCAAAAGACAACATAACAGGCGACGGAAACGCACCAAAATGACTTGCCTTTCGTCCATTTTTCTTGCATATTTTTGAATAAATGTATAATATGATAATAATTTCAAATATGGATGTTATGAAAACGATTAAATATACTTTTTGGCAAGATGGCAAGTATTATCTCGGATATCTGAACGATTATCCGGATTACCATACTCAAGGATTGTCAAAACAAGAACTTGTCGACAATTTGAAAGATATCCTGAAAGATATTGAATCTAATGAAATCCCATTTATTCGAAAGGTTGAAGAATTGGTGTTATCAGAATGAAACGACGGAAATTGATAAAGAAGCTCCAGGAAATGGGATGTGTTCTTGTCAGGCGTGGCGGAGCACATGATTGGTATACCAATCCCGATACGAAGCGGTCGCAGCCTGTCCCACGTTATGTAGAAATAAATGAGAATTTGGCAAACAGATATAAATAATCTGTTATATTTTCACAAGTTACAGGACAAAATTAAAAAGATAGTTGTCTTGTATCCGAGTGGAAAAGATCCCGAATTTAAAAGATTAAAAAAGATATTTGGGGATGTTGTCATTAATCAAGATGCGAAAATTTACCTTGATCAAAATTATAAAAGTTTTACTCACCTTCCGGAATAAATTTTTATCTCGTTCCGAATTTTACAATTCCAGTCAAAGTTGCGGAGCACGATTTTCCCGCGGTCTGAAACGCCTTCCAGAATACCGAATCCTGTCGATCAATCAAGCGGGAATAAATTTTCCGGCAATTCACGTGCAGGATAGCGTGCTCCCCCCGCGGAGGATCACCCCGTCCCGCGATGCGCATTGGCGTCAACTTAATTGAGTGCTTCAATAAGATATTCAATTAATTTTCCTTGCTGGGCCATTGACAGATATCTTGATACGGCACATATACAAAATATTACAACTGGAATTATGAAGAATTGTCAAGGTCACTTTTTGCAATTTATGAAT
>JAFGEC010000042.1 GCA_016931775.1 Candidatus Zhuqueibacterota bacterium | reverse complement strand
GGATACCTTGTTCCCGGGGAGAATGAATGATGTGGTTCGCGATCCGGGATGGCCGGTCACATCCGGTGATGTGTCTCCAAAAAAGATTGTTATGGTTACATTGGTCCGCGGTTTCAATGCAAACCGGAAAGCATCCGATGTTACCGCAGTACCCGGTTCGATAGTGACTCCTGGTTCCCCATTGAATTTCAGTCCCTGATCGGTATCCGGATTTATTTCGCTGTTCCCTGCCGAGACGGCAATATGCACGGCTTTCATGGTCACCGGACTCGTGCTGAATTCGTTATTGAATCGCACACGTAAGCTGTCTCCCCCAATGGAGACGCGAACGAGCTGCCGAAGTGTGTTGTTGCTCAATCCCGGCTCCGGGGGATTATTGCGCGGTTCCACAAGCTGTGGCGCTGTGTTCCACGTTCCTACCCATTCTTTGCCTCGGTTCGAATTGTCTTTCGGTTCAGAACCGCCACAAGCGTAAAAAATACAAGTAAAGAGAAGTACTCCCAAAGTTAATGTAACGGCAAACCGGTGATAAAATGATTGGAAATGCTTGTAATCTGAATTGTCGTTTACATAAGGTTTAATCGGCATTTTTGTCTGTTCTCCTTTTTATTTTACAATTTGAATGACCTGGTTAAAATAGCTTGCGTCATTTAATTTGGACCGGGGGCCGGAAAACAACCGAGAACATAGGTTGAAATTGTATAATCATGTTGCATTTTAGTGATAAAATTACTTCTTTTGAGTTGAGATTCTTGTAACTGCCATTTTCTAATTTATAACTCGTTGAATCAATACTTGAATCATAGAATCCATTTTTAAGAATAAATAATTATCGGAAATTTTATAAAATTTTGAAAGAATGTCAAGGGAAAAGAATTCAGGGTATCCCCTTGAAATTTCAAGAATGTTGTCCAGTAACTTTTTGAAAATAAAGGAATAAAGGTTTTTTCGCTGGGAAAAATCCATATGGCTGTCGGTTATTTGGAATTTTATCCAAAAGCACGTAAGATATGTCGTTCCGGGCAAAATTAAATTGTTTTATCGAAAATGTTATTTGGATTTTAATAATAATTTTTTAGTTTAAAATATAGAATCCCGGCCAGGTTTTCTGGCAGAAATTTTTGGAGTAAAGCCAGGTTTTAAAAAATTTGTCCGGTTCAAAGTTTGTCCTGTCGTTTTAAAAAATAATGAGGTTTATCATGAAAATTTCACGACGACGGTTTATTTCCAGCATGTCCGGTATGATTGGTGCGAGTGTTTTACCCCGATTAGGAAGGGCCGTTCCGAACCTTTCCGCCGAATATTTTGGTGTTTCACCGTTTATTGAAAATAATCCCAACGCCGTCTTTATCATGGAGACCCAGGTCGGATCAAAATTTGATGCCGACGCTAAAAAACAGGCTGGTTATCAGTTTGGCCAATCCGTATTTGTTCCGCTAACAAAAGAACAGGGCGGTTTCCCTGTCTCACAGCGGGTCGCCATCAAACCGAATTTAACAGAACGCGGGAAATGGCAAAATGGATATACCACCGAACTTTCCATGGGTGTCGTGACAGATGTGTATTTTATCGAGGGGTTGATCAATAGTTTCGTGGATCTTGGTATGAAGGGAAATCAGTTTTATATTCGTGAAGTGAACGGCGCCGCCGATATTGCCGAGGGTGGATACATCGACATGGCACAGCGGATCGGAATGGACGCCGCCGTTGTCTCCCAAAAGGCCTCAAGTTTGGGAGCGAATCAAGTTGTCTGGTCGGATGTTACGGATGGGGTGTTTTTCAAAAAAATTCCGCACCTTTGGCCGTTTAACGCGCCGGATACTTTTACCCTCAATGTGGCAAAGTTGAAATCTCACGGTATGGGTATGACATTATGTGCGAAAAACCTGCAGGGAACGATTGCAGCGTCATATCAAAAGCATTGTACTGAATATAACCGGGAAATGGATATCTCTGTACAACATCAACATGCAGATGCCAAACAGGTTATTTCGCAGAATTACCAGCGTCATCTGAATATTGGAATTCCCCGCTGGGACCGGCCGGGTCAGTATGGCGGTATTTGGCAGGAGACATGGGCCAGCCGCTGTCTCGACAACAATTCCGCCCTTAAACCACACCTGCATATTATAGAAGGTATTTACGGGCACGACGGAAATTTTATCCAGGGGCCTCACGATGGATTTGCAGCAGATTTTATGACCAACCTCATTCTGTTTGGAAAAAATCCATTTTACGTCGATATAATCGGGAACTGGATTGCCGGACATGAACCGGGTAATTTCGGCCTCTTTCATCTTGCAAAGGAGAGAGGATTTATTCAAACCTTCGATCCCGCCGGAATTCCTTTGTATCAGTGGAACGCTGAAGGACAGGTCCAATTGGCTGATTATACCAAATTACAGCGAACACCGCTTAAAACCTATTATTTACAGCGTGATTACAACGGCCAGAATGAGCCGTATTGGCACATGGTAGATGAAGCTTATAATTATTCTTCCATTTCCTCCAAAGATACGGCGGCTTATCCTGAACGGTTCCAGTTGCAGCAAAATTATCCAAACCCGTTTAATGAGTCCACTACGATTTGTTTTACTGTTCCGGAAACCGCGTATGTCCGGCTCTATATCTATAATATTCATGGTGAGCAGGTGGGCCGTTTGGTTGAGGGCTTTATTGCCCCGGGATTTTATCATAACACCTGGAATTCGCAAGGCTTGCCTTCCGGACATTATTTTTACAAGCTGACAGCAGGTGGCTTTGAAAGTGTGAGACGTATGGTTATGGTCAGGTGATATTGTAATATTTATTGTGAAAGAACATTTTTACATGAAAATCAAGGTTTTGATTTCAACGGCTGTTATCGTCTTGATGTTATTCCGGGCTGTCGAAGCTGGCAGGCCTCTAGCAGAGAAGATGCAAAATGTCCTCGACAAGAACATTCGGCGCCATCATGTGAGAGGGGTCTCCGCTGCGGTTGTTTTTCCTAACGGTGAAATCTGGACGGGCGTCAGCGGAATTTCTCACGATAGCGTCGCCGTTAAACCGGACATGTTGTTTGCAATCGGCAGTATTACAAAGAATATCGTTGCTGCCCTGGTGCTTCAACTTGCCGAGGAAGGTGTTTTAAGCCTTGATGATCCGCTGTCGAAATGGCTGCCGAAATACGCTTTTGTCGACAGTACAATTACCATACGCCAGCTTCTCAATCATACCAGCGGACTCTATATGTTCTGGGATAATCAGGCGTTGTGGGATGCGTTGAAAAGGGATCGAACAAAGGTCTGGACGCCGGAAGAGGTGCTTAGCTACATCAAAGAGCCGTATTTTAGTCGTGGTGAAGGCTGGCATTATTCCAATACCAATTATTTACTGGCTGCCATGATTGTCGAAAAAGCAACCGGTTCGAAAATTTCATCCGAATTCCGGAAACGTTTCTGGCAACCTTTGGATTTTTGTCAAGTTTTTCTTGCCATCGAGGAAACGATACCGGATTATCAGATTCATGTTTATGGAGATAACTTTCAGTTTGGCAGTCGTGAAATGGATTTGACATTCGAGCCGCGAGCATCCCATGATAGTATTACGTGGGGTTCCGCCGGAATTTTTATCACAGCCGAAGAATTGGCACGCTGGTCACATGCCCTTTTCCAGGGAAAGGTTCTGCAGCAACAGTCCATGGAACAAATGCTGCAATTTGTGAAATTTAAACCCGTTGCAAACATGCGGGCCTATGGATTGGGCGTTCAGCGTTATACGCGAAATTTTGCCTTCGGCAAAGACGCAATAGGGCATGGCGGTGCAAATATAGGTTCATCGACTTATATGGTATATTTGCCGGATTATCATATTAGCATTGTTGTTATGATTAACGCTTATCCCAATTCTGCTGTTGATGCGATTACCAAGGGTTTGATCCGGATTGTATTAAAAGAACAAGGCGCGATCGGTTTGATTCCATATTTTGAATTTTTTCCTGCGGGATTTTTAATGGCTTGTATCGGCATCGGGTTGACCTGTATCATTGTTGCTCTGGTAAGAAAAAGGAAATGAACGAAAAACCGTCCTTCTTTTGGGAAACAACATCGAGAATGTAAATGGTATTGAGAAAAAGAAAGAACCAGAAATCAAAAAAGTAATTTTGAATGATACTCTGGCGATCTTTCTCTTGACATTACTTTAATTTATTTTATATTAGTATATGTGTTTCTCCTACAAACCTGACATTTTGATTTTTTCTACCACTTTTGCCTACTATTTCTTCTGAATCTTCTTTTTATCTTTTATTCATTATTTTTTAATACTTTTTTTTATGAAAGGCCATAAATGAAAATATATTCATCAAAGCAGCAAATAATTGCTGAAAAACTTGATTCTGATGCCGTGTTGGAAAAATGGAAAGATTGGCGCTGGCAAAGACGTCATGTCATTACCTCTATCGATACTTTTGAATACTTGAGTGGTATCCGGTTTACCCAAAATAAAAAAAAAGAATTGGTAAAAACCGTACAAAAATTTCCACTCTCAATAACACCCTACTATTTTTCGTTGATCGAATTTGAGGATTATAATAATGATCCAATTTTTAAGCAGGCTTTTCCATCACCGTCCGAATTGATCATTTCAGCGAGCGATATGCGCGATCCATTGTATGAAGAAAAAGACAGTCCGGTTTCTTCGATTACCCATCGTTATCCCGACCGGGTGCTTTTTCACGTGAGCAATATTTGCTCCATGTATTGTCGGCACTGTACCCGAAAACGTAAAGTTGGTGACCATGATTCTATCCCTTCTAAACAGGTGTTGACTGAAGGAATCGACTTTATTAAAAAGACGCCCCAGATTCGCGATGTTTTACTGTCTGGAGGAGATCCTCTCATGCTTTCCGATGGTTATCTGGATTGGCTTCTAGGTGAGTTGTCTCGGATTCCGCATCTGGAAGTCATTCGAATCGGCACGCGTGTTCCTGTTGTTCTTCCCTACAGGATAACAAAAGAACTTGTACTTACGCTGAGCAAATATCAACCATTATGGATCAATACTCATTTCAACCATCCACGGGAAATAACATTGTCTTCACGCCTTGCCTTGAAAATGCTGGCGGACGCCGGTTTTCCTTTGGGAAACCAGACTGTGCTTCTGGCTGGTGTCAATGATTGTCCGAGAATCATAAAACGGCTGGTGCATAAACTTGTGCAAAACCGTGTGCGTCCTTATTATTTATATCAATGTGACTTATCGGAAGGATTAACCCACCTGCGTACATCGGTAGGAAAGGGCATTGAGATCATTGAAAGTCTTATCGGGCATACAAGTGGATTTTGCGTACCGACCTATGTTATTGATGCCCCCGGTGGGGGCGGGAAAATTCCGATCATGCCCAATTATCTCATCTCATGGTCCACAAATAAAGTTGTATTGCGCAACTACGAAGGTGTGATTACCACATACAAGGAACCGGATTCCTATGAGCCTGTTTTTTGCGACCGGAATTGTGATGAATGTACGCTACAGCTAAAATTGGATGATGCGGATGAGATGCGATCCGTCGGTATTGCCAAGCTGCTTGACGATTCGCAACAAACTTTTTCTCTGATACCGGAGGAAAATGAAAGATTGGAACGTCGAACAATTAATGAGTGATGTATAGTGGGTATAATTGACCTTGCGGTTTTTTCAGTGTATTTTACAAGCGTCTTGGGTATTGGCGTTTATTTTTATTTAAAAAATAAAAGTAAAGAAGACTATTATGTAGGCAGCAGAAAAATTTCTCCCGCTCACATCGGTATGTCGATTGTTGCGACCGACGTGGGCGGCGGATTTTCTGTCGGATTAGGCGGTCTTGGTTTTGTTATGGGCTTGTCGGCAAGCTGGTTGCTCTTCTCCGGACTTTTGGGCGCTTGGCTCGCTGCCGTTCTTATTGTACCCAAATTAAAAAAACTGGATATGCAAAAGGGATTGTATACCTTTTCATTTATGGTTGCCGGTTTATTTGTACCCACCATAGCTGCTTACTTTTTACCAAAGGCGAACGCGGTAGCTGCCAAACTGGCCATGTTCACCGGCGGCGGATTTACTCTGGCAGCGATTCTATTTAAATTCAAATTGCCCATCGGTCTGGACGCCAGTGTATTCGGTATAGGCATCTCTTTTATCATTTTTTATTCGGTGTCTAAAATTTATAAGAAGGAGGTGGTTTTTCGTGCCGGACAGGATTGAAAAAATCGGAAAATCCAAAATTCAACACGGAAAAGAAAATAATAGAATTTATTTAATGAAATTACATCGTGAAGATGTTTTGTCAATTATTCCCAAATTGGAGGCGTTACGAGCCGAAAAGAACTATGGGAAGATTTTTGCCAAAATTCCTTTATGGGCCGTCAGGCATTTTTCACAAGCAGGATACATAAGGGAAGCGTTTGTTCCCGGATTTTATAAGGGCAAGACGGGTGTTTACTTTATGGCCAAATTTTTTAAAAAACGTCAAAATCTCGATGACAAGAATTGCAAGGAAATATTAAACGTTCTTGGTATGGCAAAAAGTGCTCAAACCAAAAATATTAAATTGCCTGAATCATTCAGCCTCGTAAAACTTGAAACCAAGGATGCAGAAAAATTATCCAAACTATATAAAACCGTTTTTAAATCATATCCTTTTCCTATCTTTGATCCGGCGTATCTGCGCCAAACCATGCTGGATAAAATTTTTTACTTTGGACTTTTTTCAGGGAAAAAATTGATCGCAGCTTCTTCAGCAGAGACGGATCGCGAAGCATTAAATGTTGAAATGACAGATTTTGCCGCAGATCCCGATTTTCGCGGTAACGGTTATGCTTCAATACTGTTGGAGAAAATGGAGAAATATGTCAAGCAAAAAGACTATAAACTTGCCTATACGATCGCGCGGTCGATTTCACCGGGGATGAACATTACATTTGCACGAAATGGCTATACGTTTTCCGGGATATTGAAGAACAATACACAAATCGGTGGAAATATTGAATGTATGAATGTGTGGTATAAAAATTTAAAAATTTAAAAAATTTTGAAAACTCATTCTTCATTGATTTCATCACCGCTGTTAACGATAGATAGTGCAACGGAAACGGCTTTTGTTCCATCCGCATTGAAATAAACGTGCGGTTCCGTTCCCCAAAAAAACAGTGCGTCGCCCTTATTCAGGGTGACTTTGACGTCGCTGATTTCAACCCCAATGGTACCTGTCAGGCAGAATAAAAGTTCCTCACCCGGATGGGACCGGCGAGTGCTGCGGGATCGAACTTCGATAACCTTTGCCGCCATATCACCGCCAGGTAGTTTGTAATGAAGATCTCCTGTTGTCATCCCGGCGTCCGAGGCATCCGGAACACGCTGATGCCGCTGCACTTTGCCGCTTTCAATGTGTTTTTTTATGGCATAATCCCGTCCTTTGACCAGTTTACCATCCAGTAGCTGAAAAGGGGAGACGCTGAGAACATTACAAATTTTGTATATCGTATCCATCCGAGTGGATAATCCTTTTTCAAAACGCACAATGGTATTTTTATTTAATCCCGCTTGTTGGGCTAACGATTCGATGCTGAGATGTTTTTCAACGCGAACGCGTTGTGCGCGTTTCCCGAGCATCAGGGGATCGTAATAAAATGATTGTTTTCTATCGGTTGTCAAAGCATGGCTCCTTTGAGTTTTTATACCTGAAAATTTTTTCTCTCGATCCGGCTTTTATTGTTAAATGAATATATATAAATGATTTTATTTATGCAATTTTTTTTTAATTTATATAATTTTTAGTAAAAATTACTTGATTTAGTATATACTAATTAGTATATTAATTACTAATTACATAATCATCTTTTTTGAATAGGTGAATTCGTGAAAGCTTTGTTGCATATGTACAAGTCCGCTTATTCCGGTTTGCCACGGCAAGCCTGGTTGTTGGCCTCTGTTGTGTTTGTCAACCGGATGGGTACCATGGTTCTGCTGTTTTTAACACTCTATTTGACGAAGGAAATGGCATTCAGTCTTACTGCGGCAGGCAGGGTAGTCAGTATATGGGGGATTGGTGCGTTGTTAGGCAGCTATCTGGGTGGATGGTTGAGTGACCGGTGGAGTGCATATAAAGTGCAGATTTGGAGTTTGCTACTCGGTGGTTTGGGTTACATCATCCTTGGTTTTATACGCAACTATTACGGTATTATGGGTGCGCTTCTCATTGTCGGTATCATCTCCGATGCTTTTCGTCCTGCAAATTGC
>JAFGEC010000422.1 GCA_016931775.1 Candidatus Zhuqueibacterota bacterium | reverse complement strand
AACGTCGTCTTGCCGTGATCCACGTGACCGATTGTTCCTATGTTTACGTGGGGCTTGGTACGTTCAAACTTGGCCTTTGCCATGATTTTGTTCCTCCGGACTATATGACTTTATTTTTTTAAACAATATCTTTACAACCATGAGCCCACGACCGGGATTGAACCGGTGACCTCATCCTTACCAAGGATGCGCTCTACCGACTGAGCTACATGGGCACAGAGCGGGAGACGGGACTCGAACCCGCGACCAACAGCTTGGAAGGCTGTGACTCTAGCCGACTGAGTTACTCCCGCTTACGTATATCTTTGTAAGCAGTGACATCCAACTTGACAAAAAAATATCGGCCCAGCTAACACGTAGCAACCCGAGACCGATTCTTCCAAAAGCCTAATACTCACAACCTATGTGGGGAGGGGAGGATTCGAACCTCCGAAGGCTTTGCCGACAGATTTACAGTCTGTTCCCTTTGACCGCTCGGGAACCTCCCCTTGTCCTTATCGAGCCACCAGCAGGAATCGAACCCGCGACAGCCTCATTACAAGTGAGGTGCTCTACCTACTGAGCTATGGTGGCTTGATTTTCCAAGTAAGTCTATTAATTTAACAAAATCAAATTAAAAATCAAGTTTTTTTTTCAATTTCTTGAATTATTTTACATTTGATAGTCCCATTCACTGCCATTTTTGCTGTCTTTTACGGAAACACCCAACTCAGCCAACTGATCGCGAATACGATCGGACAAAGCCCAGTTTTTCTCCGATCTCAACACCCGGCGTATCTCTATCAGTAACTCAATAAACGGTTTTGCCGGGCGTTCTTCCTCCAACCTGCCGGGAAGCAAACCCAACACGTCACCCGCCATTTTTTTATATGTTTCACATAACAGCGCCAGTGACGACGGCTCGGGCTTTTCACTTTCCGTAATATATTTATTAATCTGACGTGAAAAATCGAATATGACGGCAATAGCGTTTGGCGTGTTAAAATCATCATCCATCTGGTCCTGAAACGCCGATATCACCGAACGGCACATTTCCCGCACATCCTCCGGAGCTCCTTCTGCAATTTCCGATCCCGCAAGACGCCCAAGCAGCATATATGTGTTCAGCAACCGTTGATATCCCTGACCGGCGCTTTGAATCACACTGTCACTGAAATCAACCGGACTGCGGTAATGGGTTTGCAGCACAAAAAAACGAATATGCATCGCAGGATGCTTTTTCAATGCTTCGGCAACTGTGGTAAAGTTACCAAGTGACTTGCTCATTTTAACGGAATCGACCAGCACCATGTTATGATGCATCCAGTAACGCACAAAAGGAACGCCGGTTGCAGCCTCACTCTGGGCGATTTCACACTCATGGTGTGGAAACTGATTTTCCATCCCGCCACCGTGAATGTCGAGAGTTTGGCCCAAATACTTCATGGACATAACCGAACACTCAATATGCCAACCCGGATATCCTCGGCCCCAAGGACTGTTCCACTGCATCAGATGTTCCGGATCGGCCTTTTTCCACAAAGCAAAATCCGCCGGGTGTTTTTTTTCGGGATTGACATCCACCCTTGCACCCGCCTGCTGATCGTTTACATCTCTACCGGATAAAATACCATACTTTGGCCACCTTGATACATCAAAATATACCGAACCGTTCACCTCATAGGCATAACCACCTGCGATCAGTTTTTCCACCATTTCAATTTGTTCCGGAACGTGAGCAGCGGCGTGTGGAGATATATCCGGCCGCAGAATATTCAGAGCATCCATCGCTTCAAAATATGCACGGGTATACCTTTCAACCAATTCCATGGGATCGACCTTTTCCCGGCGGGCTCCGCGCATAATCCGGTCTTCCCCGCTGTCGAGTAAATGTCCCACATCGGTAATATTCTGAACGTACTTGACCCGGTACCCCAGATGGCGCAGGTAACGCACGACAATATCAAAGGTTATATAACTCTTTGCATGCCCAATATGTGGATAATCGTACACTGTAGGACCGCATACATACATTCTCACCGTATCTGCTTCAAGGGGTTCAAAAAGCTGTTTTATTCGTTTTAGACTGTTGTAAATATATAAACTCATAAATTCTCCCGCATATGCCGCACCTTGTCCATCAATTGTTGTACCCTTTGAGGATCAACAGAATTGATGGTTTTACCGTCGAATTTTAAAAAAGTACCGACTATAACGCCGTCTGCAAATGGCAAAAGCGATTCGACATTTTGTATATTTACACCACTGCCCAGGAACAGCGGCTTTTTTTTATCCATTGTGATTTGATAAACATCTTTTAAAAATGCCAAATCAGGTTGTTGACCTGTTCGGCTGCCGGTTACGATTAAGCCGTCCGCCAGGCCCCGATCCAGCGTATCGCAAATGGTATCAAAAAATGACGGTTGAACCAGGGGATAAGAATGCTTTACGTAAATATCTGCAAAAATCTGACACTGACTTTCAAGATGCCGCCGATAACGCAGGATATGGTGTGCTTTACCCACGATCAAACCCTGCTCACTCGTGGTCACACCCACGTGCACATTGGTACGTATGAATTGCCCGCCACAAGCTTTGGCAATAGCCAGAGCCGCACGGGCATCATTTCGTAAAACGTTGATACCGACAGGAATAGAAGGATGCTCCTGAATTATTTTTGTTGCAGCGACACTCATACAGGCGATGGTTTCCGGTGGAACCCGATCAATATAAAACGGCACATCACCGTAATTTTCAATAATCAGCCCGTCGATGCCGTTCATTACTAAAACCCGGGTGTCCGTAAGCGCATTTTTGACGATAGAATCATAATCTCCACGATACAACGGACTTCCCGGAAGTGGTTTGAGATGCACCACACCGATAACCGGTTTTTTCTCTTTAAATGAAATCATATCAGTCTTTCGCCCTTTCGACCAAGACCACCGCATGCGCTGCTATTCCCTCACCGCTGCCGGTGAATCCCAGTTTTTCTGTTGTTGTGGCTTTGACCGAGACCGCATCGACATCCAGGTTTACCGCAGCGGCAATATTTTTGCGCATATCTGATATGTAGGGTGCCAGTTTAGGCTCCTGGGCTATAATCGTGGCGTCGATATTACAAACCGAATAATTTTTGTTTGCCAAAAGCTGTACCACATGTTTAAGCAACAACAAACTGGATATACCGTTGTATTGAGGGTCGGTATCCGGGAAATGTTGCCCGATATCACTCAGGGCTACACTACCCAAAAGCGCATCACTCACCGCATGGCACAAAACATCCGCGTCGGAGTGGCCCAGCAGACCATTTTTGTAGGGAATATCCACACCGCCCAATACAAGCTTTCGGTTTTCAACCAGTTTGTGTACATCAAATCCATGTCCGATACGCATATCAATCATCCTGTTTTTGCAACAGCATTTCAGCAATTTTCAAATCTTCAGGCGACGTTATCTTGAAATTGAGATGGTCACCGCGAACCAGAAAAACGCCCTTGCCCATTCTTTCAACCAAGGCAGCGTCATCTGTAGCGACGAAGCCGTCCCGAAACGCGCGCGTGTAGGCTTTTTTTATCAAATCGACATGAAACGCCTGGGGTGTTTGTACTTGAACGAGAGAATTTCGGGCGGGCGTTTCCACAGCAAACTGACCTTTTATTATTTTTATGGTATCATTGGGTGTCACACCCACCACAACCGCATCATATTTCTTCACTGCCGCCACAATTTCCACAATTTTTTCAACACGGATAAACGGCCGCACACCGTCGTGAATAAGAACATAACCGTCGGTATGATCCAAAGCCGATAATCCCGCCCAAACCGAATCCGGTCTTTCGGCACCACCGGGAACGACCCTTGATAGCTTTTCAATATGCCATTGCTCTCGGCAAACGCCGGGCAGTTCCGAACACATGTCTTGCGGTGCAACCAGAACGATTTTATTTATATCATCACACACCTGAAATTTTTCCAGGGTATGCTGCAGAATCGGCTTACCGAGCAGGGATAGAAACTGCTTGGGCAACCGGCCGCCGATCCGTTTACCTGAACCGGCCGCAACAATAATTGCAGTTACAAGCAAGATACAAACCGGATTTAAATAATGAGTTGCGCGTCGCCGTAACTGTAAAACTGGTACTTTTCCCGTATCGCCTTACGATAGGATTTGAAAATCAAATCCCTGGAGGCGAAAGCCGAAACCAGCATCAGCAGGGTGGAACTGGGCAAATGAAAATTTGTAATCAGCCGGTCGACAATTTTGAAATCATAGTACGGATAAATAAACTTATCCGTCCACCCCTTACTGGATTTGAGCCATCCTTCGGACGTCACGCTGGTCTCAAGGGCTCTCACCACACTGGTCCCCACCGCAAAAACTTTCTTTTTATCGCGCATGGTTTCATTCACAGCGTCAGCAGTTTCCTGCGGAATTTCATAAAATTCCGAATCCATTTTGTGTCGACTCAAATCCTCGACCACAACCGGCCGAAAGCTGCCTAATCCCAGATGCAGGATCAATTTTACGATTTTAACGCCTTTTTTATCAATTTTCTTCAATAATGAAGTTGTAAAATGCAAGCCGGCCGTGGGCGCCGCAACCGCCCCGCGTATCCGGGCATATACAGTCTGGTATCTAATTTTATCAGAATTTTCCGGCTCACGTTTTATATAAGGAGGTAACGGAGACCGGCCGATCTTGTCGACCATGGAATAAAAATCTCCGTCATAAATAAATCGTACAACCCGGCCGCCGGAAACCGTATTGTCGATCACATCACATGTTAAATCCTTGCCGATCGTTAGACGGTTACCGACTCTCACTTTACGTGCAGGCTTGACAAGAACCTCCCATAGTCCCTGTTCCAGTTCGCGCAGCAAAAAAATTTCTACTTTAGCATCGGTTTTATCTTTGGTACCTTCAAGACGTGCCGGAAAAACCTTGGTCTCGTTCAGTACGAGCGTATCTCCTTCTTCCATGTACTTGATGAGATCAGAGAACACCTCCTCGTGTATGGACTCCGTCTTTCTATCCACAACCATCAACCGGCATTTGTCACGTTTTTCACTCGGATATTGAGCGATGAGTTTATCAGGCAGATTGTACTTGAAATCGGAAAGTTTCATTTATCACTTACCTCCATGTATAAAAAATAAAAATACAGCTAAAAAAATATTTTTACGGATGATCGAATAAATCTTTTTGACCTGGAACCTTTTTTTTCCGGCGTTTAAAATGTGCATAAGCATGTTCGGTTGCCACGCGTCCTCGCTGAGTACGACTAAGAAAGCCCTTTTGGATCAGATACGGTTCATACACTTCTTCTATGGTATCCCTTTCTTCACCGATCGTAACGGCAAGGGTGGACAATCCCACCGGACCGCCGTCAAACTTGTCGATAAGAGAAAGAATAATCCGCTTATCCATATCATCGAGGCCCTGCTCATCCACATCCAACCGGCTCAAAGCTTTTTGGGCCAGCTCTACATCGATTCCGTCTTTTTTTTCGATTTGGGCAAAATCACGAATCCGGCGCAACAATCGATTGGCCACTCTGGGGGTACCCCGAGACCGCCCGGCAATTTCAAAAGCGGCCTGCTCATTCAACGACCAGCCGAGTATTTTGGCTGAGCGCATAATAATGGTCTGCAGATCCTTTGGCTGATAAAAATCCAGACGAAGCGACACGCCGAATCGTGCCCGTAACGGTGATGTGAGTAAGCCGGCTCGTGTTGTTGCGCCCACCAGGGTAAAACGGGGCAGTTGCAATTGTATCGTTCGAGCATTGGCGCCTTTATCAATAATGATATCGAGCTTAAAATCTTCCATAGCCGGATACAGATACTCTTCCACCACGCGGTTAAGGCGATGAATTTCATCGATAAAAAGGACGTCCTTTTCCTTCAAATTGGTCAGCAGACCCGCCAGATCAGCAGCGCGTTCAAGCGCCGGCCCGGACGTTACACGGATATTCGATCCCAGTTCATTGGCAATGATATGCGCCAGTGTGGTTTT
>JAFGEC010000421.1 GCA_016931775.1 Candidatus Zhuqueibacterota bacterium | reverse complement strand
CTCTGCGCGAGGTTAAACAACATCATGAAGTGTAGAAGCCGAGTTGATTGTTTCAGCATGTTTATCATAAAATAAAATTTTGGGGGATACCCCGTAAAAAAATTTATTGTTTTTTACAAAAAAAAATCTTATAATATCTATTGCGCGATAAATGATAATTATTTTGGGGATTGGTGAATGAAAAGTGTAAAATATTTTGATATTCATAAATGGCATGATCCTCCTCAATGTTTTATTTATTGGGTTGTGATGGACACCGTGAGCGAAAACATCTAATTGTTCTCTTTCCCAAAGCACAGAACCCTTTATATTTCAGGTAAAGAGGGTTAAGCGTACCTTATGACGTTCTAGCAGTTTCGTATATTCCATTTGCCAGTTGTTCACGGTTTGGCTTGAATTTTTATGTCACACATGCCTTGACGTATGCCCCGACACCCGGGCCTACCTTTTAATGCAGATGAGACTTAGCCTCAATAATACCAACCTGTAGGGTATTCATTCGGAGTATCACAAAGGAGGTTATAGTATGAATTATAAAGAATACGATTTTAATAAATTTTTATTTGAAAGCGACCAGGCTGATTTTATTAATTTTAAAACCCTTGAGGATATGCGTCTCAGGGGAGAGGCCGTTTTTTCCACCTTTTCAATCTTGCTCAAACGGGCAAATCCCGATTTGATGGATATTTTTGAATCGAGTTCGACTCTGGAAGATGCCCGTGATTCCGTCTTTCATTACCTGACACGTATTGAACGTTTGCTGTTAAACCAATCCTATGATATTCACGCGCTCGAACGAGTCATTGTTCGAGATTGTATCAGAACTTTGAAGAATATTTTTTCAAGAGGATATGAGAAAAAAATCGGTTTTAGCGCACTAAATGTACTTTGGAACGTTGCATCGAAAGAATTTGATGCGATTGACGTGCACGTCTCCATGGGTTTTATGGAGGAGTTTATTCACCTTTTTCGAGGGATTGCAAGCAATTCCGGAGTCTATTCCGGTAACCATGCATACCGTTCTTATGTGGAATCCCACGATTTGTCAGGTCGTCAGGCAGCACTGGCGAGGACGAAGGCACTGGACAAATTCGGGAAAAAAGTGTGTGATTATTTCGCTCGATATCCGTCCGGTCTGGATGAAAATATTGTTGACAGGCGCAATAAAAACCGGCGGCGTATTCTTGATTATTTTTCCGGAACCGAAAATGACTGGCAAAATTCTATGTGGCATTTGCAGCATATCATTAAAGATATCAAAGTGCTGTCAGAGCTTTTGGATCTCACCGATGAACAAAAAAATGCCGTTCAATTGGCGGGGGAGAATTATATTCCTTTCGGCATCACACCTTATTATCTCAGTTTGATGGATTATAAAGAGTATCCTCAGTACGACCATGCGATTCGAGCTCAGGTTATACCGCCGCTGGATTATATAAAGAAGATGATCTTGCACCGTAATGAAGCCTCGTATGCGTGCGATTTTATGGGTGAACATGATACGTCTCCCGTTGAATTGGTGACGAGAAGATACCCGGGTATCGCTATATTCAAGCCGTTTAATACCTGTGCTCAAATTTGCGTCTATTGCCAGCGTAATTGGGAAGTGGGTCAGGTTATGGAACCCCGTGCATTGGCACGCAGGGAAACACGCCAAAAGGCTTTGGCGTGGTTTGACGAGCACCCGAACGTGACCGAAATTTTGGTCACGGGAGGAGATCCCATTGTGATGAAAGACAAGGTACTGGCCGATATATTGAGTCAAATCGCCGCAAAACCGCATATCCGGCGTATCCGTATCGGCACAAGGACGCCTGTTGTTCTGCCCCAGCGCTGGACCGACGACCTGATGGCAATATTGACAGATATTCATGAGCCCGGCCATCGCGAAGTGGCCATTGTAACCCATATTGAGCACTCTTATGAAATTACTCCTGAAGCACTGGCTGCTTTACAAAAAATACGTAAATCCGGCCTCAGTGTGTATAATCAACAGGTCTTTACGTTTTATAACTCTCGACGGTTTGAATCGTCAAAGCTCCGGCATGACCTCAGGCTTGTCGGTGTCGATCCCTACTATACCTTTAATTTGAAGGATAAAAAAGAAACTGAAAATTATATGGTCCCGGTCGCACGGATTTTACAGGAACGCAAGGAAGAAGCCCGGCTGATGCCCGGTCTGGAACGCACCGATGCCATTGTTTTTAACCTGCCGCGGCTGGGGAAAAATAATATTCAGGCCGGTCAAGATCACCAGGTGATCGGGATCATGCCCGACGGTGCTCGTGTTTATGAATTTTTACCTTGGGAAAAAAATATCACATATGCCGACAGTTACTACTATACGGATGTGCCGATTTATGATTATATAAAACGGCTGAAAAACTTGGGCGAGGATGTGGAAGAGTATCGGTCTATTTGGTATTATTTTTAGGCAAAAATTCTATTATTATTTGCATTCGATGAGAGCAAAATCGACCTTTTAATAATGGTCTTTTTGACAGTTTCTTGAGAAAATGCGGGAAATTTGATTCTTTTCTCCGATTTACTGCATTTTGATCCCCATAATATCTCATTTCTCAACTTTTATTACTTTCGTATACATTCTATACGAATTTTTTAAATTAAAGCGACTTTGTGTGCTGTATATTTACAATTATACTTGCGCCCTGTTTTCAAATTGTTTATAAACAAAAGTTTGGGTTTTGGCATTCTTTTTGCAATGATTATAAAAAAAGACGACTGATCTAATTGGAGAAAAAAATGCTGCAAATATCAAACATTCTATGCCCTACAGATTTTAGTGATTTTTCCCTGCAGGCACTTAAATTTGCAAGTGATCTGGCGCAAATATTTTCTGCAAAATTGTATATCGTCAATGTCGTAACTCCTTTACCGGTTCTAGAGACACCTGTAAACGTCGGTTTTGATCCGAATCGTTTTCAAAAAGAAATGCAAATTCATGCTCAAAAAACAATTAAAAATTTCAGTAAAAAGTTTGTCCATCCGGATGTTACTACGGAGACCATCGTTGCTATTGGATCCGAAGTGGATGAAATTTTAAATGTTGGAAAAGAAAAGCAGGTCGATTTGCTGGTTCTTGCCACACATGGTAAAAGCGGAATTGAACGACTGTTTTTTGGATCGGTAGCAGAGAAAATTATTCGGCATTCTACATTTCCGGTTTTGACGATACGCCCGCAAAAAAAGAAAAAATAAATGACGGATGAGTTCTCATTGAAGGATTGATGTTTCCGGGATTAATATCCCTTCCTGTTCACAATTTTAATGATCGGACTTGACTGTTGACAAGATTGCTGTTTGAGTTTTTGCGGAAATTTATTCTCGATGAGACAATCCTATAAAACAGCTTCGATCAAATGAGGTGCTCGGCTTGGTTTTAGTAATATCCGATCATATTGATAACAAATTGAAACGGCTTTTGTGTCATGTTAAAGAGCCGATTGCCGTTTGCGGCGACTTGGGCAAGTCATTGTATTTTATAAGAAGGGAAGCAGTTCATATTATTGTTTTCGACTGCAGTTTTTCCGGAATAGATCCGCTTGAATTTATTTTAAATGTACGTGATTTAAAAAGCCGTTTACCGGTTGTCTTTATACAATGGTCCTTTGACAGATATGTTACCGGCATATTGATACAATTCAAGTGGGTATATTTTATCTCTCATTTGAATCGATCCGGCTTAGAATATTTAAAAAAAATACTCATTTAAAAAAAGAGGTGAGTATCATGTTAAAAAGCTTGGAACATTTACAAGGTTTTTCAATATTAACCACAGACGGAAAGATTGGGAGAAGAAAAAGGTATATTTTCCCATAAGTCGTGAAAGTGTCAAAAAAAGTGACGAAATAATTAGCAGTGTACTTGGTTTCTTTTGGCTGTGGATGGGCAATTTTATCATTTAATATTTTTCACCGCGATCAATAAAGGCGCTTATCTCTTTGGCGTTCTATTTATTATCCAGGGAGTTATTTTTATTGCTACCGGTGTTTTTAAAAATAATCTATCGTTCCAAATCAGTATGGAAATTTATAGTGTTTTTGGATTAATATTGATAACACTCAAAGATCGAAAGGTCAAGGCAATGGTTATTCTGAAATGAAAAAAACAGCATATTTATTATCAAAAAGTCAACGATATCCCAAAAAATGATCTATATTTTATTGCCGGCTATATGTTGTCATTGACTTTTTTCGAACGTGGAAGATTGTGAAAAACCCCGTTATGGGTGGGACACAAGTTGTCACTGCGACGCAATGGCGCGCCCCACCCATAATTGAGGTTATACAGAATTTTCTGATTCGATCTTGAGTTTGTAGGACTTTATTCGTATATTTAACCGACAAAAGAGTCTGCAATTAGTTATCGGAGTGTTTTTATGCCATCCATTCGGATCACCACTATCGGTATGCAGTGTGATCTACTGGACACGGTCCGGCAATTTTGCCGGAACCATAAACTTGCCGGTATGAATCTGTCCCTTGAACAAATATTCGAGGAAAAAAAACTCGGCCGTAACGATATCGTCCTTTTAGACAGCAGTGCTATAAGTGATAAAAGTAAATTATTTTCGCTCGTGGCTAAAGTTAAAAGTTGTTCTTCATATTTAATTTTCATGGTCAATAAAGATGACCTGGATTGGGCTCTCTCCATCGACCCATGGGAAGGTTATCATTTCATAAAATATCCCTTTACGGTTGATGAAATTAAATATAGTATCAAAAAAGCCAAATTAACATTGGAAAGTCGGAATCCCTCCCTTGTGGGCGATCATCCTTTTGATCTGTTTGTCGGTGAATCTCCGTCTATGGCGACGGTATATGAGCAGATATTAAAAGCCGCGGAAACAGATGTCCACGTTCTCATTTTAGGGGAAACCGGAACAGGTAAAGATATAACCGCAAAGACGATTCATCAACTGAGCGCACGGCGGCATGAAAATTATATCCCCGTCAATATTGGGGCGATACCCCGTGAACTGATCGCCAGTGAGCTGTTTGGCTATGAAAAAGGTGCATTTACCGGGGCACAGCAAAAAAGCAAAGGTAAGTTTGAATTGGGAAACCACGGAACGGTTTTTCTCGATGAAATTGGGAGCATTGATGCCAAGGTCCAAGTCAGTCTTTTAAGGTTGTTGGATCAAAAAGCTTTTTATCGATTGGGCGGAAAACGGCGAATTAATATTGATTGCCGGATCATTGCGGCTACAAACGAAGATCTCCGTGACCTTGTTAATAAAAATTTATTTCGGGAGGATTTGTTTTATCGTCTGGATGTTTTTCGGATTGTTATACCACCGCTGCGGGACCGGTATGGTGATATATCCCTGTTGGTCAAACATTTTTTAGATATATACCGTTCGAATTTTAATAAAAAAATTGAACAATTCTCCAGCGAATGCCTTGAAATATTGAAAGAATATAAATGGCCCGGCAATGTCCGGGAACTTTCAAACGTCGTTCAACGTGCCGTTTTGATGTGTAATGGGACGGTCGTTCTTCCGAAGCATTTACCCCCTCGCTTTCACAAGAATCACCCTTCAAAACCGTTTATGTTGATCGAATTCGGAACAACACTGGAAAAGATAGAAAAAAGTGCGGTTATCCAGGCACTCAGGCAGACTGATAACCAAAAAACAAAGGCGGCAAAATTATTGGGAATCAGTAGACGCGCCATATATAATAAACTGGGTAAATACCAAATCAATCCGGACGATCCGAAATAAACACGACAAATAAGTGACTTTTAATTTTCGGATCCGTAACTTTTTCCTCAGTAAAAGATGATTATAAATATTCTCTGTCGATATCTTTTTTTACAATTTGATGATATTTCTTTGTAAATATTCTTTACAGCAAGCGCTGAATTGTGAAGGCAGTGTACACAATTTTTCATTATTCTTTTTCTCAACATATTGTTTTTATTGTGTTAATATATTTGGTACGGAATTTGCGATTACAAGCAGAAAACAGATACTAAATATCAATGGAGGTTTTATGCAGATATCAAAGTACAGCATGATCGCATTTGTTTTTTTTCTCGCCTTTAGTGGATTTTATAACTGTGGAGAAAAAGAGGAAATTATTACCAATGTCGAAAAAAAAGAGACAGTACCGGATACGACCCGTACGACCGTGACAAAAAGTGATTCGATTGGGATTGGAGAACTCGTACCCTATTCCGAAAGTGTTAAAGATCGTTTGGATACAATACTGGCAATAATTGCTCAAAAAGAGCAATCATTATTGTCCCGTGAACAGAAAATACAGAACAGAGAGGAAAAACTGGCAAAATTGTCGGATGAGCTGAATCTCAAGCAAAAACGGGCAAAAAGAATGTCCGTCGTTTGCTGGACGCTGTTTATCATCGGACTGTTGAGTGCGCTGTGGACGGTTGTTTTCATCTTTTTTTTCCGGGTATCCGGCATAAAAAAGGACAAGGCGCGTTATATTGTGTGGGCTGAGAAAAAATTGCAGCGACTGGAATCATCAATAAATCGCCTGGTTGAACAAACAGAAAAGGCAACCGGCAAAGTCCGGGAAAATTATCAGAAGCGACTCGACAAGGTAAAAAAAATGCAAAAAGATGTTGTTAATCAACTTGAAAATTTGAAAAATACCAGCGGCGAAGCCTGGCATGAATTTACGGAAGGAGTTGAAAAGGCACTCGAGACCTTGAAGAAGGGATTGCGTCATGATTTGTAAACCCTTAAATCATCTGGTGCATTATTTTTTTCAAAATCATTCAATGCCCGCTTGAAAAAGGCGGGCATTATTATTTTTAAATTAAAGAGGGAAATTATGAAAGCAATCGTTTTGCATCAATTCGGCGGCCCGGACCAGCTGGTCGTAAAAAAAACAGAGATACCCGATGTAAAACCGGGTCATGTGTTGGTAAGAACTGCCGCCTGCGGTGTAAATTATATCGATATCTATCAACGTACGGGACTTTATAGAGTCGATTTACCATATACGCCGGGTTTGGAAGGTGCGGGATTCGTAAAGGAAACGGGTGATGGGGTTCAAGGTTATGCTGAGGGTGAATTGGTTGCCTGGGCTGATTGTCCGGGCAGTTATGCTGAATTCGTACTCGTCCCTCAGGATCGTCTTGTCAAGGTACCGAAGGGGATCGAACCGCAAAAGGCCGCCGCTGTTATGCTGCAGGGAATGACGGCGCATTATCTCTCAAATTCCACCTTTAAACTGCGGTCCGATTTTACCTGCCTGATTCATGCTGCAGCCGGCGGGGTTGGATTACTTTTGGTGCAAATGGCGAAAAGAATCGGCGCAAAGGTCATCGGTACCGTTTCTACTGCGGAAAAACGAACATTGGCCCTTGAAATGGGTGCCGATCACGTTATCCTTTACACTCAACAGGATTTTGAATCGCAGGTCAAAAAAATCACCGATGGTAAAGGCGTGAACGTGGTGTATGATTCCGTCGGGAAAGACACTTTTTTTAAAAGCCTGAATTGTCTGGCGCCTTTGGGTTATATGGTGCTATTTGGGCAATCCAGCGGTAAAGTGGGACCCTTTGACCTGACGGTTCTAAACACCAAGGGATCGTTGTTTGTCACACGCCCGTCGCTTTTTCACTATATTTCCGATCGGGATTCGTTGCAAAAGCGCGCCAAAGATGTCCTGAACATGGTTCAAAAAAATCAATTAAAGGTCCATATTGCACAGACCTTTTCTTTATCAGAAGCTTCCCGGGCACACATAGCATTGGAAAGCCGGAAAACCGCCGGCAAAGTTTTGTTGATACCGTGACAATGACCAATGAATACAGCGTACCGTTGAGAAAAGGCGCCTTCAATCGAGTTGACTGATTGACCGTGTATAAGCTTTGGCCTGTTTATGTTTGCGACTTTTCTATTATGCAAAAAAGGGGGTTGTATTCAGATTTATCAAAATCAGGAATTATGTCCGTTTTTCCCTTGTATCAATATAAAAAAATTCGTATATAGGCGCACAAACGCGGAGTAAGAATGAGAATTGCCATTATTTACAATAAAGATATGACCCGTGTCATAAACACGTTCGGCATTCAAAACAAGGAAAAATACAGTCCGAAAACGGTACAGCGTGTTACCGATGCGCTTGTGAGTGCGGGACACAATGTGCAAATTATAGATGGCAATATGCACGTCTTTGAATCGTTACGTGATTTTATGCCAAAGGTGATGGAAGGCGAAAGGATGGGCATGGTTTTCAATATGGCTTACGGGATCCAGGGGGAATCTCGATACACCCATTTGCCGTCCATGCTGGAAATGCTTGGCATTCCCTATATCGGTTCCACACCTGCCGGACACGCATTGGCCCTGGACAAAGTGATCACTAAAATCATCATGCAACAACATAACCTGCCCACGCCAAGGTTCTGGGTGTTTAACGGTGCTGATGAAGACGTGAGTGAAGTTGAATATCCTGCTATCGTAAAACCCAAAATGGAAGCCGTATCATTTGGACTCCGGGTCGTCTCCACTCCCGGGGATTTGCGGGAAGCGGTCGCCTATATCATAAAGGAATTTCAGCAACAGGCCCTGGTAGAACAGTTTATCCGCGGCCGGGAATTTGCAGTGGGATTATTAGGGAATAATCCCGTAGAGGCCTTTCCCGTTCTGGAGATCGATCTGGAAAACGATCCCGACGCAATCCAAACCGTTGAAAACAAGAAAAAACAACCGCGGGAAAAAATCTGTCCCGCCAAGATCAGCGATGAACTGGCCAAAGAGATGCAGCGTCTCAGTATCGGCGCATTCAAGGCCCTCGGCCTGCGGGATTTTGCCAGAGTTGATATCCGGCTGGATCTGGATGGGAATATTTTCCTGTTGGAAGT
>JAFGEC010000420.1 GCA_016931775.1 Candidatus Zhuqueibacterota bacterium | reverse complement strand
TTGAGCGGCATATCCCAATCTGTCCGCCGTCAGCCGGTAGGATCCCGGATTCAAATGCAGTTGATAATCTCCGGCATAATCGGTCGTCGCAATGACCGAAATTCCGTTGTCCGCGGAGACAAGAACATTATCAAGCGGCGATTCTTCCTGATTACGAACCCTTCCATGGATAAAGCCTTTCGTCTGCAAGGTAAAATTCTGCTCCACAGTACGGCCTTCCAAAACCTGCACCGGTTTTTCCTGGGTCACATATCCGGATTTTTCCGCTCGCAGTTGATACTGTCCGGCGGCCAAAGCCAAAGCATACCGTCCAAGTTGATCGGTCACCGCCGACACATGATGATCGACCAAATTTATGAGCACGTTTTTTACAGGACGGCCTTTTTCGTCCCTTACCGTACCGCGCACCTCGGTTTTGGACAGCTCGATGGCAAAATCAACTCCGCTGACGGTCTGGCCGGCCTGCACGGCGGCACCGGTGAATCGGCCAGGTAAAAACCCGGCTTTAGCGCAATCCAAATTCCAAATCCCGGGTGGTACGGTAAGCCAGTATTTGCCGTCCCCGTCGCTTATTGCACGATAGACATTGCCGCTACCGGTGGAAATCCGTGCTGCCGCAACCACAAGGCCGGCTGAGGTCACACGGCCCTGAATGACACCGGCCTGGGAGGACATGTTAAAATTGAGGTTTTCCCGAACCGCATTTTGCTGCAAAGTGACTTTTTTACTGCCGGGACTGAGTAATCCTTTGTAAATCACATCCACAGTGGATGTACCGGGCGGTACCCATAGTGTGTAACTTCCATCCGCCAGACTGGTATCCGAAACAAATTCACAAAACACCACAGCTCCGGCGACGGGTTGGCTGCCGCGGGTAATAAATCCTTTAATCCGGCATGTGGCCCGCTGCATCAGGATGTACAAACCGGAAACAGTCTGATTTTCAGCGAGCCGGATGGAAATATTTTCCGGTGCCACATAACCCTCTAACCGGGCGTTCAAAGTATAATCACCCTGGGCAAGGCTGAATAAGAAACAGCCTACAGCGTCGGAAAAAGCTGAAACCGCCCGGCCGCGCAAGGGAACGGCGAAAAGCGCGGCTCCCGGCAGGAGTTTTTCTTCGGACAGGACAAATCCGGTCACCACAGAAGCCTGTGGCTGCAATATCAAATCCGGTGTCAGCTGCTTGTTTTGTCCCGCCGATAACTGTACACTGCGATAGGGTGAACGGACATAGCCGTCCTTTTCCGCAAAGACCTCCCAGGATCCTGCTGTAAGTTCCAGGCGAAAGCGTCCCAATTCATTTGTAACGGCTTGTTTCGAGGGAAAAATTCCCTTTGCCTGAACGACGGCGTTTTGAACCGGTATACCATTTGGTGTGGTCACGGTGCCGGAAATTTCAGCCGCTCTGCGAAACAGACGCAGGTTTCCGGATATGTTCACTTTTTGTCCCGCGTTTACCGTGACTGTAAGTGTATCGGAATTTTCATGCCCGGACTTGTGGGCGAAAAGCCGCCATGCCCCCGGGGAAACAGGAACATCAAAACCGCCGCCCATATCCGTTTCTATGGTCAGCCGGTCGTTGGTATTTATACTTTGCAGCGTTACATCCGCCCGGGGGACAGGCTGGTTGTTCTGATTGACAACGCGGCCGCTGATCGACTGGATCAATTTTTTCAAAAACAGATTGACATTTTTGGTCTCATCCGCATGTACGGTTGCCGTGCCGCTGGTATCCGCATAACCCTCCTTGCGCGCATATATCGTATAAATTCCGGGATGCACCTTATTGTTCAGCATACCGCTATCGGTTGTCAGCAGTTTCGATATCTCACTGGATCCGTCCTGAGGCACGATATCGATTTCAACACGCGGCAGAAAACCGGCTCCGGCCTGCCTCGTGCAGATAGCCAGCGTTCCCATGGGTACGGAGTAGAAAAAATCGCGCGGTTCGGAACCGATACCACGACCGCTTTCATCCAGTGCCACCACACGCCAGAAATACCGTCCGTTTTTTAGCAGCCGTTTCGCCGGACATTCTATAGAGGTCTCGGTAATGATAGGTGCCCAGATCAAATAACTGGATTCACTGCCCTCCTGAGGCCGTGTCTCAGACAATAAAAATTGATACGCCTTTGCCGTGGGATTCGATTGCCACTCAAAAAAAATATCTTCTCCGTCCAATTCCGCATCGTCTTCGGGTGACAGGAGCGTCGTTGGCTGCAGATGATGAGCGATATTCGCACGAAAGCTAAAAACACCGGACTGGATGATGGAAGAGTAGCCGGGATGGTTGTTATAATTGTTCAAAACGATCCAGTTATACTCCAAATCCTGCATAATAGGTGGTAAATTGTTGTTAATACCGTTAAAAAATCCGGAGGGATCGGTTTCACCGTAAATCGCCAAAGTATTCGGTGTGATGATTTGCCAGATGATATTGCCCCCGTCCAACTGCAGGTCACCGTTGGCATCTTCAAAAAGAGTGACTTCCTGGTCGGATAAAATGAGGTGATAATAGGGTACACCCGGGATCGGATCCCATCGGAATTCCGGTGTTGTTGTTGAAACCAGACTGTTGTTTGCCGGTGCCATCATATAAGGAGCGGCGGTGCTCTCAATCATGAGTTTGAATTCGGCAGAGGACAGTGATCCGGAAACAATGGTACAATAATAAACACCCGGCGTCATTCCCTCATCCCGGGGTGTAAAAGTCATTTCCCGGGTTCCACCGGCCGTCGTCTGGTGCTGATAGACACCGCTGGCCAGTCCGTATTTCATTCTGCATTGAATGGGCTCTTTCCACCGAACAGAAATTTGGTCGGTGGTGCGAAACAGGCCGTCGGGTGTGTAAAGCAGTGTTAATCCGACGGCAAATAAATGACGGCTCAGCAACATTAGAAGAATTGTTTTTGTATATTTCGATCTCATTGTTAAAATTGATATCCATAGCCTAATTTAATCGCCGGTACGGGATCGAGAATCAGTGAGACATAGACCGTATAATCTTCTTTGAACTTAAAAAAACTGCCGAGTGTAAAAACAGGCAAAATAAAGTGCTGCGGTTCCGTACCAAGGTTTTCAGAACCGTTGGAAAATTTTTTCAGGGTCAAAAATCCCAATCCCGCTTGTACATATTTAAAATCAAGACCCGCAGTGAGTCTGTGCTCCGGCTTGATACCGATTTCATCTTTACCGTAAACGAACGAAAGCGGTGAAAAACCATAACTGTAAGAAAGTGAGGCCGAAAACCAGCCTTTTCTCCAGCCGGCGCCGAGTTTTATGAATTTTGGCAGTCTTAATTTTAATTGAGAAAAAGTTTGATGCCGGATTGTTTCAGTCAGTGTGAGTTGGGATAATTTTAATTTTTCCGCCTGGAAAATTTCTCCATCGCTGTCGCCGGTCACTGTATCCAGATTTAATGCCGGTACTCTGTTGTTGACGATATGTAAATGTCCACTGGCGGTTATGTCGGGCATCCAATCCAGTAAGGCGGCAAAGGAAATATTTTCATCGAGCTGATACAGTGCGCCCACAGACCACCCCAGATCTTTACCCTTAAATTGTGCGTCAACCGCCTGATCCAGGTCATTGTGCCAGTTGTCGTTGGGATCTTTAAAAGTATTTTCACGGCCGCCGTACAGCATGGTGCCCTCTACGTTCATTAATCCATCCGAATGAGCTGAAAACCGGTAATAACGCAGCAGAAAGCCGGCCGACCACCGTCGTGAAAATTGGCGTGAAATGTTCAATCCCGAGGCAAAAAGACCCGTGTGAAAATTTATATGACCGTTGACAAAACCATTAAAAAAAACATCGTCCTCGTCATCGGAGACAACGAGTTTCGAATTGATCTGCGCCGCGGAACCGGTAACTAGACCATCCAACTGCAAATCCAGCGGCGAGTAAAAGTACGCACCAACCACCCAGTCTTTTACCGGTACGATCAATCCGCCGGCGTTTAACCGCGTTTTCGTTTTATATGCGGATTGTACAAAAGGATAGGTCAGCAGGATGGATTGATCCTTATACTCCTGGATCGCCGCGTCCGTACTTGATTTGACATGTGAATTAATATCCCCCAGCGAACCCACATCGATACCGTAACCGGGTGAGAGTTCTAAAAAACCGGTTGGCCTTTGATATGTACTTGTGAGCGCGGGATTATAAAATAACGCTGTTACACCGGATTCGGTCAAACTGCCCCCAAGATTGGCATTTTCCCCACCCACAGCAGAGAACAAATGGTTGTATAATGTGACCCTGGTGCGAATATGCCCGCCATTAAGGGATAAAATTTTGCTGTTGTCCTGAGCGTAGGAAGCAGATATGAGTAAAAAAAGTAAAATCCTGATGCCTGATTTTAAACGGATCATACAATGCCTGTCCAGTTCGTGCCAATGGGTAAGGATACTACTTTTGATAATACGTTCAGAAGATAATTTTGCGTAGAGGATGTATCATTTCTTATTTTATTGCGGGTAAAAAAAGACAGGGGCCTTTTCGGGCCCCTGTTTTATAATAATGAGAAATCCTCCCTTCACTTTGATCACGTCCCACTCATTATTATCTGTTTTTCTTTGGTCAAGTTATTGCAATGACTATGCCAGAATTTTTATTTTTTTCTCAAAAGTATTCATCTTATAGTTTATGGCATAAATTAAATATAATTAATATCTTGCAAGGATTGTGATGTTGAAGTGATTATCTGTTTCGATTCACAGGCAAGCATTAAATCCCCGAAAAAATGTAAAAAGTGTTTCATTTCTGTCACAATTGGGAAGAAAATTAGTATAAAGATTGTTGAATTTAAAGTAGACAATATTCAAATCATATTTTACGCAAGGATTTTTTTTGATATTCAGGTCAGGCTTATATTAATTAACCTTGCAGTTACCGATCAACATTGACATCGAAAAGTTATTTAAATTACCTCCGTCGCACTTTGCGTCAACCTAAAATGGTATTCATATAATTTCCGTAATTGTTACCCTCGAGGAATGCATTATGGATATCTTGATTCGGCTTGGTAACAATAGATAAAAAAATCAAATTACGATTATTGACCGAGTAACAGTTTTTGAATTTTGTGGATTCTGTAAATTAAAGAATAGCATGTTAGGTATTTGTTTATAAATTAATTGTATTTATTGGGCCGGATCAACGGGATAATCAGAATATGAGTGACAGGTATCCTTGTTCCTGATTGTTAGTTCAATAAAATCATCATGTTGATCCTGTTTGTCCAGTCAAAATCATAAATTTATTAAAGTCTTGGCAAATGATCAGAGAAGGTCAAGTTGTTAAATTTCAATAAGTGTTTTGATCAGTTAACACCACTGTGATTTGCGGAATCAGTAGTAAATGTTATAACGTGGCTATAGTTGCCAAGCATATCTTTTTTGTTTAACTGAAGAAATATAATAATTTGTAATTTTCTCTGGATTTTATAGCGCAAATCATTTATATTTCGTAAATTTAATTTTAAGGATTTTTCTATGAAAGTTCTCATCGCCTACAGCAGTGGTTACGGTACGACAAAAGAGGTCGCTGAAAGGATCGGAAGCATATTAACTCAGGATGCTGCAATTGACGCGGTTGTTATCTCTGTTGATGATGTCGCAGGGATTAAGGAATATGACAGTGTTATTGTGGGCAGTTCGGTGCGCGCCGACAGGCCGTTGGCCAATGTAAGGGATTTTTTCCATTTGCACCGCAAGGAACTGGAGTCAAAAAAGGTTGCCATTTTTGCCGTATGCCTTTCCGCCAATTGCCAGTCCGGCAAGGAAAAAGTGCACAGAGAATATTTATCACAGATTATTGAAAAATATCCACAAATCAACTTTATGGCATCGGCTGCATTCGGCGGTAAAATCGATTTTGAAAAATTAAATCCGGTGATGCAACAGCTCATGTATCGCGTGCTGGAAAAAACCGGGCTGCCGACGACAGGCAGTGTGGACACGCGGGACTGGGATTTCATCGAGGCGTGGTCTTTGGAAGTAAAGGAAAAACTGTTGGAACAAAAAAAATGAAAATTACCATTGAAAAACCGACACAGGAAAAAATTAATTCCATGGGTGTAAAAAGCTGGCCTGTCTGGCAGGCCGAACCGTCAAAATTCCCGTGGCATTATGATTCAACCGAGACGTGCTACATTCTTGAGGGAAAAGTTGTGGTCACGACAGAGTGGGAAACGGTCACCATCGGCAAGGGTGATCTGGTGACATTTCCCCAGGGATTGGATTGTAAATGGGAAGTCGTTGAGAAAATTTCAAAGCATTATCGTTTTTCCTAGTTCAGAAAAGATTTTAATTTATTGATGTTCATACCATTTGCATAGGTATAAAGTGCGTCTTTGCTCGCGAGGCCGTTGCCGCTCACGGTGATCAGCATTCTGTTTTCAATAACAATTTGCAATTGACCGCTTTTATCCGAGTCGCTCCACTCTTCAACGGCCTTTTCACCGCCGATACTGACGACCTTTTTACCTCCCAAAAACATGGGATTACTGATCATCATCATCAAACTGGAAAGAAGAGGGGAATCGGAGACCACTTCGATTTTTACGGATGTCTCACCATCTGAATCTGTTTTTGTATAATTTCTGCTTATTGAGGTACCTCCACCCATAAATGCCATACCGGCGGCCCCACTTTCAAAATCTTCCGCCTCCCATCCGGATGGGGGATTCGGGAAAGCTGTTTTATAACGGTCGATTTGCAGGGATTGGATCTGGTTTATGGCAAAATTAAGCTCAGTGACAGCCTCGGACAACTTTCCCTGTGAATACAGGTTTTTGGCCTTGTCTATTTGACTGGTGACCTCATCCGCCTGTGCAGTTGTTAATGTTAAAACGGCACAAGCCAAACCAAGAATAAAAATGAGATGTCGCATTGTGTTACTCCTTGTTTTTCTTTTTTACCCAAAAGTTGTCTTCTGGGTTCAAAAATTATTTTGTCTCGATAGATTTGTTAAATTACATTCGTTGTCAACCAAATCCGTCGTATACAAGCCCACAAATATAGCAAAAAAAATATCTTTGTCAATTGAAATTTAAATACAAGTGGCATTGACATGGCTTAATGTTATATTACAATAATTACAAAATTAAAATTCTACAAGAAAATTGAAAAATCGTGCAAAAATATATAGAAAACAAACAAATCTAATGCGAGGGAATTACGTAGACACTCGTTCCCAAGCTCGCCCGCCTTTGATAAAAATCTCGCGCCAAAGTCAATAATCTTATAACGCGGCGATGATCATAAAGTTCGGCCTGACCAAATTCTTTATCAGCCCAATCTACTGGTTCGGGTGGATCAGGTTTAATAACTGGCTCACCGTCACAAAGAATTGCTTGATAATCGTGACACAATGAGTAAATATAAATATCTTTTATTGGTAAAGTTTTTCCAAATCACATTCAAGCTCCGGCATCGGTTTTACAGGAATTTTACCAACTGAGCGTTTTTGTTGGGCACCCAGCGAAGGTTTTGAACGTGAATTAGGTAAGGTGAGTATGCCTTTTTTGTGCAAGCGCAACAAAACAACACGACAGCTCATATCTTTCCATTGGTCGTTCGGGCTTTTCCAATTCAACCATTCGCAGACTTGAATGGAAAGTTTGGTCCTGGAAATGGACGGATTAGCGCTTATGAACTCTTGAACACGGTTTATGAGTTCAGATGTAAATTTTTGATCGCATACGTTCACTTGCACAAAATAGTGAAAAAATACATTCGTGTTCAGTAAAAAATGTGGGACATAAAAAGGAGTAACAGGGGGGAATTTTTATAGGTGCGACGCATCGTTGCATGATATTTAACCTATATTTTGAATATCTAACCCACCCAAAACGGAGATGCGTCGCACCGTC
>JAFGEC010000041.1 GCA_016931775.1 Candidatus Zhuqueibacterota bacterium | reverse complement strand
TACCGGGACATGCTTTATTCAGAATCTCTATCGATGGTAAATAATGCTCAATCTAGATATTAGTATTATCACGCTAACATAGGTATTAAACACCCACCGTTTCCTCAGCATTCGAATAAATGCGTTAGGTATTTATTATTATTTAACTTATTGCAAGTATCTGCTGCGCCATAACCCGCCACCGTTTAACAGACATAACCGGCGTTTTTTTATAACTTTTGAGCGGATTGTGTTATATTTATTTAAGAGCATGAATAAAATAACGTTCAAAATAAATGTTTTCGGGTGTAAAAAGTCCGCTGGATCGTCGCTCTTGAATTCCCACAGGTGCGGCTTTTTCCCTTGAAAAATAATACAGAAAAAGGTTGATTATGTCAAGAAAAAAACGAACCTGATGGTTATACTGTTTTGAGCAGAAATTAAAATGACAAGCTATTTTTGAAGGTTTTCCATATCGTGATATTTATTACCGTATAAATTCCTGCTGCCTGTTATTCCCAACCGTTCTTTATTCCATGCGGTGCGATATAGCCGATGGCCTCGATATCATAGATTTTGCCGTTTCTGATTTTAAAGATATGAGCGGCAGGTAGATCGAATGGTCCCCACTGATTGGGCCGTTCGGTGATGCCGGGTACACCTTTTAATTGCATGATCTTTGGCTCTCCGTTGTGGACGAATATGGAAAAGGCGAACACGAGCCCCATTTCCTCATCCACCGCAAAAAAACGCCGGCGGTTGATATCGGTGATATAGCTCATGACACCGGTGCTGAGCTGGTCGCTGCAGGTCATTTTTCTAAACACGGAAAAGTCGTCTTTTTCTGCTTCTTCAGGCGTCTGCGTCTGATCGTTCGCCGTGATGCCTCCGTTTTCCCGCCGCTGGCATTCATCAGCAAAGGGGCAGACTTTGCCGTCGTCCTGGATGATGGCTTCGTAATACGAATTTGCAATTTTTAACATCTGTTCCCGTGGGACACGCTCTGAGCGTTTTACCGGCTCCAGTAATTCCGGCCTTACCTCTGACATATTGGGATGCAGAGGGCGGTCTCCCGAGTGAACCACGAGATGATCGATTTCGGTAATCCTGCCGTCGACAACCTTCAAGCGTGCTCCCAGGATCGTCGGTTTAGAGTTCTCCTCGATGACCCCTAAAAAACCGATTTGCCCGGCGACGGGATCGGCAACATATATTTTGAAATCCGTCGGTCCTCCTGTGGTTGTTTCCCAGAGACCCCGGCCGATCGACGTGACAACCGTATTTTCAACGAGTTTGACATCTTGTGCCAGCGGCAGGCCGGATGGATCGTTTTTTGCAAGTGCTGCGAGATACTGTTCCATCAAATTGATCAGGGCGTGCCGGTCCAATTTATCAGCACATGAAAAAAAAGTCAATAGGCCGAGCAGAACACAAAGGCCGATAATTGTTGAATTTTTTTTCATCTTGTTTTCTCCTGTTAGGATTTTAGATATCTACTTTTGTCGGAAATTCATCTTATCTCCGCTGATGAATATCTTTTTACTGGTCCCAAACGTCCGATTTCATACGGTAAGGTACGGAATTTATTACAGCTTCAAGAACGATTCATTTTTTGTCGATGGCCCTAATTAAAAAATACATTTTTATGCTAGGAGATATGACCGAATATACAAAGACGGCCCATTCTGTTCCGCTATCTCGCTGACTGTATGGGATTGAAGTTAGCCGGCAGCATCGTATTATGGCAGTTGCCCATTTCCGGCGAGACGGCTCGACGCCGCTAACTTTGCGAACATTTCTTTTGCAATTCTGCTATTGCCTTTATCATACTCCTTTCTCGCCGTTTCGGCTAAACGTTGTAATTTGTATCTTAAACCACTGCCTCTGGCAGTGGTACTAATAACTGGTTAAACCGTTCTTTTAATTGTCTGATAATAGTATAATGTACATTCATGAATGTTGCTCAAAAAGAAGTGCAATTAAAAAGTTTGTTAACGATATTGGGAAAACTGAGAGATTCTGAGAAATTTTTAATTTTTTTCACATTTTTAGTTTCTTTAAAATAAATTATTTGGATGTTGTTGTGTCAGGAGTACAAGGTTTTAAACGCAGAGTTCGCAGAGAGCGCAAAGTAGAAAGGAATAGTTTTAAAAAGTGATATAAAAGATTTGAGCAAAAATGATAATATTAATAATTTATACTGTTTTATTTTACCTTTGCGATCTTGGCGGCCTCTGCGTTTATCTGTTTTTTTTATCATTCAAACCATGACCATAAATTTAAAAAACGGATCATCAGCGCACCTTTTAGTGCGCCCCTGACATGCCACCGCCTTTGGCGGTGGTAATGACATGTCATTCGTCAATGAATACTCAATTTATAAATTGAGTGATGAAATTCAAGGACTTTTTGCTGGTGGCCTTTTTCCTTGATTTATTTGTCATTTTTATTTACTATATCAGGAAATGCAATAAGTGGGCTGCATTTAAATTTTATTAAAGATAGGGTGTGTGAAAAGTGAAAAAAATAGTTGTCTTCATTTCAGGACAGTTTTTACATTTTTTTATGGCCATCTTTTTTATCCTTGTTTTTTTTGATTACATTATCCCGGTCAATACGGCGGCACAGGATTTTATTAATATTAACAGCTCAAAAGACTATCAGGTGAACAACTATGTGCGAGTTACGAACACTGGAGGCACTCTGTCCAAGGTCGTTATTATTATGCCGCTGCCGCAATCCAATTTTTATCAGAAGATCAATTCCATCGACACCCATTCCGGTGCCGTTCTGGATATTCCGGATAGCGAGGATCGGTATTTGAGGTACACAGTAACAGAGAACCTGCCAGGCCCGGGGGAAACCCGGACTTTTGGTTATAATTTCAATATCACTCTGCACAACATCACTATCGATCTGGATGTTCCCGAAATTCTATACGATTATGATGTAAATTCCGAAATCTATCAATGGTTCACAGGCACCAGTGGTAATATTGTGGATCCGTTAAATCCTGATATAAAGGCCATCGCGGATCCGATTTGGAACAACTCACCTCATATCGTATATTTTGCCGAGAAGTGTTATGAATATGTCGCTCAAAATTTTCAGTACCTGAATCCGGAAATCGGACTCAGCCCCCTGGCTACTGTATTAGCCAATGGCGGCGGGGATTGCGGCAATTTGAGCTCTATATTTATTTCCCTGCTGCGTTATAAAAAAATACCTGCACGCCATGCCGTCGCTATGCGGCCAGACGGCTCATACCATGTTTGGGCTGAATTCTACCTTGAAAATTACGGATGGGTACCTGTCGATGTCACCTTTAAAATGTCCAGTCCGTCTCGAAACTACTTTGGATATTATGACGGAAATTGTATTGTGGTTAACAATACTGTCGCTATGTGGTAAAGACAGAACAATTAATATATTTAAAATAAGAGTGGAGAACCACCGGAGAGGAGAAATATTTTTGTTTTTTACATTTAGAACGGTCGGCCGTTATCCGATATTCACTTTGGTGGCTTTATTCTTTATACGTCTTTTCGCAGGTGAACCGGTATTGCCCGTTATCACCACCGGGCAAAATGCAGACGGCCGACTTGAAGTTTTTTATATAAAGACGGATCGGATTTGTTACCACCGCTGGCAACTGTCTCCGGGCGGTGAATGGTCGGAGGAAACGCCCTGTTATGATTCTGCAAAGGGCGTATTAATGGATTTGGACAAGGATGAATGTCTGAACGTTTTTATCATCGATCAGGATAACCGGCTGTTCCTTAAACAGCAGAGTTCACCTGCGAATGGATGGTATGATGTTGCAGAATTGGACGACCAGGTCAAAGCCATTGATTTTTTACGGGATCAAGACGGCACTCTTCATCTATTTTACACAAATTTGAGCAATGTCCTATACCACCGGTGGCAATTGTTGCCGGACAAGCACTGGTCGGAAAAACAAAAGCTGGCACAATTTGCCGGTGCCGTCGCAGCCGGACAAAATTTGGACGGCCGGCTTGAAGTTTTTTACTCGGGCGCAGACGAAATATTTTATCACAAAGGGCAGAATGCTCCGGGAGGTGCATGGGCGGAGGAGAATCCCTTTTCGGGTACAGCCAAACATATTGCTGTTTCCCAAAATACGGACGGCCGGTTGGAAGTCTTTTTTATCGATCGCGAAAATGTCCTTCAGCACCGATGGCAGGTTGCTCCCAACAATGGCTGGGACAATCCGGCCGTATTCGCCGATAGGGCACAATTTATCACTGTGGAAAAAAATCACGACGGCCGGATGGAGGTTTTCTATTCGGATTTGAACCATATTCTTCATCATAAATGGCAGTTTGCTCCTTCCAGCGGCTGGGATAGGGGAGAGCAGTTCGGTTGGACCGCAAGAGGTATGGCGGCAAAACAAAATCAGAACGGTTGTCTCGAAGCCTTTTATATGGACTTAAATGACACACTGTTCCATAATTGGCAACTGAAACCCGGTTTGCACTGGGCAGGAGAACATCCGTTGGTCTCCAATCATTCACCGCTTTTCACCGTCGATGAATTTCCATCTAATCCCATTTACAAGACGAGTCACAAAAACTGGCATGTCAACGATCACTGTTTTATTCAGGGCAAAGATGATCGCTGGCACATGTTTGGAATCGTCTGGCCCGATCCCGGTTCCGGCGATCCGACCTTGGCTGATTATTTCGGTCATGCAGTGGCAGACAATTTAAACCAAAAATTTTGGGAAGAACAACCGCCACCGTTTCACGAACCCTTGACGAACGGCAAGGTGCTTTGGGCGCCGCATGTTATACGGCATACAAATATTTTTTATATGTTTTATTGCAGCGGAGGCAGTGTGGAAAGCTATGCCATCGCTCTTCGAACATCGGACGATCTGATCGATTGGTCCGAACCAATCATTCTTTTCCGAGACGGATTCCAGGCAAGAGATCCTATGGTGCGATGGTGTACGGATGTTGAAAAGTGGATCATGTACTATACCGCGACCGACGATCCGGCCGGTGGACATCCTGTGGTCGCGTACCGTACGAGCAACGATTTGATACAGTGGAGTAAAAGGGAAATCGCTTATACCGACTATCACAGCGGCACCGGTTACGGGCCGGCCGAATCACCGTTTGTCGTACAGCGGGGTGATGATTATTATCTTTTCATTGGGCCTCGTCCCTTTGACTATCCCACGGAATCTTTACCCGATTGGCAGCATCCCGGATATGACGGTACCGATGTTTTCAGATCGAATCGTTGGGATCACTGGGAAAACTCGGATTACGTCGGCCATATCGCTGCACACGCCCCGGAAATTCTCCAGGACGAACATGGTGATTGGTATGTCAGCCGTGCGGGTATTCTGCGCGGTGGTTTGTATTTAACAAGAATGACCTGGCTCGACGGGCTGGACTCGCCGGTTTCCGGCAGAAGTCTTTTACGCTCCCTGCGGCAACCTTCCTTTTTTTTACAGCAAAACTATCCGAATCCCTTCAATTCGCAAACTTTTATCGACTTTACACTTTCGAATCACGGACGTGTTTTTGTCCAGGTTACCGATATGACGGGCCGTGAAGTCAGGGTACTGTTGGATGAAGAACGTCCGGCAGGCTTTTATCGAATGAAATGGGATGGATGTGACCGTAATAATTTAAAAGTGAGTTCCGGTATTTATTTGTGTAGAATTCGAACGGAAAACGAGGTCGCCGGTGTAAAGATGATATTCATAAGATGAACGGAAAAATATTAAAGCTATATGGAAATTTATACATGTGACGAATGAATGAATAGTGGCTTAATTTCATTTATCACAAAAATCTGTATACGGCAGATTTTTGGTATCAAATTTTTTACTTGAAATAATAGTTAAAGTCATTAAAATCTTAACTTTCCGGGGAGGAATCGAAAATGAAAAAAACATCTCCTTTTATGATCGCCCTTTTTACCCTATTTGTTTTATCACAATTTTTATTCGGCCAGGGTCTTCCCTCTGCCGTCCCGGAAGAGGTCGGAATGTCGTCTTTACGTTTTGAACGTCTGAGACCGTTCATGCAGAGTTATGTGGATGAACATAAACTCTCAGGACTTGTTACGATTGTTGCACGCCGCGGCAAGGTCGTTCACTTTGAAAAGTATGGTAAACAGGATGAGAGCCAACCGATGCAGTTCGATACAATTTTCCGGATCGCTTCCATGACAAAACCGGTCACAAGCGTTGCCATAATGATGCTTTACGAAGAAGGCCGGTTTCAATTGTCCGATCCGGTATCTAAATATATACCGGAATTCAAGAATACTAAAGTTTTTGTCGGAAAGGAAAAAGGAGTAATAAAGCTGGAAGATCCTAAAAATCCGCTCATTATACGGGATCTTCTTACCCATACTTCCGGTTTGACCTACGGATTTTTTGATCGTACGCCTGTCGATTCCATGTACATTGCTGCGGATCTGTTTAACGGGACTTTTGAAGAATTTATCAAAAAGTTGGCAATAATTCCTTTTAAACATCAACCTGGGACAAAATGGGAATACAGTGTTTCGGCAGATGTTCTGGGGTATCTGATACAAAAGATTTCCGGCGTTCCTTTCGAAGAATTTCTGGAGCAGAGAATTTTCAAGCCGTTAAAAATGAAAGATACCGGTTTTTATCTGCCCGAAAAAAAGATGACCAGATTCGCGGCGCTATATGGCCGGGCTGATACCGGCGGGTTGAAAGTTATCGAAGAAGCTGAAAAAAGCCGGTTTAAAAATCCGCCCGGGATGCCATCGGGAGGAGGCGGGCTGGTGTCCACCGTTTTCGATTATATGCGTTTTTGCCAGATGCTGCTCAACAGGGGGGAGTTGGAGGGAACGCGGATACTCGGCCGCCGGACTGTCGAGTTTATGACCAAAAATCATCTTCCCGAAGAACAATGCCCGGTATTCAATTGGATGCCGGGAATAGGATTTGGGCTTGGTTTTTCAGTATGTTACGATATTACAGAAGCAAAAATCATCGGGTCTGAAGGTGAATATGGTTGGGGTGGAATTTACAATACATTTTTCTGGATCGATCCTGAAGAAGAACTCATTTTAATTCTCATGACCCAGTTCGATCCGTTCCTTTATTATCCGGTGAATAATGAGTTCAAGGTGCTGGTTTATCAGGCGATTATTGAGTAAATTTAGGAATTATTCACCACTCGTGAGCAGAAATCGTGCTTTCGAAATACTCCATTTTTAATAACTTGGATTCTTTGCGTCCTCTGTATCTTTGCGTTAAATACATTTTCTACAAAGCGTGTATTTTTAGCGGTAACACGAAATAGGCTAGCATTGGATATGTCATTTATAATACTCCGCAAGAATTTTTGCCGCGGGAATGTCCGATTTTTGGACGGATGTACTGTGTTTCTAAACGATAATTTAAGTGATACGACCTTGAATCATTTCCCCCTTGCTTTTCTGCTACATTTTCGTTATTATTGCCGAGTTTAATAACAACGTTCATGGCGTCATATTTATCAACAGGAATTCGAATGAAAAAAAGAACAAAAATTTTACTTATTATTGGTGTCGCGGTGGTTTTTATCGTTATTGCAGCAGGTATTGTCGTTACATGGCTTGAAGACTATACCGTAAAAATGAATCCGGAATCAAACATCCCCGAACCGGCAGGGGAACTTTTATCCGTCCTTCCGGATTCAACCGGCTGGCCCTCGTGGAAAGGTGTAAACCACAACAACCATTCTGCGTTTACTAACATCATTACCGACTGGTCAAATGGCCTGGAGATGCTCTGGAAAGTTGATTATTTGTGCAAGGGTGACGAATCGGTGACCTGGTCGTGTCCCGCTATCAGCGGGAATCACCTGGTCGTGCCGGGAAGACGAGATTCCAATGATGTGATTTTTTGCCTGAAACCGCAAAGTGGAGAGCTGCTCTGGTACTATTTATTCCATGCGCCTCCCGGCAACGCCGCATACGGTGAAGGTCCCCGGGCGACACCGACCATTGACGGCGACAGGGTCTATGTTCTTTCACGCGGTGGACTGCTTCAGTGCCTGGATTTGAAGGATGGATCGGTGATATGGAAAAGAGATTTCCTTGATATGGGCGCGGAAATACCCAAATGGGGATACGCCGGGTCTCCGGTGGTTTTCGGCAATACCCTCATCGTTCAGGTGGGTGGGGACGCCCTGGTCTTCGGTTTGGATAAAATGACGGGTGAAACGGTCTGGCAGTCAGGACCGGCGCCTGCTTCCTATTCCACACCTGTGGTTATTCAATATAACAATGAACCGCTGCTTCTGGTGCAGGGCGGGCAGGCGTTTTTTGCTCTCGATCCAACAACCGGTATAATATTTTGGGAAACACCATGGGAGGTGCAAAATAACATTAACATTTGTACGCCGGTGTATTCACCACAGCAAAAAATCGCGATTATCAGCTCCTGGTATAATATGGGAACGCAAGCCGTTAAAATCAATCGAGAGAAACCCGTCATTCTCTGGCACACCGGTGCACTCAACGCCCATCAGACCGATCCGATTATCATCGGCGATTATGTTTACGGCTTTTCCGGTATGAGCGCTCATAACCGGGATGAATTCAAGTGCCTCGACATTTTAACCGGTGAGGAGAAATGGGCTTCCCCGGAACTGGGTACGGGACAGTTCATTTACATTGAGCCCTATTTTTTAAGCATTGATATTAAAGGCAGCGTTTTTTTGTCACACGCTTCTCCCGAAGAGTTTAAGGTGGTTACCAGCGTCAACAATCTCATCGACACCGATAATGCCCGATTTTGGACAAAGCCGGTCACGGCGCAGGGAAATCTTTATTTGCGGTATGCAAATCAGTTGTATTGCTATAGACTGGTAAAGCCGTCTGTTCTGTAAAATTGTTATATTTTTTAAATAACTAGCGAATAGGTATTCAACAAAAAAGGGTTCCCAAACTACATTTTGGGAACCCATAAATTAAAAAGTTTGCTTTTTTATTTTACCAGCAACATCTTGTGAAAATCCCGCCAGGTTTGACGGCTCTGTTTTCCTTTCACTGTCATACGAATAAAGTAGATGCCGGTGCTCAATTGATTGGCATCAAATACCACATTATGAATGCCGCTTTCATAAATTCCATCGGTTATTTCCTGTTCGAACTGTCCCAATACATTATAAATCTCAAGCTTTACCTTACTTTGTTCGAGGACGGAAAAACGTATGGATGTTTTTGCATTAAATGGATTGGGATAATTTCCCTCTATTTTACATTGCAGCGGGATTTGATCCGGATTCTGTTCCACCTCCGATTCAACCACTCTTATGAGAGAGATATTGTCCAGATAGGCATCGACGTCCGATCCGCCAAAAAAGAAAACCATTATGACGTTATAATCCGATTCACTTCTCATGGTGAAGGGATAAGAATAATGCTTTTTCCTGTCTTCCAGACGTACGGTACTCGTTCTCCCATAATTGGTGTTCGGCGGCTCCGCTTTACATATCCATACCATTATATTTCTGGCTTCATCTGCCCAGGCATCAAATTCAAACAGATAATCCTCTCCCTTAATTAGTGTAAAAAAAGGCTGATAAAATTGCACGTACCAAAACTCCGGGCCGCCGTTTGTAATTTCGATGTGACACACACTGTCGGCAAAAGAAGCGGTTGCTGAACTTGGTGGCTCACAATACAAACCCCAATAGTATGGACGGTTGATGGAAAAATCACCCTCTCTGACCATGTTTTTATTTGCTTCATATTCCCCGATCATTGCCATTTCAAAATTTGAAAAATCACTTTCCTCGCCGCTTTTACTGACTGCAGTAACCGTGAAAAAATATATTTGACCAGCCGGCAAATCCGTCAAAGTTTTTTTGGTCACTCTGCTGGTATCCAAAAGGGCTATCGATTCCGGTTCAGGCCCTCCATATATTTTGTAATAATCAACGTCCGGATCACCAAATTTATTAAAAAGAAAAGTGATATGATCTATTTCAGGTTGAATAATGAGATAAGGGACTCTGGCTTTACCTTTCCAGGGAAATCGAAAAACACGATAGGTATCATATTTTTTTTCCCAATTCATTTCAAAAGCCTTCTCACCGTTGGGCCGCACTTCCGTTATCTTGGGAAGATTTCCTTCAGCCCAGTTGATCAGCGTGTTGCCGTTCGGCAGTCTTTGCGCGTTTCCCATATAATGGGCATATTTATCAGGCGTATCACGAAATTCCCAGACCAGTGTTGCGATTTTATCTTCCGCATTAATTTCATATTCCACGGCTCGAGAAACTCGCGGATTATGTTCATTGCCGTTATCAAAAAGTATATATCTGTTATTCCCCAAACATCGAACATCGTGCTGGTTTTCAGGCCCGTTTAACGGATCGTTTAAAATAGTAAACTGATTTTTCTCTCCCCCAAAACGCCAGATGACCTCACCTGTTGAATGGTTTATTTTTGTCACTTCACTCGCATGTCGGCTGGAAAGGAGAATATGACCATCGTCATCAATATCGATCGAGTTCATGTGAGGGTAACGGATATAATTGCTTTTTAACTCACTCTCACCCGGAACTTGTGTATCAGCGATGTTCATATGATCCCAGGCTCTCCATTGAAAAATCATATCACCTTCGGGTGTAAACTCCTGAAGGCAGGATTCCAAAATAACGGCGTTTTTTTGCCCGCCTTCCACATATTGACTCATGTCAACCTGCAGTTCACGAATTGCGATAAGTGAATAATATCCGTTTTCAAATACCTGAAGTTCGTGCTCATCCGTATAATAGCCATGCTTGGCATAAAATGAATC
>JAFGEC010000419.1 GCA_016931775.1 Candidatus Zhuqueibacterota bacterium | reverse complement strand
TGATTGGCAATTATGGCACCGATAAAAAACAATGATAAATTATGTGCACTATCGGCGTCTATACGCAGCTGCTCAAATTTTTGCCGGTTGTTATCCGAATCCCACTGCCAGAACTGTCCTTCAACGTCGTAATAATAGTCTGGCAGATTACGCTGGCGGAGTTTGGCGGAATTGTATTCATAAATACTGCCATAGTTGCCGATATCGACAAAATAGGATTCCGATTTATTGGCGAGCGATACATGGGCATGCGAAGCGGCAAAAGTCTTATAGTCCTCGATCACCCAACTACGGTAAGTCGTCAGTCCGAAATACCCCAGCCACAAGCCAATTTCCGTGGCCAGAAAATATTCTCCTCGGCGTTTTTCACCGACATACCGTTCTCCCAGCCCCGGCAAAACGAATGACATCAAAAACGCTTTGCCCTTTGACTTGGGTGGTGCACCGGGAGGCAACTCATACCTGACGACAGCCATCGTGGTATCCTGTACGGAGGGTGCCAGCGCGGCAAGATGCAATGCCCGGTCATTAAGGAAAAGTTTTGCAGCAGTGGAAGATGTCTGCGCGGAAACCATTCCTGTCATAAAGATAAAAAAAATCAATAAATGGACTCTTGTTTTCATAATTTTTTACCAACTCACATTCAAAGACAATGCGGTATATATCCGGCCGTCCTGGTATAACGGTTTAACATGAACATCGGCAGAAATTTTGGCGTCGTTTTTGTGCTTGGCACCGAAAGCAGCCTCGGCCGCGCTCAGAATATGGTTCAGCATGGCAACCGTTATACCCCAGGTTGCGGTTTTAAATGCATTATTGCTGGCGTCCCGGCGGTCTTCGTAATACAGGCGGTGCTTGGAGCGCAACGATTGGCTCCAGCCCGTGTCGAGCAATCCGATCTCCGAATCGTCCCAGGCGTAATTAAATTGGTCGTATTTGCCGATCATTTCATAATATTGCTGGTCTTTTTCAAGGTGAAGGCCGTGGCTGAAATTTTTATGCTCCCATTCCCGTAATGCATCCATATTTTCCCTGTCAATTCCCGAGTGCCCGGCTATCCAATACCAATAATCATCCTCGCTCCAGTGCTCATCCGCATATTTATGAAATTCATCCTCGATGTCGTTGCCCTTGCTGTTGTAAAGGGCATAAACCGTCCAGGCCGCTGCTTCCACCAGTAAAAATCCACCCGCTTTAAAATAGGAACCGGTATAAGCTTGGCCCGCACCCGGAACCACAGCGGAAAAAAGCAGTGCCTTTTTCACCGAATACAGTCCTTCAGGAGCACCCTGCGGAGCTTGGGCAGTTGCATCCTGGGGAAGATTCAGTGCAAACTGATTTTTGGGACTGTCGAGTATAAAGTGGCTCCAGTCGGTTTGCTGGGCAAATGCCGTGGCCGTAAAAAGACAAAACATATAAAACAAAATACCTTTTTTCACGTCTCTTCTCCTCTTTTTACTCTATAAAATCAAATAAAAGGGTCAAATAATATCTCCATTCACCACCATAGGTCGATTCCTCGTTTTTAAATTTATTTATTCCATAGGCTGCCGTCAACGACAGTGCAGTGGGAAACCCGTAAAATGAAAAGGCGGAAAAGCGGAGATTGAATCCAATATCACTTTTCATATTTTTTACCAAATCCAACGGCGCAAACCTCTTTTGTTCTACCAGGGCATTTCCTCGGCCCAAGGTAAAGGCAAAGTACAGTTTATCCGTTGTCACATTGAACACACGGCGCTGCAGGCCGCGGAAAATCGGTAATCGATACGTCAACCGGCTCACGGTATACTGACGGCCCCCGATACTATAGTACGGATATCCGTACAACCCCGGCATACCGCCGGCAAAAAAATGGAAAAAACTATCGGTGGCAAGATCCATATAGCCGGTTTGCCCCGCAATGGTCAGAGAATGGTTCGCTTTTTTAAAGACTGGCAAATAAAGTGAAGCAAAAATTTGAAAACGATTGTAGTTATATGGGGTATACACTTCCTGCAATGTCCCATAGTCATTATTGGTGGCAAAATCCTTAAAAAACTGATTATATTCCAGTGTATAGAGGAACTGCCATTTAAAGCCTGATGAGGGATTAATTTGAGAAAACACGGCCGGGGTGATGTTATCTCCGCTCATATCAATTTTGAAATGATTGCCGATAAAATAGGTATTGGCCGGTGACGCCCATATCTGATTTCTGAATTGAAAATCCATAATCTGACTGGTGTAGCGCTGATGACTATATGAAAACCGGATTTTTTGACCCTTTTCGGGATAGAACTCTGCTCCCGCATCGGCCTCCAGGATATTAAAATGAATATCCACGTCGGCTTTTTCGTGATATCCCTCGATGACCTCGATTTTCCGGTTTATCTTCCTCGTTAATCCGTATAATTCCACGAACAGTGTCGGAGACAGACGACGGTATTCAAAAATCGCAAAAATGTCCATCTCTTTCCTGGCGTTCATGGCCACACCGCCAAGAACCGAATACCTGTCCAGTATATCGCTGGCATAAAAGTAGGTACCGAGCTTAATGCGGCTGGAATCAACCATCACTCGCGGTAGAAAGGACAACTGACCGTAGGTCATTCCGTAGGGTGTTGACGCGACATCCGGTCGTTGTGTATCATCATAATTTCTTATAGGATTTAACTCTTCTACCACCTGGTTGTTTTTAAACTCTGGAAGGTCGTGCGCTATATTCAATTCAGCGTAACGAGCATTCGATGGTTCTACCGGTTCGGGATTTTTGAGCACAGCGATTTTGTATCCATCATATAAAAATGAGGAAAAAACAATTTCACCGTTGTGATTGACGGACGGCATAAATGCGCCTCCGGTCACGTTGGTCCATTGCTGTAAACCGGAACCATCGATATTTATTGTGAAAATGTCAAAAATTCCTGTCTTGTCCCAGGCAAAACATACCTGTTTTCCGTCCGGAGTAAAAACCGGATCGCGGGCATCATCCAAATTTTCGATCAAAGGCGTGATCTCACCGGATTCGACATGAAAAAGAAAAATATCCCGGCCATGATGACGTGCTTTGGAAAAAACAACGAGCCGGCCATCCGGGGACCAGCTCGGTGAAAAGACGGCTTCACCGTTTTCATAGTCAGTTAATTTTTTGGGATTTGTTCCGTCCGATTGGAGTAAAAGAAGATTATCCGTCCCATCCATTTGTGTGATTGCAACTATTTTTTCACCATCGGGTGAAACATTGGGACTGACGGCCCGGAGGCCTTTGGTCAATCTTTTTGTCTTTTTGGTATTTAAATCATAAATATGAATATCGTTGTAATAGGATAAATGTTTGTACTTGCGCTGTTTGCTGAAATACAGTTTTTGGCCGTCGGCTGACCATGAAACATAATCCTGAACACCGGAAGCAATCGTTTTGATTTTACCGGTTTCGACATTATAAAATTTTAAACTGGATTGCGATAAATAGTCGGCTGTTTTACTGCCGCAAAATGCGATATACTTGCCGTCGGGTGACCAGACAGGAAATGTATTGCCGATTCCCTGCTGAACGAAAATTTCTTCGGCGGAACGATTTTGGCTGACCGTGACAATACGCTCGTTGTAATAGGCCTGCAACTGATCTTTCCATTTTTCGTATAGTTCCTGTCCCTTATAACCGGTTATTTTTTTGAGTGCGCCATCAACACTAAAACGGGTCGGCTGGCTCATCAATTCCGCTAATTGCATTAACGATTCCGGGCCCCAATGCTGTGCAATATACCGCACGAAAGCATATCCGGCATTATAGGTCCGCTCATTGCCCAAACTGTTTTTCCCGAACACACCCATTGCATCATAACTGTGCATTTTTCCCGCCAGAACAGCCGTTCGTATCAGCATATCCCGATGGCTGTCCCAGCGGTCATAATCCAAACCCGGTGTCTGGTATTGAGCCATACCTTCGGCCAGCCACATGGGCACGACGGTCATGGGCAATGGATAGGATACAAGCCGGTCAGGATATCCGTACAGTACATCGGATCTTTTTTCATCTTCATAATTGATCCACTGGAAATAAAACGCCGGTATACGTCGCGGCAGTTTTCTCGATGCACCCAAAGAAATCATATGGGAAAACTCGTGGGTTACAACATTACGCAGCCAGTTATGAGTACCACGTAGTATAAACGTCATCTGCGGTGCCCAGATTTCCACCTTGTTGTCATAATAAAAAGCCGCACCATTGGAATTATCATCATGATCGCGGATAATAAAATGGATCTTTCCGTCGGGTTCCCATTCATAAAGGGAAGTGACGGGTAAATAAATATCCTCAGCCACATTGGCCACGACACGAGCGGTGCGTTCCGCTCCATCATGGTAATGAACCTGGAAATGTTCCGTGTCCAGGGTATGCCAGTCAAGTTCAGGATGATTGTAATTGAGGTACTGTGAAAAAGCCGGACAGGTCCATAGCGAAACAACAACCGTCATCCAACCCGAAAAACGCCATAATCTTGCCACTTATTTTACCACCGCAATTTTAATAAATTCTACAAACGAATTCGATTCGGATTGCGCTTCAAGCCGTGCGATATAAACACCACTTTCTATTTCCGCAACATCCCATACAATTTCATGGTCTCCGATACTCAACGGAGTGCCGTTTAGCTTTTGAACAAATTCACCGGCAATATCATAAATTCGTATTTCAACACTTTGCGCCGGTCCCGTTAAAGTGTAACGAATAATCGTTCGATTATCTTCCGTGGGATTCGGATAGCAAAACACTTTATTCGGCGGCAAAAACGACGTTTCAGAGCCCGTTGAGGCGGCAAAATTAAGGGCTGAAAAAGTTCGCGATGCATTACCGCCATATTGGGTCCAGTTGTTTTTTTCCTCCGAACATGCGAAATTCAGATCCCAGATATATAGAAATGTTTCTTCTGTTACTGCGGCCAGCTCCCAATCCCCGTCACCGTCCAGATCCGTCAGAACCGGCGTACTGCGCAGCCGGTTACCGGCGGTAACGGGATATCCGGTAAGGCACATACCGGCTTGAGTTATGGCGAATATTTGACCGGCCGCATTGGATGTAAGAATCACCGCCTGGTTTTTGTCCTGACTGATCAGGAGGGGTGAAACCGGCTGATTGTCTTCATCTTGACTGGTCTGCACCGGAAAATTTAGAACCGATGCTAGCGTGCTGGAAAACGCCCACAGGCCTTTGGGGCCGTTACCGATAATTTCCAGCATACCGTTGTCATTCAAATGACCCAACGCAGGGGTGCTGAATTTTGGCGCATAATAGGTATCAGATGTCTGCTGCAGCAGGCCGTCTGTAGAAAAAACATAGATGCGGCCGTTATTTGAAGCAAGATAAATAAACGGATTTTCTTCGCCGCTGCCGTTTGCAACCAGAGGTTGCAAAACCGCATTCTGTTCAGGAACGTTCGAGCGCCAGACAATAGATTCATCACTATTAAAAGCAGCAATTTCACCGGATACGGAGGCGGCGATGAGGTCATAATTCAATTGTTCGATCGCTGCCAGTCCTGTAACGGGACCTTGAAAAGAACCCATAACACGGGTTCCGGTCAAAGTGCCATTTTCCCACAGCACGATATTGATCCAACCTCCACTGGTACCCAGAACAATTTTGGAACCATTCGTGCCGGTATTTTTCAAAATCAAAATACCTGCTGTGAATTCACCTTCAAAATTAGTTAGGGCTTTGCTTAAAAGATCGGCGTAGCCATCAGCATCCTGATCCAGCAAGGAATATACATAAACGGTTTTATTCTCATCAACCACGACAATCTCATCATTGCCGTCACCGGTTAAATCCGCTGCAGCGGGGGGTAAAATAATCGACCGGTCCAGAGAAGCCATAAGGGCATAATCATAAATTATATTCTTTCCGCCGACATCCTGAAATTCCACCGTCCGGTCGTTTCCGATTAATTTGCTGCCGTCGCCTTTCCATCCCAAAATATTGCCTAAAGCGGTCACGGCAACGATTGTTTTCTCCCCATTCACCGTAACCCCCAGTAAAGAGCCGTCCAGCAAGGCCTGACCGACATACGGCGGCGATTCGAAGCCTTTTTGTGTTAACTCGGATATCACGGAACAGGTCATCACCGTATCCCGCGTGCTGAAATTATAAATCTTGATATGAGAAACCGACCCGTCATAGGTTTTAGAATTGGGAATCGAAACAGACGAAAACTCGACGGCTTTATCATTGTTGACATATTTATGGGATTCGTTACCACCCCAGTAGGCATCCCAGTAATCACCGGATTCCGTTCCATAGGCGGCATCAAACATGCTGTAATAATATCCGATATCCTGAGCACCGTCACATTCGACCAAATCCACTCCCCGGTGGTCTCGATTGTCGTTAATGGTATTGGCTTGCAAATTTTCACGAATTATTCGTTCATCGATATGCCAGATCAGAATGCCGGTTCCGGGCAATCCAAAATCATATTCGCTGATACGTGTTAAAACGCCAAATTCTTCCTCCCAGGATATTTTACCGGTGGAATCAAATTGCACCCGGTTGCCGGCTTCATCCCAGCCAAATGCGCGCCCATTGCCGTCCCAGTCCCGCTGCCGGTTTTCAAGCAAAAAGTACTCATCGCGGGAAACGGGAATTTTAATCAAGTGGGGAACGGATGTGGTTTCCGCCGTGCCGATTTTCACATCCTCTGCGTTTGTCACCACAACAGGCTCTTCCCAACCCATAAACACCTTCATCCACGCACATGGTTCGGCAGGTATAAAACCCTGAAAATTGTACGATCCCTGATCCATCAAACCCCATCTCCCGATTCCGGGTCTCCCGCTTCCAGTATCGAACAGACTCGGCATACCTAAATAACTGCCGGTCAACAGTGTCATCGTCCCCAGTAAACCCAAATCATATCCGGCCTGATTCTGGGTTTCAGGAAGAATGATACCCTCGCGAATGAATACACCATTGGATGTTTCGATCCCCTGATAGTCCGGATTATCCGGCGCAAATACTTTTTTCAGGCTTTCAAAGTCAAAAAACACGGATTGGATGTCATAGGGTGTTTCATCGAAATCAAAAGCAAAATCATTTCCCACGCCGGCGTGAAAGACAAATACCGCCTGGTATGGACTAAAATCCACATGGTCCTGTTCCTGGGCGATTTGCACCGCATCTCTCAAAAGCTCGGCCCAGCCGATCTGCTTCAAATCTTCGTCCTCTTTTCCGCTGTAATACGCCATATTGTTCGGCAGGTGATAGACGTCGTTCTCACCCGCCGGCAAAACCGTGGCTTCCAGCAACAATTTTCCGGCGGATGCACGTTTAAAATAGTAGCTCAAGGCCTTGAGCTGGTGCTCAAAATACGTTCTATTGTGCGGAGGGCGATCGAAATTATAATCGCTTGTTTCGCCCAGATCAAATGTGCCCCCTCCGGTCGTGGTCATCGTGTTGTCGGCGAGAAAATCAGCCCGCAATGCCAGGATATGAATTGTGTCCGGCAAGGATAAACCTTGTCGAGGATCCATATAATCGAAATGACGATCAATATTCAGGGAGGGCTTTAGCAGAACGGATTTAAGGACGTTTGCAAAAGTCGTTGAAAACAGAAATAAAGACAACCCGAGAATAACAACAAATATTTTGCGCATTCCAATTTTCCATCAAGTTAAAAAAGGCAAAGGAGAAAAAACAGGGGCGCGCTCCTTTGCCTCTTTTTATTTCCAATTTGAAACAAAGAATTAAAAGCCGATTGACAGGGAAAATCTCATGGTATTGGCCAACGGATGTCCTTCTGCAGCGGAAACGTAACCAAAATCAAACCGGTATAACGAGTACTGGATACCGGCACCAAAAGACATAAACTTGACTTTGCCCGGTTCGTCATAATAATAACCGGCGCGCAAAGCAAACATGTCATTGTACCAATATTCCACACCACCGCTGATGATACCATTGAAAATTTTCGACTCACCGGTCACTTTTTCATCCTCACCACCGATATTCTGTCGTTCTTTTTCAACAATAGTCCAAGGTGATGTAAAAAGGGCTTTATAGAAAGGATCGGAAGTTCCATCGGCGTGGCGTGTTACCATCAATTTATTCAAATCACCAACAACAGTCAACTTGTTGAATTTTGTATCAACAATTTTATATGCGAATCCGACTTTAAGATTTGTCGGCAAGGGATCAGCTTGTGCGGCATCAATATAGGTGATTTTAGGTCCCATATTGGAAAGGTTCAATCCAAAACTTAATTGAGGAAGCATGGGGACTTTGTACAATGTTGCCACATCGAATCCGAAAGCATTTGCTTTACCCTCGCCCTTTTCGGCACCGGCACCGACATCAGAAAGATTTGAACGGATATAACGCAATCCGACACCAACACTCCAGTTTTCACTGATTAATGTACCGTAGGTTCCGGAAAGAGCGAATTCATAACTGGAAAATTCACCTAAAATTTCAGGGCTATCCTCTCCGGTAATATACTGTTTACCAAGATTTAAAAAGGTAATATTAGCGCCGAATGTACCAATGCCCTCAACAGGGTGGCGATAAGCACCAAATTCATAAAAAAGATCGGAATCAAATTGAGGCAGCCAGTTGGCGTGCATCAAAGTAAGTTCCCGACCCTGTTGAAAAGCCAATCCAGCCGGATTCCAGAACACTGCAGTTGCATCGTCGGCAAGGGCCACAAAAGCTTCACCCATACCGGCGGCACGTGCTCCCGGAGAGATCATTAAAAAGAGAACAGCCGCCTCACTGACAGCATAAACCTGAGAGGCTGAAAGAGCCATCATGGTTAAGCAGACCAATAATACGAGCAGGTTTTTCATTGTTTTTTACCTCCTATTTCTAACCGATTTGAACTTCCCCGCTATCTCGAATAAAAAAAAGCCGAATGTCCGGGAATTCTTCCTGTTGGGCTTACCTGATTACATTCGGTCTTGAATACAGCAAGCCTATGAAGACAAGTTCGATGAAAGGTTTCAGTCTATTTTTTTCATTTTTATTTAATTGTAAATTCAAATTTGTATTCAAAACCTTTATCGAACGTTTATAGGCTTACTCCTTTTAATTTGTTTGAAAAACTGTTTATAAAATTAAATTTAAAAATAATAAGAAAAATAATCAAGCATTTTTTATTTGCATCACTCGCGCTTTAAAAACTTGTCTTTTTGTGTTGCTCCTGATACACACTGACCGATATGTGACACAGTGATATCCGACTTTTATCTTTACCATTAAACAACTCTATTCACATATTTGTTCCCGTAAAATATCCAAATAGCGGTCGATTTCAGCTTTCGTTCGTTTTTCAGTCACCGTGCATAAAAAACTGTTTTTATACTCGGTAAAATATGACGCAAGCGGGATTCCGGCAAATATCTTGTTTGCCAGAAATTTTTCCATCAACTCGTTCACTGCAAGATCAGTCTGAACGACAAACTCTTTAAAAAACGCCTGTGGAAAGGCCAGTGAAAATCTATCTATATCATTAATTTTATTGACCATATAATGACTTTTCTGCAGGCAATATTGAGCAATTTTTAACAAACCGGTCTTTCCCATAAGAGCCATATAAACCGTTGCCGCCAGAGCATTGAGAGCCTGGTTTGTACAAATATTCGAAGTCGCTTTTTCGCGCCGAATATGTTGTTCACGTGTTTGCAACGTGAGGACAAAACCACGCCGTCCTTTTTTATCGACCGTTTGACCGACAATCCGTCCTGGCATTTTTCGAATCAACTGCCGGGTTGCCGTAAAAATTCCGAGGTACGGGCCTCCGAAATTCAGGGCATTTCCCAAGCTTTGTCCTTCGCCTGTTGCAATATCCGCGCCATAATTTCCCGGAGGCTCCAAAACCGCCAGAGAAACAGGATCATTACTGGTTATAAAAAGCGCTCCTTTTTGATGTGTCATTTCAGAGATCTCGGGCATGGATTCAAGGCAACCGAAAAAATTGGGATGTTGCACAACGACACCGGCGATATCGGGAGATAAAACGTCATCCAATTTATTCAAATCCGTTATACCATCGGCAGTGTCAATCAGCTGGACCTGAAAATCCCGTCCGCGGCAATAGGTCCGAATAATTTGAATATAACGGGGATTAACTGATTTCGAAACCAGTATTCGTGCCCGTCGAGTATGTCCGCATGCCAAAAGTACGGCCTCAGCAAGTGCCGAACCACCGTCATACATGGAAGCGTTTGCCACATCCATGCCGGTCAGCTCACAGATCATGCTTTGGTACTCATAAATTGCCTGCAGGGTTCCCTGACTCACCTCGGGCTGATAGGGTGTATATGCGGTATAAAATTCCGAACGCAACAAAATATGTTTCACAACGGCAGGGATAAAATGATCGTAGGCCCCACCGCCCAAAAAACAGACATACTCTTCACAGTTTTTATTTTTCTGAGCCATTTCCCCGAGATGCGCTAAAATCTCCATCTCTGACAAAGGTGCAGGCAGATTCAACTCACCGTCAAACAGTAATTGTGGGGGGATATTGTCCAGCAGATCTTCAAACCGGGTCACACCGATTTTTTCCAGCATGAGTTTTTGATCAGCTTCTGTATTGGGAATAAATGCCATAACCTTTAACTCGAATTAAGCGATCTTATCTTTGTAGGCATCAGCCTTTAACAAAGAGTTCAGTTCGTTTGGATCACTCATTTTTATTTTAATCATCCAGCCGGCGCCATATGGTTCCTGGTTCACTGTCTCCGGATTATGATCCAACACTTCATTGATCTCAATGATCTCACCGGATACAGGAGCAAACAGGTCGGAAACGGCTTTTACAGCTTCGATGGTCCCGAAGGGTTCCATTTGCATCACCTGGGTACCTGGCTTCGGGAGTTCGACAAATACAACATCACCCAACTCACCCTGAGCGTAATCGGTTATACCGATTGTCGCAATATTTTCGTCCACGGAAATCCATTCATGCTCTTCGGTGTAAAATAGTTCTTCAGGAACCTTCATGAGTATCCTCCATTAAATGTTCAAAATCAAAACCCTCTAAAAACTTTGTATTAAAATCTCCTGAGCGGAATTTATCATTTCGCAAAATCTTTTGATGCAGAGGAATGGTCGTCGCCACACCTTCAATGACAAATTCCTCAAGTGCACGTTCCATTCTCAAAATCGCTTCTTCCCTGTCCTTGCCATGGGTTATCAATTTTGCCACAAGCGAGTCATAATACGGCGGAATAACATATTGGGCATATGCATGTGTATCCACCCGCACGCCCGGTCCGCCGGGTACATGAAAACTGGTGATAAGACCGGGAGAGGGACGAAAATCCCGTGTCGGATCTTCGGCATTGATACGGCATTCCAACGCATGTCCGCGCAGTTTAAAATTCAGCATTTCTCGGGGCAAACGTTCACCGGCACTCACCATAATTTGATATTTGATCAAATCGATACCGTACACATATTCCGTGACGGGATGTTCTACCTGAATCCGAGTATTCATTTCCATAAAGTAAAACTTGCCGTCGTCGTCCAGCAAAAATTCTATCGTACCGGCACTGTTATAGCCGACGGCTTCTGCACCACTCACGGCGGCATGGATCAGTTTCCGCCTGAGTTTCTCTGTTACTGCCGGTGAAGGTGATTCTTCAATCAGTTTTTGATGTTTCCTTTGAATCGAGCATTCACGCTCACCAAATGAAACCGCGGTTCCATAATTATCACCCAGAATTTGTATTTCAATATGGCGTGGTTGTTCAAAATACTTTTCAATATACAGTGCAGGATTGTTAAACGCCGCCTGTGCTTCAGAGCTGGCGGCACTGAAAGCATTTTTCAACTGCGATAATTCACGCACGACCCGCATACCGCGCCCCCCACCTCCGGCCGATGCTTTGATGATAACCGGAAATCCCATCTCGTCAGCCAGTTTCATTGCGTGATTCGCGTCCGATAAAATACCTTCAGAACCGGGTATTATAGGCACCCCTGCTTTTTTCATCGTCTCTTTGGCAAAGGCTTTATCACCCATTTGAGAGATAATCTGGGGCGAGGGACCGATAAATTTAATACCACATGACTCACAAATCTCTGCAAAATGTGGACTTTCCGCTAAAAATCCATATCCCGGATGAATCGCATCGGCATTGGTAATTTCCGCGGCGCTGATAATATGGGGTATATTCAGATAGCTTGCATGACTGGGCCCGGGACCGATACACACCACCTCATCGGCAAATCGAACATGCAGACTGTCGGCGTCAGCTACGCTAAAGACGGCAACAGTCGAAATACCCAACTCATTACAAGCACGTATTATTCGTAAGGCGATCTCACCTCGGTTGGCAATGAGTATT
>JAFGEC010000418.1 GCA_016931775.1 Candidatus Zhuqueibacterota bacterium | reverse complement strand
TTTTATTTGAAAGAGTAAAAAGAACAATCCTGTCCCGCCCGGTATCCTTTTCAAATTCGTCAAATCCGGTTTTGTGTACATAAAAAGACCTGGCTGCCAGGCTTTTTTCAATTTCATCCACGGCAAACTGGATTTCCGGTGATTTGTCAAAATAAAGATAGATACCCTGAGAAAACACAACAGATAAAAAACCGAAGGAAATCATGCAGATAATAAAGAAAATCGTCGATTTTTGAAAAAAAGTCATGAAGCAACCTTTCTAAATAGTGACCGTCATTCCGCTCCATTCTATATGGAGGGTAAAATAACCTTATGAACCCCACACACAATAAATATAAAATCCTGAAAATAAAAAACAAGCTGCATCACAAAATGATAATAAAATTAAATCGATATTTTTTAATGTTGACGGCTATGCGCTGAGCGGAATCCGTCCCGCAATGCGCATTGGCGTCAACCTAATTATATTGTCAACATTGCTAAATCATTAAAATTACAGAGCTTAATTTTTGTTTTTAGCCACTGATCCCGCATGGCGCATCGGCGTCAACCTAATTGAGTGCTTTTATATCATTTACAATTTTTTTCCTTGCAGGGCGTTTGATAGACATCTTGATACTGCACATGAATAAAATATGACAAATGGAATTATAGAGAATTTTCAGGATCATTTGTCTTTACAATTTGTGAATTTTAAAAAAAACAAATAACATAAGTCTTTGTTTATAAATAATTAAATTTATCAGACTGGATCAACAGGATAAACGGGATTTGAGAATATGGATTTTTTTCTGATTTTTTATCCAGTAGATATATCCTGTTGATCATGTTGATCCTGTCAAAATCCAAATATTTTTCAAATGAGTTACAAAACCGGTGTCTGAATAATTCATATAAATAAGGACTGTAAGTTATTAAATTACTATGAGTGTTTTTTTAGGTTGACGCCAATGCGCCATGCGGGATCCATGGCTAAAAAATAGAACAGAATTTCAAATCAAAATTTTGAGGGATACCCCATGACATAATTTTTATTGACTTTTTATCAAAATTATGTTAAATTAACGTATTATAATGAATTTTAACGTATTTTAAAGTATTTAAACGGACTAGACTTGTTCGATCATATGCCAGATATATTAACGGCTGAAGAAGTTGCGGAATTGCTTCGGTTGAATATCAGAACCGTAACCAAACTGGCCAACCAGGGAAAACTACCCTATTTCAAAATAGCCAACCAGTACCGCTTCAGCAAAGAGAAATTAAAGCTATGGCTCGACCAGAGTATCAATCAACTATCGGACAATATACTGCGGGAAATCGATTTAGGCCGTGAAAACACATCTTTATCCCTGGAGTCCATTACAAGTCCAGCGCATATTCTACACGATATGCAAACCACCGACCGGAATCAAACGATTCGTAAACTGGTCGCAACTGCTGTAAATTTAAATCTTGTCAAAGATCAAGAGCTGTTTTACAAAAAAATCATCGAAAGAGAAGAGCAGCTCAGCACTTGTTTGGGAAACGGATTGGCACTTCCTCATCCCCGGTCAATTGACAGTTCTGTCATTTCCGGAGTGATTGCAGTGATTGGTGTGCATAAAAGCGGGGTTGAATTTTCAACTCAAAGCACGGAAAAATCACATATTATCATTTTACTGGCAGCGCCGGAATTATCCGTCCATCTCAAGCTCATTTCCCATATCACACGGCTTTTTAAATCTGCCTCGGTACGGAATTCTATCATCGAGTCCAACAGTGCGGAACACGTTTATCACATCATTAAAAACCAGGAAAGAGAGATCATCTGAAAGAAAACCGCTTATGGAACGAATATAACTGACCGGTATTCGAATTGAATCCGGTCTTGTATTAACCTTTTTAAGTGACATCAGGAGAAAATAATGACAATTTTACAAAAAATGGATGCCGATAATATAAAAATCGACAGATCTGTTTCCGGCAAGGAGGATGCCCTCCGGAGCATTGCCCAAATGGTAGCCAACAACCGTGAGGTTAAATACACGCAACAAGAAATCTATGAGGCACTTTCGGAACGCGAAAATCTCAGTTCGACGGGATTTGGAAACGGGATTGCCATTCCCCATTGCAGCCTGGAAGGATTAGATGATTTTTTACTTGGCTTGCTTGTCACACCTCAGGGGATAAATTTTGACGCTGTTGACAAAAAAAAGGTTAAACTGCTCGCTTTTATTATCGCTCCCAAACATCGAAGAAGCGAACATATCGCCTATTTATCCCAATTCTCACGGCTTTTAAAACAGCAACATATCGTCAATGCTATCACCAAAGTTTCGAATCCGCAGGGAATCAAAGAACAACTGGATTTATTCTTCAGCCAAACCGAGCTCATCCCGGCCGGCCTTGAAACGGATTATGTTCTTTTTCACATCATTCTCCAGCAACACGAAATATTGCAGGACATGCTGCAGATTCTTTCGGAGGTATCCCAGACGTATCTTTCCGTTATAGAGGCGGAAAATGCAGGTAATTACCTGCACACTCTGCCGTTATTTGCCAGTTTCTGGAATGAAAGTCAAAAAGGTTACAATAAAATAATCCTTGCGGCAGTACCCAAAAAACTGGCAAACGACGTGCTCCGCCGTATCAGCATTCTCACTGAGGAAGCACCAAAAAGCGGAATTCTGGTTATGACGCACGAAATCACCTATCTCAACGGTTCAATAAATCTGTAGGAGTATCAAAAAAAATGCTGGATATTTCACATTTTATTTCAACATTTCACGTACCTGTTTTTATCATTCTGGGTGTAACAGTTGTTGTCAGTTTTTTGTCCGGACGTTTGACCAAAAAAATCAAACTGCCGATGATTATCGGTTATATGCTTTTTGGTGTAATACTCGGCCCATCCTTTTTCAACATATTAAATGACGGTTTACAAAACAGATTATCATTCCTTACCGAACTGGCTTTGGGATTCGTCGCACTCTCGATCGGACTTGAATTGCATTTTTCAACACTTAAAAAACTCGGTTCGGGTATTATAACGATCATTTTTGCAGAATCATTCGGTGCATTAATTGTTGTTACAGTTGCCGTCTATCTTTTAACGAAAAACCTGCCGATGGCGCTTATATTCGGGTCCATAGCTCCGGCAAGTGCACCTGCCGGTACGGTGGCCGTCATCAAAGAGTATAAAGCAAAAGGCAGTCTGACAAAAGCATTGTATGCTGTGGTCGGTTTTGATGACGGTCTCGGCATCATGATTTTCGGTTTTGCGGCGGCAATATCCAAGCACATTTTACTGCAGCAGTCATCAAAAAGTTCAGTACACATTCTTGTTGTGTTGCTGGAGCCGCTCAAGGAAATCGGACTTTCAATGTTATTCGGCATCGTACTGGCTGCAATTTTTTGCCTGCTCACCCGCAGATTGAAATCCAGTAATGATATTTTTATCCATCTATTCGGTTTTATTCTTATCATGACCGGATTATCAACGGCACTGCACTTGTCACTCATCCTGACCAACATGATGGCGGGTATGGTTATCATCAATACGCAAAAACACGCATTTATCGATCATATCAATAAAGAATTACCCACGTTTATGCCCTTGTTATTTATCTTATTCTTTACGATTGCCGGTGCAAATCTGCATGTGGCAGCCCTCCCCTCCCTGGGCTTGCTTGGTTTTATATATATACTGGCTCGCGCATTCGGTCTGATCGCCGGATCACGGCTTGGCGCCGCTATGGGACATGTGGAGGAAAAAATAAAAAAATGGCTGGGATTGGGAATTTTATCTCAGGCCGGTGTGGCAATCGGATTATCTCTCATCGTCAAGCACGATTTTCAGGGCATCGGCCGGGTTTTACATACCGCCGGAACCGTTTCAGTCACATCCGGTGATTATTTGGGGAATGTGGTATTGACGACTGTTACAGCAACCTGTATCGTATTTGAAATTATCGGTCCGATTTTAACAAAAATTGCGCTGGAAAAAGCAGGTGAGATCAATTTGGATCAATAAACTATAATCCGATAAAATAAAACTTTATATTCGCTAAAGGGAGCGCATGAGCAACCATTATAAAGACAGCGGAGCGCGATCATCCCGTCCCGCATTGCGGGACGGGATAGCGCGCGGAGCCCGCGGAGGATCATCCCGCGCCCACTGAAAACGCACGTCTTGCCGGTAACGAGGGGAAATCCGTTTTTAAAAATTAGCCGGGACCGCAGAAGCGGGATAGCCGGAGCGGCCCTGAAAAAGTTAAACTTTCTTAAAACAAATAATTCAACACAATATACAATCCCGAATCCCCATCCTGTTTGTCCAGCGCTTTGCCGTATTCCACTGAAAGAACAAAATTCTCATTCATGGCGATTTTCAGTCCCATACCGGCGGAAAAGTGCAGTTTTTCGGATTCAGGGGCAAAATACGTTTCTGCATCGGCAATACCCGCAATATCCGTTTCGATACATTCGGTCACCCGTCCCACATCAAAAAACGGATTGACACCGATATAAATATTTTGTTTGGCGACAATAAAACTGACGATTTTGTAGCGCAATTCAAAATTACCAAACGCAAATGCGTCTCCAACGATACGGTTGCGCAAAATACCGCGCAGGGTCCGGGCGCCGCCCAGGCCTTCACTCCAAGCAGCGTTCAATTCAGACGTTTCCATGATGGGCTGAAAGAAAAACGGTGCATGGCCGGAGAGTGTGGCCTGATATCCAAGCCGGTAGGCAAAATTCAGCCTTTGGGGGAGAATGGAAAAGTACTGACGGTGGGTAACGTTGACCTTGAGGAACTCAAAATCACTGCCCAAAAATTTAGGGGAGCCGAACAGCACCAGTTCGGTCCAGATGCCGCCTGACGGATTCTGCTTTTGATTGCGGGAATCGTAAACCAGGCCTGCTTTTAATGTGGAAATGTATCCTCCCATTTGCTCATTCTCGGGAATCAGGCCCCATTCTTTATATTTCTCATAAAGTCCGGGTTGTTGATCCAGAGGCGGCAGTTTATCCTCCTCATCTTTGCCCTTGTTAAACTTTGCAATATCAACGGAAGAGACATCAAAATTGCGTCCGGTAAAACCGGCAATCCACTTGACATTATCCCTCAAAAACCGTCCCTGCACATCGGCCTTGATGCGGAACAGGTTGCGCTGCAACTTGTAAAACATGCGTGATTTATACACTTCCGAGTCCTGATCTTCCCAATCCCGGTTATAAACACTCTTAAAACCATTAAATCCGAAAAAATCGTTGGCTCTATCCGGCAAGTAGCTCAAATCGGCGATAAGGCGCATGCCGGGAAGGAGCGTTCTCGTGTCGTAGTAAAAACGGTAGATTCCGCTGCCTTTGGTGTACCGGGATATTTCGAAATAAAGTGACTGATTATACTGCGGATAGCCGCTGCCGTCGCCAAAATCGAATAAATTTAAAACAGCGCCATATTCAAAACCCAGGTCGGAATTGAAAGCCACGACAGGTAATACACCTACACTCCATCCCTTTTTAATATTTTGATCTTGCTGAGAAAAAGCACTTGACACAAAAGCAAGCAGACACAAGTTGATGACGATTTGTTTCATAGTTCCCTCCCTGTTAAAGCCGTTCAGCCCTTTCCGGGGCAATTTTCTGAACAGCATACATGTATTTAAAACCCGACGTCCTTAATTCCGGGAATCCGAATGTTATGGAAATATTATTATGATAGAACTCAAATTGGTTGGCCATCAATACCTGTACACCTTCGATTTCCGAAATGGGGTATTTCACAGTCCGTTCCTCGTTTTGAATTTCGAACCGGTCGAGATACATTTTCATTGTTCCTTTTAGTAAGAATTGCAGCGGATCCATTTTAAAACCGGTTTTTACGGTTACGTTCTCATCCTGGAATATTTCATCCGGGCTTTTTGATCGAAGCATGGATTCGATCTTTTTGTCAAAAACAGCGGATTGAAGCGCCACCCATTCGGTCAGTGTTCGTTGTTTAAACTTATTATCGGAAGGCAAAAATTCACCCGTCGCGGAATACCTTAAAGAGAATCCGCATTTATTACACGAACATATATTACCCTTTGAATAAAGTGATGCCGCAGTCTGACAATTTGGACACAAAAACAGCAGACGCTCGACATATTCGGCGCCGTGCTTTGAGGGGTAGAGACAGCCGTGCCGGCGCTGGAACTGATAATCATCGTGATAGAGTTCGTTTTGCAGCCGGTTGTGGATATCCTCAACGGACATATCCGCCAGCTCCGGGCCGTCGAAGATCTTTTTATAATTAATAATCACCTTGCCGCGCCGCATGGAATATGCCCAACGGGGACGGCTTAAATAACCGCCTTGAATAAGCGGGACAATAACCGGAATTTTTAATAATTTGGCCAGTTTTGATGTTGAAAGATAAATATCGTGGGTCACACCGTCCCATGTCGCACGGCCTTCCCCGAAAATACAGATCACCCGTTTGAGTCGAACCAGCTGAACCAATGTACGCACAGTCGTGGAATCCGACAACGCCTTTGTTTTTGGCACCACACGGCACAATTTGACATAAATCCACCTGGCGAGTTTTAAACGAAGATTTGAATCCGACATAACGAAATGAATACGACTTGGGATATAGATATCGACCATGGCCGGATCGTATTTGGCGACATGATTGGGAATAACGAGATAAGGCGGCTTTACTTTTTTAAAAATCCTTTTGTTTTTGGAATGAATATTGTATTTTACGATCAGAAAAGGAATTAAAGTAAGATGAAGTAAAAAATAAAAAATCGGATTAAATGCTCGGAATTTTTGTTTTTTTTTCATAACTTTTCCGAATAAGGTTCAGTTTTACAAAATATATCATATTTAATAAATTTTACAAGGGAATTATAAAAACCAAATAATCGGAAAAAGCAAAACAGAGGTGACCTATGAATTTTTCATGGCATATTTTCATCAATCTCGGTTTATTGTCTTTCGCGCTTTTACTTGCTACGCTACTCCGAGCCCGTTTCAAATTTTTTCAAAAATATTTGATTCCTAACGCTTTAACAGCAGGTTTTATCGCCCTTCCCTTCTACAATCTTGTATTTCCGAAAATCGGGCTTTCCTCCATCCAACTGGGTGAAATCACCTATCACTTTCTCGGCCTCTCTTTTATTGCCCTGGGATTAAGAACACCACCCGAAAGGGAACCCGGCCGGCGTTCGCCGACATTTCCGACTTCACTGGGTATCCTGTCACAACTGACGTTGCAGGCGATTTTAGGATTCGGCGTGACTCTTTTTCTCATTTACACCGTTTTACCTGAGCTTTTCCCTACCTTTGGATTTTTACTGCCGCTGGGTTACTCTCAGGGTCCGGGCCAGGCGTTTTCAATCGGCGATGGCTGGAAAGTGTACGGCATAGAGGGTGCCGGTAACATTGGTTTGGTTTTTGCGGCACTTGGATTTTTACAATGTTGTTTCGGCGGTATTTTTCTTATCAATCATGGATTACGGAAAGGATGGATTTCACGCCAGGAATTGAAACATATGCAAAAAAAAGAGACCCAGACCGGCATCCGCCCCAAAAACAGCCGTTTACCGGTGGGCGCCCATTTAACCAGCGACGCGGATGCCATCGATTCGTTCTCGCTTCATATCGCTCTGGTGCTGGGCTCCTATTTTATGTCCTGGCTGCTGCTGAAAGGCATCACATTTTTACTGGATTTTGCAGGTCCGCTCGGACACGAGCTGGCGGTCAATTTGTGGGGCCTGAATTTTATTTTCGCCGTACTCATGGGATTACTGATGCGAAAAATATTGAAAACATGTAAATGTGATTACATCGTCGACAATAAAACCATGACGCGCATATCGGGACTCAGCGTGGATATCATGGTGACCAGCGCCATCGCCGCCATTTCTATTGCAGCCATTACGGTATTCTGGATTCCACTGTTGCTGCTGGCTGCGATCGGGGCGGTTGCGACCTTTTACGCCACCATATGGTTCTGTTCGCGATTGTTTTCCGATCACCGGTTTTTACGAACGTTGTTAATATACGGCGTTTCGACAGGAACCCTGTCGACGGGTTTAGCTCTGCTGCGTTCCGTCGATCCGGAATTTGACTCTCCCGTAGCGGTTGAATATACCTATGCTTCCGGACTGACATTTGCCCTGGCAATCCCATTGATTTTAATCATCAACGTGCCGCTGCAGGCACTCAAAACCGGCAATCCGATTTACTATTTGATCACCATAGCCGTTCTTCTGGCGTATGTCATCTTTATTTCCGTCTCTTATGTGCTCATTACACGAAAAAGAGCGCTGGGGCAGCGCGAGGTCCTGTGGTTCCGAACCGGAGACGACGTGGCGGTAGATGGATTGGGCACGGAGTCATGATTTTCCGTCACAAGCGATTATTAAGCCAGTCGGTTACGAATACTTTTCTGATTGATTCTTTAACTCACCCAAATAAAAACAGTGTCCTCTGCGTTTCTGCGCGATGATATAAATGGAGCCGCGGAATCGCAGAGGAATAGTTATGGATGCAAAAAAATACGGAAACACAGGAGAATTCCGAATCTCTTAAAAAAAAACTTAAATTATTCCCCACTTTCACCCATCAACGTCGTAAAACAAGCCGATTCCAGCCAAAATTCTGCGACGCCATTTGACACCCTGACACGCTTGCCTTCTTCCATGCTGTGATTTTGATCTGTTGTAAAAATCCGGAGATGACTGACCTGCCCGGGCAGTCCGTTCAGCATCACCTGCCGCCGCGCACCGTTATTGACCATGTGAATGCAGTAAACGCCTTTGGCAATATCGGCGTAAGCCACACAACTGATATTCGGCCTGCTGCCACTGATGTGCAGCACAAAAGAACCGGATGGCGTAAGACCAAGCTGCTTGAGGTTCCAGAACCGCTGAGTGGGTCGAAGCTCGCCCGTTGTATGATAAATACCGTTGCCTGCAAGCACTGAATAATCCGACGTCAACTGCCACTGCAGAATGGATTTTACCTGGCAAATCGCGCAGATCCGCAGGTACATATCGATTTCGTTCAGGGCGTAGGCCGGCTGTAGAAAAATATCGGGATACCGGTGTGCGGCCGCATCGGTACTGCCTTCGCCGACAAGCAGCGGCACATTTAACTTTTTTGCAGCATCCGCCCAGATCGAAAGCGTCCAATTTTCGCATCCGCGCCAGGTATGAAAAGAGATCGCACCGATGTGTTTATGGATTGCAGGATTCTCCATAGCCGGTTCGATAAAGGAATAAGTGGTCGCATCCGAGTTGTCACCCAGCAACATTTTCGTTGCAAGGCCGTAATTTGCCATATTCTCACCCAGTTTTTGAATGAGTTCGGCATGCTCTTCCCCGGTCTGCCGGACATTAATTCCGAGGTCGGATTCATTAAACGAAAACAACGATGCTTCCACGCCGTAAGCCTCTTTAAGGTAAAGGAGATAGCCGGTCAGCGACTTGATGATACTTTGTTTTTTCGAACGCTTCAGCGGATTGCCGCGTAGTCCGCCCTGCGATCGAAAGCTCATTTCACCCTCGACGGCCCACGACGGCGGATACCAGGCGCTGACGATAACGGGTATATTTTTTTTCGCCAGCCGTTGCGCCATGGACATGGCCGCATGGACGCCGGGATTTAAACGGCCGGATCTCGCCGCCTGTATTGGATCGACATTTTCTTCCGCATGCCAGGAACGCCACGGCATTTCGACACGTCCCCAGGTGACATTGAGATTTTTTAGACAATAATCGATAACCTGGGCATCCGTATTTTCATTTTGCAAACGAAAATTACCGCCGATGCCGTCAAAACGACGGCCCGGGTTTTTGGTGTCGACCACGAGTTGTACCGGTCGTTTATCGATCTCACCCGACACTTTGATCAAAAAGGATTTTTTACCGGTTTTTCCATTTGTCACGGCACCCGGCAAAACACCAAAATAAATCCTGGTATTGGAATTTCCAAAAAACCGGTTACCCATTGTTCGAATTATTTCCGCCGGTTCGTCCACATCAATTTCTATTCGACGGTGCGGTGTTTTTATGCGTACACCCCTGGCCAAAGCCTGAGAATTCCGCCCCATACGTCCCCATCGTCTCCCCGGAAACAGAGGAATAGGATCCAATTTTGAAGCCATGGAATCGACCAGCAAAATTTCAGCATCGGAAAATTCGTTGGCGGAAAGCTCCAGGCAGAGGAAGACGCCCGATATGGATGTATCGGCGCGGGCCTCCGCCTCCACACTGACTCGAGCCTGTCCACTGCCGAGACTTTCAACCTCTTCAACAATCGAAATATTATCCAAACGTGTGTTGATGGTTTGTTTGTTTCCCTCCAGCCTGTATTGGGGTCTTTGCTGTTCTTTGGCCGTTTGCGAAACCTGCATCAGGCTGGGCCCGATGACACACAGACTGGTTTCAAACTCGAATAGATGGCCGTCCACACGCAGACCGGTCATATTTCCCCACGCCATGACTTGGGGCTGACAATAAAGTTGTTCCAGCGTCGCCAACAAAATCGATGCTGCAAACACAAAAACATAAATCCAGCGTTTCCAATACGACATTGCCATATTTATACTCCAATATAAAATGAAATGAGGCTATTCCAACAGGACCATTTTCCTGAAAGCTATAAAATCCTACCGGCGTGCGAGTTAATTTTTGTAAAAGTTAATTTATTGAACATGGTGCGGCCTCTCGGATTTTCAATACGGCTATTTATCTTTTATGGTAAAAAGGTCATTTTTTTATAAAATTCAATTCATTTTGTTCGGACGGTATACATCATCGGTTAGAAAACAATCCTCAAAAAAATGGGCATCGCATATGAAAAAAACAATATCATAAACGATGACACCATTAAATAATGAATACCCAGGGCGCGATTTGTCCGCTGGGGTTCAAAGTAGGTGAACTGCCAGAGGGTACGCCATAGCCAAAACGCCGCATATATTGCATTGAGAAAACATGCCATTCCAAGGCTGTCGGATAGCTCAGCTGTATAAAAAAATGAAAGCAGCGAAAACCCAAAAAATAACAGATATAGGGCTACGTTCACAGTATAGATCACTTTTTTGTTTATTTCGGATACCCTTCTCAGATCAAATTTCCATTTAAACAAACGGTAAAATTGAGTATGGAATATCGCCATGAGCAGGGAAAAAACGCCGCCGACATATATGCACACCCGGGCAAAATTCATAAGTTACTCCTTTTGAATAAAAATTTTACCTTAAACGACTTCAGCCGATATATCCCTTTGGAGGGATGAAATATATTTTCCAGTGTTACGGTCAGAAATTCAACAAAATCCGAAATATGGCTCTTATTTGAAACTCCACTCCGCTGAATATCCGCATCACTCCAATCGCCCCGCCAGCTGGTCCTCTCCTGGCACAAGCCCGTCCAGATGTTTATTAAACTCATTTTTTATATCGGCAATAACGTCGGGATATTTATCCGCCACATTGTATTTCTCCGATGGATCGTGTTCCAGGTGGTACAGCAGCGGCGGATCGTGATGCACTTCATTGTCGCTGCCGTACTCGGATTTGGTGATAAAGTGTGCCTTGAAGGGGCCTTTGCGCAGGGCGAACACACGGGTACCGCGGTAAAAGAAAACAATATCCCTCGGACTCGATTTCCCTTCAAAAAGGACCGGACTCAGATCATAACCATCCAGCGCGCGGTCATCAGGCACAGGTGCACCGGCGATTGTGCAGAGAGTGGGGAGTAGATCCATGGTCGCGCCCAAATCCGTCACCACTCCCGGCTTGATACGGCCCGGCCAGTGAAAGATTGTTGGTTCGCGCATACCGCCTTCGTAGGTACCGCCCTTGCCGCCGCGCAGCAACCCGGCGGAACCGCCCAGCTCGTTAAAGATCAGCCAGGGACCGTTGTCCGAAGTAAAAACCACCATGGTGTTCTTTGCAAGGCGGAGCTTTTCGAGAGTCCGTAAAATCCGGCCCACACCGTCATCGATTTCCTGGACCACATCGCCGTACAAGCCGCGGTTACTTTTGCCCTCAAATTCCTTAGAACGGAACAATGGTACATGGGGCAAATTATGGGCCAGATAGATGAAAAACTTTTTCTCCTTATTCGCGCGGATGAGCTTGATGGTTTCATCCGTGTAGCGTTTTGTGATGGTGGTCTGATCGGCGGGACGCTCGACGATTTCTGTGTCCCGCATGAGGGGCACGTTAAAATATTCACTTTTCGGATTTTCCCATTCTTTCTGTTCCACGCGGGCGACCTTGTCCATATCATTGCTGTAAGGGATACCGAAATAAGAATCAAAACCGTGCGCTGTGGGCAGATACTGGGGTAATTGGCCCAAATGCCATTTTCCCACACAGGCCGTTGTGTAATTTTTTGCCTTGAGGGCTTTGGCAATCGTGATCTCACTTTGCGGCAATCCACCGCTTGAATCCGGAAACAGGACCCGGCGCTTGTCGCTGCACATGCCGCTGCGGATCGGCAACCGTCCGGTCATCAAAGCGGCCCGGCTTGGCGTACATACACTGGCGCCGACGTAAAAATTGGTCCATTTTTGCCCCTGGCCGGCCATACGGTCCAGATTCGGCGTGCGGATCGTGGGGTGGCCAAAGGTTCCCAGATCACCATAACCCAGGTCATCACAAAAAATGACAATAAAATTGGGATCTTTGGCAGAGGACGCTGTGCAAGTCATTGTGGAAAAAGCCGACACGGCAAATGCGGATGTTTTCAAGAACGAACGGCGTGAACAGGCTCTAGTTTTCATTCCATCTCCCTTTCATAGTATAATTCTTGTCTAAATATAAAAAAATATTCTTAAAATAGAATATATTTTTGCTCTAACCTTTTAAATCACTTTTTATCAGCAGGGATGTTTTACTTCCACAACTTGATGACGCTGCACTTTTTATTTCAAAAATTGTTTGCAGAAGCTGTTTTTATTTTTCCAAATTATCTTGAATTAATATTAAAAAATTGTTATACTGGAACAATAATCCTGTGCGGGATTGAAACCTAAAACCGTAAAAAATACTTTGAGACTATTACCTCAGTGCTCTCTGTGTCCTCTGGTTTTTCGGTGGTTTATTCTTAACTACAGTGGACAAAGAGTTAAATGCTGAATACTCAATATCAATATTCACAAGGTTACTTTATGATATCCAAAGAAATTCCCCGCCGTTCCATATTGCACTATGCAGGTTTGCTGGCGGGTGGATTGTTCCTGCCCGGTTCGGTCCGGCCGAACGGCCAATCCCCAGTCATCGCAAAGATTGACGTCTTCCCTGTCCGTTACCCGATGACCGGACGTTTTAAATTTTTTGAAGGCCCCGAAGGTTCACCAGCGGGACGTCCGGCCGTCACTGTAAAAATCACCACGGATACAGGCCGTTTAAAGCCAAAGACGGATACCTGGATGTGAGAGCCGGTCCGGGATTGGGAATAGAAGTGGATGAAAATAAAATCGAACAATTGGAGGTTTCATGGTAAAAAGACAAAACAGGAGGACTTTTATAAAATCCACGGGAACAGCGGCGTTTGCCGTATCCAGCATGTTATATTCGCGTATCCAGGGTGCCAACGACCGTTTACATCTGGGAATCGTCGGTTGCGGTACACGCGGTAACTATTTAATGAGAGAGGCGTGCAAACTGGCGGATAAACACAATATCGAGATCACGGCGTTGTGTGATGTCTGGAAAAAAAACTTGTCGACAACCATGGCCAACCTGGCTAAATACCAGCGGGCCAAACCTGCAACGTATTCACGTTATCAGGACATGCTGACGCAAGACCATGTGGATGCAGTGATCATCGCCACACCGGATTTTGCGCATACCCCGATCCTCATCGAAGCGTTGAAAGCGAACAAGGATGCTTTTGTGGAAAAACCCATGGCCACACGGATTGACCATGCCCGCGAAGCAGTAGATTTAGTAAAAGAAAAAAATGCCGTCGTTCAAGTCGGTACACAGAGGCGAAGTGATTTCAGACACATGGAAGCCGCCCGATTGATACACACTGGCATGCTCGGTACCGTAAGTGAAATCGAAACCGCCTGGCACGACGCTTCGCCGCGCTGGGCACGGGATTTCAGCGATGTCAAACAGGACGATGTAGACTGGGAGCAGTACCTCATGGACCTGCCCAAAGAGCCGTTCTCACTCGAGCGGTTCAGACGCTGGCATTTTTACAGGGATTTTACCGTGGGAACACCGGGTTTGCTTGGCATCCATCGAAGCCGGTTACGCCCACTCGGTTGCTTCGATCATGTGTTACCGGTCCTGGATTTCCGGCAGACGGCAGATTTATGATCAAAAAACAAGGGAGATAAGGAGTGAATAAGATTTTTCTTTGCATGGTGTTATGCGCAACTTTCACATTTGCCGTAACGCCCATATTGCAGGTTGAACGGCCTGCCGACATGCCGGCAATACCCGTACCCATGGAAATCCCTTTGGGTGAAACGGATCAAACATTGCCCTTTGTTCTCATTTCTTCAAAGCAACCGGAAATAATACTTCAGCAGGCGCCGGCCGTTTTTTCCTCCCCGTCAGGCAAAAATATCGGCAACGCCCTGTGCACCATTCTACCGGTGGATGTATCAAACAGGGAAACGAAATTTATCCCGCACAGTGCGGAAGCGGCTTTTGAATTTAAACAGCAGGACGGCCGGTTGATGGTGTTCTGTGACGGGAAATTACGATTCTCGTACAATTATGGAAAACAGTTGGCAGCAGGTGTACCCGAGGACAGGCGCCGGTCAACCTACATTCATCCGATTTTGGATCTGAACGGGAATGCGATGACCGACGATTTTCCCCAGGACCATTTACATCACCGCGGAATGTCATGGATGTGGCCGACGGTAACGGTTGCCGGACAACAGTACGATTTATGGCACATTAAAGGTGTTACGCAAGAGTTTGAAAAATGGCTGGCAAAAGCTTCCGGTCCTGTTTGCGCTTACATCGGTGTAAAAAATATCTGGCGGCAGAATGGACGAAAAATAATGGATGAGTGGGTATGGATGCGGGCCTTTACGGAAACGGATAAAGGTTGGGCGCTCGACATGTGCTTGACGTGGCAGGCGGTGGAAAAATTCATAATCGAGGGCGAAAAGGACAAAGGATACGGCGGATTGTGTTTCCGACTTGCGCCCCGCGAAAACACGGTCATTACCACTCCAGACGGCGTGCTGGCACAGGATAGTGACCTTACGCCTTTGGCATGGGCGGACCAGTCGGGGATTTTTAACGGCAGTGCGGAAAAAACCGGTGTGGCGATATTTCAACATGCCGGCAACCCGGCATTTCCGGCGGGCTGGTGTTTGCGTCACTATGGATTTCTCGGTGTGTCATGGCCTGGTTTGACACCTTTCAAGTTTACACCGAACGAACCGGTCACACTCCGGTTCCGGATTTGGATACACGATGGAGATTGCCAAAACGGCCGCACAGCGGCAGCGTATCAGGTTTTTCATAAACCGCCTTCGGTAAAATTAAAATTGAAATAATTGCATAAATAAAAAAATGTATTATATTAGTTAAAAAACAATGTAACATCTGATAGAAAATGGAGAAGATTATGGGCATAAATTTTAAACAATTGAAAAAGCTCAACGAGGGAAAAACCAAGGTTATTTACGAAAATCCATCGGATAAAAAAACGGTTTACATGCGATTCAAAGACGACATCACCGCCGGCGATGGTGTAAAGCATGATATCATCGAAGGCAAGGCGCTGGTGGACTGGAAAACCAACCGGGATATTTTTGAATATCTCAACCGCTGCGGCGTTCGCACACATTATTTATCCAGCCCCGAAGAAAAAGTCTCAATCGTCAAAAAATTGGACCTCAAGATCAATCTGGAAGTGGTGACCCGGCGTGTTGCGACCGGATCCATACTGCACTGGGGCGGAGAAACCGAGGGAAAGCGTTATGATCCGCTGATCACCCAATTCCATTACAAAGACGATTTTCTTCACGATCCGCTACTGGATGAAAGTTATATAGACTTTATCGTTCACAAGAAAAACGGCACCGAATACAAGCAAATGCGGGAATTGAACGCCGATACATTTATCCACCTTGAGAAAGCGTTCGCCCATTTTAAAATTCAGCTGGTAGACATGAAACTGGAATACGGTATCATCGACGGACGGGTTTATCTGATTGATGAAATTACCGGCGGTTCGTTCCGGTTATGGCCGTATGCCAAAGATGAACCCAATTTGAAACAAGATAACGTGCTTGCCGAGCTGAACAGTTCGGGCCGTCTGGACAAGGATACCTACCGCATGGGTGAAGATCTGGAAAAAGTCAAATCAAAGTTTGAGGCCATCGCCATGATTACGGACAAGTTTAAGGATGTGAGTATATAGACAGCATCATATAACCTCTCAGCTCATTGAAATTCACTCATTTAAATTATCTTAATACTCACAGGTATAGTTGACGGGTAGTTGTCTTTTGACCAGTCCCCTTCTATATCAAATCCTGCAAAATAATTGACAATCAACCG
>JAFGEC010000417.1 GCA_016931775.1 Candidatus Zhuqueibacterota bacterium | reverse complement strand
CCCGGCCCGTCCTGTCCGTCCCGCCCGGTGGATATAGACTTCAAAATCCTCCGGTGGTTCATACTGAATGACATGAGATAAATCCGGTATATCGATTCCCCGGGCCGCCACATCCGTTGCCACAAGAAACCGGAGCACGCCTTTTCTGACGCGTTCCATTACTTTCTCCCGCTCGTTTTGTGAAAGATCCGCACTCAGTTGGTCCGCATCGTAACCAAATCGCTGCAGAACGGTGGCGACATAATTCACCTCGGATTTGGTGTTGCAAAAAATAATGGCCGTTGCAGGATTTTCCACTTCAATGAAACGCACCAGAGACCGGTCCTTATCCATATCCGGAACGATATAATAAACATGTTCCGTTTCAAGGACATGGGTGTGGTCCTCGCTCAGCGACAGGAATTCGGGATTGTGCATAAATTCATGTGCCGTATAGATGACGTGCTTTGGAAAAGTAGCTGAAAACATGCTGGTATAAAGAATCCTTTTGGGCAGGTAATTTTGAATCTTTTTCATGTCCGGATAAAATCCCATGGACAGCATTCGATCGGCTTCATCAAAAATCAAGGTTTTTAAAAAATCAAGGCTGAGTGTACCTTTGAGCAGATGATCCAGGGCGCGGCCGGGTGTGGCGACAACGATGTTTGCACCCTCTTTCAGTGCTTTTATTTGCGGCGCATAACCGACACCGCCGTAAACGGTCACTGTAACAAGGCCGGAGTCGCGGAACAGAATTTCAGCTTCATTCCCCGTTTGCCGTGCAAGTTCCCGTGTCGGCACCAGAATGAGAGCCTGACATTTTTTTTGTGCCGGATCCAACTGCTCCAGCATGGGCAGCAGGAATGCCCCGGTTTTACCGCTCCCCGTTCTGGCTTGGACCATCACGTTTCGTCCTGCCAGCTGATAAGGAATAGTGCGTGCCTGAACCGGCATGAGATGTGTCCATCCCGCATGGGAGGCGGCTTTGCGCAAAGATTCCGGTAATTGTTCCAGTGTCATGTCTGATAAATTTGTAAAAGTTTCCAAATTTGCCTCTTTTTATGTTTAATCGTTCCTTTTCCCGAAAATTCGAAAAATTTCAATTCATATATAATGATACAGATTGCTTTAACGTTAAAGATATTAAAAACATATGCCAGAATCAATAAGTTTTAACCAGGGTATCCCCCAAAATTTTATTTACATTGACAACCATACCGAAACAACCAACCTGGTTTGTACTCTTCTGAATGATTTTTTTAACCTCGCGCAAAGCCACAGAGCCGCACAGATTCCAGCCGACAATGCTGATGAAAGTGTAAGCTTCTATTATTTTGTTAATTAAAAAATTATAAGAGGAAAAACTTGCCAAAAATCTTGTTTTTTCACAATCACTTACCACCTGAATCCAAATTGATTTTCCCGAATCTAATTATTATATTGCCCCAAAAACAGGAGTCACAATGGATTCGTCGTTTAAAACGCCTTCCATAAACAAAAAATTCCAACTCGATGCCAAAATTGTCATTCCCATGACGTTACTGCTGGCGTTTATACTGATTATTTCCGCCGTTCTGGATATCTTTGGATCCAGACACGAAATGTTCCATATTTTGGAAGAACAATCCCGGGCCCTTCTAACCGCACTGGAAAAAGGCAGCCATAATGCCCTACAATCCTGGGATATGGTTCAAACTATGGAGGCCCAGCGTCTGCTGGATAACGCACGTTTGCTGGAACGGCTGGACTTTGCCGGTCTTTTGCGCGAAAGCGACCTGACCGCTATTGCCGAAAAGAATAACATTTTCAGAATTAATTTCTACAATTCCGATGGAGAAAAAGAATTCACCTCTTTCCGGGGTTTCGGTTATGGGGCGAATAAAAATGCACCGGCCGACCTGATGTTGGCCATAAAACAACAGGGCAACGACGAACTGATCCTCGGATTCCGTTCCGGACGGTTAGGCACCGGCCAGAGGTTTGCCGTGGCCAAACGCCGCCGTAAAGGCGGCGTGATCGTTTTAAACGTCAATTCCGACGATATGCTGGAGTTCCGCAAATCCATCGGCTTGGGCCGGCTGATCCGGGATATCGGGGAGAATAAAGGGATCGAGTACATCGTACTGCAGAATCTGGCCGGCGTACTTATTGCAACTGCGGAAATGGATTCGATTTCCAGTATACCGTCAGATAAATTTTTATCCGGTACGCTCGAAAGCAACCAGCCGGCGACCCGATTCACCAGCCGCAACGGCCGAAAATATTTCGAGATCGTTTACCCCTTTGAAACAAAAGAAAAACAACTGTTGCGCATCGGATTGAATATCTCCCACCTGAAACAGGCGCAAAAAAGCGCTATGCTCCGTATCGTCCTCAGCTCCCTCCTGCTGTTGATTTTCGGCGGAGTTGCCGCGAACTGGATTATCAGCGCCCGCCACGTCAAATCCTTGCAGGAGGCCTATCAGCGCATTCAAACCTATACCGGCAGCATTCTGGCAAACATGACGGATGCGGTTATCGCGGTGAACGGCCGGGGAAAAATCACTCTGATCAACCACGCCGCCGAAAGGCTCTTTAATATTTCCGCTGCAAATTCCTACGGCAAAGAGTGTACACAAGCGGTATCTGCGCTCTGCCCCTATCTGCAAACCGGATTGAAAGACAGGGCCAGTTCAATTTATCATCAGGAAAATTTATCCACTCCGAACGGTGAAGTGAACGTATTTATCAGTGTCAATATCGTAAAAAACAACAACGGGGAAATCGAGGCGGTTTTTGCGGTGATCAGAGACTTGACGGAACAGACCCGGCTCGAGGAGAATCTCAAACGCCGGGACCAGATTACCGCCATGGGCCATCTGGCTTCCGGCGTGGCACATGAGATACGAAATCCCCTGAATGCCATCAGCATGATCGCACAGCGTTTTAAAAATGAATTTACTCCGCAAAAAGACGAACAGGAATACGGACAAATGGCCGAGACCATTGTTGAGGAAACCCGGCGCATTAACGATATTATCAGACAGTTCCTGCAATTCGCCCGTCCGTCACAACCGGTTAAAAATACGGTCGATTTGGAAAAATTGATCGATACGGCCGCTACCCTGATACGGCAGCCGGCGGAGGCCAAGGGTGTGGATATTTTTCAAAATTGCCGGAACCTGCCGCCTATTTTAGCTGATGCCGACAAGCTGCAGCAGGCTTTTCTCAACCTGGCACAAAATGCACTGGATGCCTGCAACAGAGGTGACAGTATGACCTTCTCGTGTCAAAAGCTTGACAAAACCGTCAGGATCAAAATTTCAGACACCGGAAATGGCATGTCGGAAAAAGAATTGACCAAAATTTTTAATTTATACTATACCACCAAGGAGCACGGTACGGGCATTGGACTGAGTGTGGTACAACAAATTATATCACTGCACGACGGCACGATCCAGGTGCAAAGCCGGCCGGGCAAGGGGACGGATTTTATCATCACTCTGCCGGTTGCCATGTAAAACGTTAAAAATGGAGTAAAAAAATGCCGCACTATACGATTTTAATTGTCGATGATGAGGCCGCTCAACGTGAGGTCCTGGCGGGATTTTTGAAAAAGAAGGGATATTCAGTAAGAGCCAGTGAAACCGGTGAAAAGGCATTGCATGTCCTCCGCAACGAAACCGTCGATCTGGTGCTCTCCGACATGCGGATGCCGGAAATGGATGGTGCTGAACTGCTGCGGCGTATTAAATCGCTCAATCCGCAAATCGATGTCATCGTCATGACCGCCTTTGGCAGTATCGAAACGGCAACGGAAACCATGAAAAACGGAGCGACCGATTTTATCACCAAACCGGTCGACCTGCAGCAGCTTGAATTGACGGTTCAAAAAATATTGACAAAAAAACAGCTGATACTGGAGAATGAACGCCTCCGGGAACTTTTAAACGACCGGTTTTCGTTCGACGGGATTATCAGCAACAGTGGTGCCATGGCGGAAGCCCTGAGCGTCGCCGGGCGGGTCGCACCCAGCAAGGCAACGGTACTGATCACCGGAGAAAGCGGAACGGGTAAAGAACTGATCGCAAAAGCGATTCACATGTCAAGTCCCCGGGCGGACAAGCCATTCATTGCCGTCAACATGGCAGCGTTATCGGAGAATCTGGTTGAAAGCGAACTATTCGGACATGAAAAAGGCGCTTTCACAGGTGCCCATCAGCAGCGTAAAGGCCGGTTTGAGCTGGCGGATAGCGGCTCGTTGTTTATCGACGAAGTGGGTGATATACCGGCCGGTACGCAGGTCAAACTGTTGCGTGTTCTACAGGAACAGCAGATTGAGAGGATCGGATCATCCCAGGCCATCCCTATCGATGTCCGGGTGATTGCAGCGACAAACCGTCCTCTGGAAAAAATGGTGGAAGACGGCACCTTCAGGCAGGATCTCTATTACCGTCTGAATGTGGTCAAAATCACCCTGCCGCCGCTGCGTGACAGAAAAACCGATATTCCTTTATTGACCGACTTTTTCATTCGCAAATATGCAAAATTGAATGAGAAAACAATAACCGGCTTTTCAAGGGAAGCCATGGACAGGTTATTTAAACATGATTTTCCCGGAAATGTGCGTGAACTGGAAAATATCGTCGAACAAGCTGTGGTGCTGGCCCGCGATGACATCATCACTGTTGCAGAACTGCCGGTTACGCTGACCGGCCAACATGACAGCCCGGAAAGCGGCATATCCGGCAGGACTTTTGCGGATAAGGTGGAAATTTTTGAAAAAAAACTCATTTACGATGCCCTTGAAGCCGCCGGCGGTGTACAGACAAAAGCCGCTGAACTGCTGGGAATGAGCGAGCGGCATTTGCGGTATAAATTGCAGAAATACGGTAAAAATAAAGAAAAAAATTTATAGATTTGAATGGTCGAAAAATCTTGTTTATTCATAATCCGTGGTCAATCAGTGTCAATCCGTGGCTAAATAATACCAATATAAATTGAAGCTAAATTAAGTAGACGCCAATGCGCATTGCGAGATCCGCGACTAAAATTTAGGTCAAAATACCCATTTGATTCGTTATTGCACCAAATTTTATTATAGCATGAAAAAATTCTTTCTTAATCTTCCATGGATTTTATGCCCTCGCGGTCGAACAATTCATAAACAACCGCTTCTTCGGATTGACATCGCACAAACAAACGTCGTCCTAATCAGAAAAAATCGACCATTTGGTCGATTCGGTCGACAGGATGGTCGAAAATTGTAAATGACAGAACCGACACCATATTACCATAAAATTAAGTAAAACAGATATTTAAATATCATAATAATTTCTGGCACGGTGTTTGTAAAGGATAACGGCAGAAACAATAATAACAACAAACAAAAGGAGAAAAATCATGAAACGCTTCTCAACTCTAATGGCACTGGCTTTTTTCGTTTTTGCCTTTATCGCTTTTATGTCAAACGAAACATTTGCACAGAATGCTGACCACGGTATACATTTCGTGGATGAAAACGGCGACGGTTACAACGATAACGCCCCGGATGCAGATGGTGACGGTATCCCCAACGGTCAGGATCCCGACTATACTGCTTTGGGCAGCCAAAACGGCAAAGGTGCCGGAAATGGTTTTACGGATGAAAACGGCGACGGCATCAATGACAGCTCACAGGACGATGACGGTGACGGCATCCCAAACGGCCAGGATCCCGATTACGAAAAACCGCAAGATGGAACCGGTCAACAGGCCGGCAAAGGTTTCAAAGGCGGCCAGCAGGGTTTTGTAGATGAAGACGGCGACGGTTTTAACGACAACGCTCCGGATGCAGACGGTGACGGTATACCCAACGGACAGGACGAAGATTTTGTACGTCCCGGAACCGGTAACGGTAACGGCAAAGGCCACGGACGTGCCTTTAATGGATTTGTGGACGAAGACGGCGACGGTTTTAACGACAACGCCCCGGATGACGACGGCGACGGAATCCCCAACGGACAAGACGGGGACTGGCAACGTCCCGAAGACTGTCTTGGTCGCGGAGCACGCCTGGGCGATGACGGCAAGGGTTTTAAAGGCGGAAACGGCGGCGGCGAAGGCGGTAACGGAAACGGCAATAACGGCGGATCCGGCGGAAATGGTAACGGCGGTGGTAATGGCGGTGGTAACGGAAACGGCGGTGGAAGAGGTTGATCGAAATCCAAAATATTCATTTTTCCCGGGCGTTCGCGTCAGCGAACCCCGGGAGTTTTATTAAAAGGTCACGGCTATGAAAAGTAAAATATTGATCATAATTATATGCATTTTTTCCATCCAAGCGGCGGCCCAAATCGGTGTCAACCTGCAAATGGAAAACGGTTACGCCACCAATATATTCACAAATTATCGCCGGCTGCCCGATTATTTCAGTTATTTAAGCGCTTTTCTGAATTATGATTTCTCAAATGATAAACAGGGTCTGCGCGGTTTTTATCAGGGAAACGCCGGGTTATTCGACACCTACAATACACGCAATTATTTGATCCACAGTGCCGGACTTGAATATTATCGCTATTTCGGCCCAAAAGGTGATAAATTGAACGCCGGTATATCGGGCACATTGCGCCGTCATGAAACGGATTATAAATGGTATGAATATAAACAGGGGTATTTATATTTCAGTTTTAAAAAAGTTCTATACTCGTCGTTTTACGCGTATCTGGGCGCCAATCTTAAATTACGTGAATATGAATACCTCGCTCCGTATTCATTCTGGCAAAATGTTTTGTATCTCAGGATCAGCCGTTTTTTTGGCACCGGCACCACATTGATCGGAGAAACCGATTTTTTGCAGAAACAGTATCTGAACGATCGTCCGGTGGAAAATTTTCCGGGCCTGCTGACAGAAGGTAACGGACACAACCGGCAGTGGATCGGGCTGTTGAGAGCGGCACAGTCACTGACGCCGACAACGGGTCTGAGCGCCCAATTTTCGATACGGCGGTCATTGGAAAGCTCGGTGCGATACCTGATCGACGAAGCCGGCTATTATTATTCCGATGAAGAACTGTTCGATGACGTTTTCGGATATGAATCGGAACGAATAGAAACCACCCTCAAACAACGGCTGCCGGGCAGCATAACTCTGTCAATCGGCGGTACTTTGCTTTACAAACACTATTCCAACCGACTTGCCCTCGATCTGGACGGATATCCGTTTATTGACAACCGCCTGCGAGACGACAGCCGTTTAATCGGCCAAATTTCGCTGTCAAAATCGTGGCGATACAGTAAAACTTTCAAGCCGGTGGTCTTAACCGCAGAGTACATGTATCTGGATAACCGTTCAAACGATCCTTACTACCGGTTTAATACCAATTACTTTACGGTGGGGATTTCGCAGGCGTATTAAAGCTAAACAAACCCTCTACCATTCTTTTACTCCGGATTCTAATGTCCGCACAGGTTATTGTGAGCAATTTTAAAAATTTATTATCAATTTCAACTCAATACCAAAATAATCCTTCCCATAACTTTACTGCTAATGATCTTACCGCTATTAAATAAAAGAACAAAACCTTATTTCATAAAAACCATCTTTCGAATTTTCTGATAACCGTTCACCTGCATTCTGTAAAAATATGTCCCGCTCGTTACCGGCAGACCGTATTCATTTGTGCCATCCCAGACAACCTCGTAAAAACCCGCGTTTATATGCTGTGCGACCAGTTCACGCACAATCTGGCCGTTGAGATTCAGGATGACGAGTTGAACAAATCCGCTCTCCTTTATTCTGAACGGGATGGTTGTAGCCGGATTAAAAGGATTGGGATAATTTTGCGCCAGATCATAGTGCATTGGCACGTCGATAATGACCTCCAGGGGACCGTGAAAAGTCCGTCCCCCCTCATTGTTGATATCGACGAGTTTGTAATAGTATGTATTTCCCGACTCGACGGTGTGATCCAAGTAACTGTATTGGTGCATCACCGAACTGTTGTTCGCGCCGGGGATCATTTTCCGTGTGATTTGATTATAAAGGCCGGTTTTTTCCGTTGAACGATAAATATGAAAACCCAAATTCTCCGTTTCGGATTGGGTTGTCCACTCCAGGTGAACGCCGGTTCCCTCAAAAGCCGCCGTAAACGCAGAGAGTTCAACCGGAACAATGCCCTCGACCGGCATAAGGTAATCTTCCACTTCACCGTCCGGGGCGTATCCATTAAAAGACAGGTCCCTTTCGCTGCTGAACCGGAACCGGGCGAAAAGCGACGGTGAAGCGACGGCCGTCGGCATGGGGAAAACAACCTGGTTGCTCCCGGCACTCAGCAATTGATTGACCGCAACCTGCTCACCCGGATCCTGCCAGTCGCCGTCATTGTTAAAATCGATCCATGCATTTAAATAACCCGACGTCGACGCGGTTACCGCCAGGTCGGCATCCTGCCCGGTGATCAATGTGGTGAATTGAACGCCCTCGTCGTCATTGTTGCCGTCGATATCGTCACCCTGGGCATCAACACTTGGCTGGCCGTCCGGATCACCGTCCACGGAATAACCGAGAAAAATGCCGGGGACGATGGCGTGAACCGCACCGCTGTTCATGGCCAATGTGGGGTACGGCGCCGGTGCATCACCAAAGTCGAACGAATCCGCTCCGTAATAATAGGAGGTATCTTCGTCCGCAACCGTCCGCACGCTGTCCGCCGTTCCGGTAACGCTCGCAATATTGATAATCTGACCGGCCCGGGCACTGTCGTAAACACAATAGGTCCAGATTTCAGCGACATCCAGTGTATCGTTGCTGTTTAAATCGCCGCTTTGATATACGGGCACAATGCTCACGTCACTATCGGCAATGGCAATATTCCACAGCGGCACATTACCCGTGTTGGTCACCGTAAAACACCATTCCAATGAATCGTCTACAATAACGGTCGGTCCGGGAGGTGCGTCAACGTCCAGTCCATTGATGAGCTTTTTTATCCGGATTCGCGGTGCGCTGCCGAAATAGTGGCTGGGATCGTTATCGCTAAAAGGCTGTCCGTTATAATCCGCATTCACCGTTCCCAGATTCTGATACTGGCCGGCTACGGCCGTATCCGAAGCCTGATAAACCCAGGTTTCACCTGGATCAAGAAGGTTGTTGGCAGGACTATCGTCTCCGCCGATAAAAACCGGAGTGACGCCGGGATCATTATCCACCACTGAAATATTCGCAAGAGGTACAACGCCCGTATTGACGACACGATACTCCCAGGTCACCGGAACACCGACGGTTAAAACCGGGCCCTGCGGAGTATCCGCATCCTGACCGTTGGTAGATTTTTCAATATCGATACCGATATTATCGCAATACCCAAAATCGGCATCATCAATTGTTTCTCCGGACAACAATGTTACGGACAACGGATCGTTGAACGTGGTGCTGAAAAAACCGGCAGGTAAAGTGCTTTCATCTACATGCACGCTATAGTCCCCCGGCGGGATGGCAGTAAACTGATACAGGCCGTTCATGTCCGTATAAACGATGTCAACGGTATCGTCCGAAACATCCAGCAGAGCAATTTTGACGCCGGAAATTCCGGTCTCACCCGGATCCTGAACGCCGTCCGCATTGAGATCATTCCAGATATAATCACCAATAGAGCCACCGTCGATCACAAAAATAAAATCCGTATCATCTGGATTAAAAGTATTACCGCCGGATTCGCCCTCAGCTTCGGTCCTGTTCTGGTTAATACCCAGCGCGGCTGTAACGGTGGGATAAGCCCGGAATGTAATGCTGATGCTCTCCGAAGGATCGATGGTGTATCCCAGATTCCAAAATAGATCAAGGCCGTTCAGTAAATCACCGGTAATTGTGGGTTCGACCTGGACCGGCGGATTGCCGTTGGAAAAGGTGATGTTGGTTGAATGAGCGACATATTGCCAACCAGCCGGTAATTCATCGGTAACGCTGAGACTCCAGACAGTATAAGAGAACGCCTGGACCTGAAGTGTAAATTCAGTTTCCTGGTTGATCAAAACCGTGTCAGGAAAGGATTGTTTTTCGATGCTCATGACCTGATCCATCCAGATATCCGATATCGGCAATATCGTGTAACCAAGATCAAGTCCGGGACTCGCTTCCGCAGT
>JAFGEC010000416.1 GCA_016931775.1 Candidatus Zhuqueibacterota bacterium | reverse complement strand
TCCATAATAAAAAACTTGCGATAATTTCCGGTACCTGTCGGCCCAAGGAAAAAAATATTTTCTCCTTTGTCAAGAAAATTGCATGTTGCCAGTTCCCTGATATGTGCAGCGTTGATCGAAGCATTAAAACAAAAATCAAAGGATTCGAGGGTTTTTTGCATGCCCATGCGCGATTGCGTCAGCAATCGTTCAAATTTGTTTTGAGCTCTATTTTCAAGCTCGTCCACTAAAATAGCAGTAAGAAACTCGGAATAAGACAGCTTGTTGGTGCGTGCTTCCAAAAACCTGTTGTCAAGATTTTTTAATGCTCCGGACATTTTTAAAGATTTTAGCAGCGAGTTAATTTGTGCTTTATCATTCATGTGATCCTCCTTTTATTTGTTTTGTATAAAATAATCCATGTCTCTAATATATTCTGATGTTCGTTCAGACACTTTTATCTGGTCTTCCTGGATGCTTTTGTCTTCAAGCTTTTCAATTAATTTTTTAAAAGATTTGGGGGTTACAGAAAGGCGTCTTTTAATTGCTTCGTTTGCAGCATATTCCAGCAATTCCGAATCAAATTTTTTGGCAAGAGCGACTATACCCTGAGCTTTTCTCATGTTCATGAAAGCGTGAGGCTCGAGGATATTTTTGACAAGTTTTTCAAAATGATATCCGATTTGTGAAGCTTGTGTAAGCAGATATTTCGGCATACCTTTATCCAGAACAGAACGCATATTTTCCGGAAAGTTGGTAAAATCGGTATATCTGTAACGTTTTTTATCTCTTACATGTTGTTGAATAAGCTGATTATTATAATAAATCTGAACGACTCTTTCCGTTCCTTTAACCCATACTTTTTTACCAATATATTTGGTCGGTACAGAATATGGTTTTTTATTAAATTGAATGTAATGATCCGCATGGACTTTGGCCTCCTTCCAAATGGATATCTCAAACGACTCCTCAGGCAATGATTTTAATGCAGGTTTTTCAATTTCAAGAAATACCGGATATGGTTGCCATTGTGTTGTTCCATGTTTTCTGTGACCATATTTACCTAAACACCACTCTTTAACTTGATCGTCTGCTGTTCTGAGGTCTATTTTAGAATTTAAAGCCAATTGCTTGCGAAATTGTTGACGCACTACGGGCACTTGATTTTCAACCTTTCCTTTGTCCTGTGGATGTCTAATTCGACAAGGATCAATAAAACAACCATAATGCTCTGCCATTTCACGATAAGCACGATTTATCGTCGGGTCATAAAGATCCGGTTTTATTATACCGGCTTTAAGATTATCAATAACCAGTCTTTCCGCAACACCACCAAAGTATTCAAACATTCTGATATGTGAACCCACAAAACTTGGTTGATCTTGTTTGTAAATAAACTCAACATATTGATGGCGGTTATGAGAAAGTGTGGCGATAAAGGCAAAAACTTTTCTTTTTCTTTCAAGCACAGGGTCATACAATAAACCCATATAACCGTAATCAATTTGAATCTCTTTACCCGGATCAACCTCGATTCGGCAAGTCGCTTTTCCAGGATTGATTACAATATCATTTGCTTTGATAAATCTTTTGAATGAACTATAGCTAACTTTTTTCTCCAGATCATGCCTTTCGCAAATAACCTCAAAGGCAATTTTGGGTTTTAGTGGATATTGAGAATCATTTATCAAACCGATAATTTCATCCAAATATTGTTGTAAAATTTCTTGTGCCGGAGCAGGCTTTTCATTGCTCTCGCTCAGAAAAGGCTCGAGCTTTATCAAAATCTCTTCTTTAGAAGGGAGCGGTTGATCTTGTGAAAGTCCAATCTTTTCTCCAAGTGCTATGTATTTTCGAACCGTTTTCCGGTCAAAAGAAGTTGCACTACTGATGTGTACGATTTTTTGTTTGTCATGCCAACGTCGTATAACTTCGTATGTTTCCATAGTACCTACTTTTTTGAATGCCATATTTTCCTCCTGTGACTGTAATCAGAGGAGAAAAATAATAATTATTTTTAAAATTAACAGGTGGGGAATTATGGTGGACCTGGGGCCAAAAAACTGGGGAATTATAATGACCCTCAAGACCCCAAAAGTGGGGAATTATAATGGCCCTGAATTCCCAAAAGTGGGGAATTATGGTGGCCCTGGACTGGGGAATTATGATGACCCTGAGGTCTTAAAAGTGGGGAATTAACTTGGCCCTTTACAGTTTTCTCATGTCAAATTCATCGATAATTAAAAGATTTGGTTTTATAAACTCTCGCACAAGTTTTTTTCGAGATCCGAATTCATCCGCCTCAGCTAATTCTTCAGCCAGGTCAAAAATGGACCGATATGAAACCGTATAGCCGTTATGGATTGCTGATATACCAATGGCGATCGCCAGGTGGGTTTTACCGTTATGGAAAGCTTTCCATAACGGTAAAAGTCACCTCTGTTCTGCTCTGACTTATCAGGCATGCTTAAATGACATTAATTGCCGTTTTATAACGGCAATAAATCTGATCAATGAACTGACTGCTTCAATCTCTGACAACACATTCTTAAAATGTCTAAAACGTTTTGCACGCTATGAACTGCTTGCCATTGACGAGCTTGGGTATCTGCCGGTTGACAAACAAGGTTGCGATCTCTTTTTTCAGGTCATCTCCAACCGTTATGAGATGGGTTCGGTTGTTGTCACAACGAACAAACCATTTCGCGAATGGGGAGAAATATTTAATGGAGACGCCGTCCTGGCCGGGGCTATCATCGACCGCCTGGTCCACCATGGTGAAGTTATAAAAATCGAAGGAGACAGCTACCGTGTAAAAAAATAAAGTCGTTGATTTTTGTGCCGTTTTTATAAATAAAGTCCTATGTACTGTAGGTGCGGTGGGGATAACTATGTTTATTAAATTTTACCATAGGTAATTTTATACCGGATTTTTGGGGAATTTCTTTTCGGAATTAACACTCAAGCTGTATATATACAAAAAAAAGAGGAAATAATCCCGATTCAGGTAGGCATCGACTTTGGAACAAGCTCAACTAAAGTTGGTTACTCGCGGTTGGGATTACGAAAAAATGTTAGACCGATTTTATTCGAAAGTAAGCATTCGGCCGAGTACATCTATGTGAATTCATCCCAAAGTTGTATATTATTCCTGTCACTAACCGAAGGAGGACAGGAATGCC
>JAFGEC010000415.1 GCA_016931775.1 Candidatus Zhuqueibacterota bacterium | reverse complement strand
GATTATATTGAGCTGGGAGAATTGATTTTTCGTGGATTGCGGCAGGATTTCACATTCCTGCACCCCGAAGTTCTTCAAAAACACTGTATTATTCAAGATAAAAAATTAATACTGGATAATAAAATTAACCGTGAGAGTTATTCCGTTTTAATTATGCCAGGCAGCCGTGTACTATCCATTGAGACCGTTCGTAAAATTCAGGAATTTTATAATGCAGGTGGTACTGTCGTGGCAACGAAAATTTTAGCTGAAAAGTCAGCGGAAGTCGGCAAAGATGCAGAAGTAAAAAAGATCATTCACCAGGTATTTGGATTGCCGGATGATGGTCCCATGTCGGCTGAATTTCAAAGAAGGCTCGATGAATTTATGGTTTACTTTGTCAACCGGAACGATGCCGGCGGCCGCGCCTATTTTTTACCCGATTACACACCTGAAATAATTCAGACGATCATGAAAGAGATTGTGCCGGTATGGGATGTGACGATACAGGAACCCATGTGGCCTGTCAAAATGGGACGTGCATATGATGGCTCCTTGACCTATATACATAAGGTGAAAGATGGTCGGCATATCTATTTCTTCTCCAATTCATCGGATAAAGCGGTCTCTACAACAGTGACGTTGCGTGATTCTCTGGATGTTTCCCTTTGGAATCCCATGAACGGTAAAATACAGGAAGCAGAAGCGACGTTTACCAAAAACGATGGTGATATTTTTTTGACGGAAATTCAATTAAATCTTGAACCGACTACGGCTGTTTTTTATGTGCAGGAAAAATAATCATACCGAAGGGAGTGTTTATACAATCCCAATAGACAGACTCATAAAACTTTGGCTGAAAAGGAATTCTCTGGGCAAAGTGGCAAATTTGCGGAACCGACGATAACCTGAGGAGGAATTTTTCTGGAACAGCTAGAACAATTACTTGCGATAATAGAAGAGATCGCCAACGGCAAGTACTCTAACGACATTATGCCGTTGACGGCTGAAGACCAACCCGAGACGGTCAGGCGGATCGCCGAGGCTATGGGGATGATGATGGTCAAGGTGGAAGCAAGAGAATACCGTCTTGAAAAACTGATTGAAGAATTACGCCAGTTGAATGAAACAATACGGCAAAACACCATTCATATGGTGTCCTCTTTGGCCAACGCGCTTGCCGCCAGAGACCAGTACACGGAAGGGCATACGGCGCGGGTCAGTGAATTGGCCGCGGCTGTTGCCGGGCAGATGGGACTGGATGCGGAAGAAGTCGAATTTATCCGCTTGGCGGGAATCCTGCATGATATCGGAAAAATTGGATTCCCGGATGCACTATTTCAGGATCACGGACAAAAAAATCCCGATCATCTGGTCAGACAAATTAAAAAACATCCGCAAACCGGTGCTGAAATTTTAAAGGATCTCGATTTTTTAGGTCCATCGTTGGAGTATATTCACTGCCACCATGAACGGCCGGATGGCAAAGGCTACCCCCGGGGTATGCACGATGAAGAAATTCCTCTGGGTGCCAAAATATTGGCCGTTGCAGACGGTTATGACGCCATGACAACCGACCGTCCCTATCAGCCGGGCAAGTCCAAGGATGAAGCCCTGACGATCCTTCGCAAAATGTCCGGAACCAAATGGGATCCGAAGTGTGTAACCGCTCTCGACCAGGTTCTCACCGATCGGTCGAAATGAAAGAATGACGGCAGAATCCCGGTGATAGCCGGGATGAGGTAATGGGTATACAGCTATATCTCCTCGTCAGTTATAAGCTTGTCCATTTCCTTTTTGATTTTTTTAAAAAAATGTTAACGTTACCATTATTTACTTGACTTTTTAGAAAAAAACCATTAAATAGAAAAAACATACGGGTGGAAATGCGGGAGAAGGTTCAAGGCACATAAAACAAAGTTTGGACGCCGTTGTGCCAGTGTCCATTGATTTTTCACGGATTTTTTTTACTTTTTTAAATAAATGCAAAAAATCGCAGGATTGCGATGGAACAAAATAGAACACTCATCCGGGAACTCACAAATCAAGGAGAAACCAGCATGAAATCCCTTCGGCTTTTTCTGTTATTTATCATGTTCGTTTTTTTATCGAGTCTGTATGCTGGGACGACGGGTAAAATTGCGGGGCAAATACGCGATGCCCAAACCGGAGAACCGTTGCCTGGCGCGAACGTCACGATAGCGGATACGTATTTAGGTGCGGCGACAGATTTAAATGGTGAGTATGTGATTCTTAATATTCCAGGGGGTATTTACACTTTAAAAATGTCTATGATGGGATATAAGGATCATATAGTGGAAAACGTGCGAGTAAGTATTGATTTGACGACAAGAATCAATAGCGACATGGAACTCACTGTTCTCGATGCCGGTGAAACCGTGGTCGTCACGGCGGAACGTCCCCTAGTGCAAATGGATATGACGGCCTCACTTCATTCGGTAAGTGCCGATGAAATTGATATCCTGCCGCAACAGAGCGTGGGCGGACTACTCTCGCTGCAGGCCGGTGTCATCAATTACGGCGGTATCCATATCCGTGGCGGGCGATCGGGCGAAGTGGCGTACTGGGTTGATGGTGTATCCACAACGGATGTTTTTAACGGCAGTCAGGGAATCACTGTTGAGAATTCATCCATCCAGGAACTGCAGGTGGTCAGCGGTACTTTCAACGCGGAATATGGCCAGGCGATGAGCGGCATTGTTAACATTATCACCAAAGAGGGCGGCTCAAAGTACTCAGGCCAGGTTAAAGCGTATATGGGAGACTATATTTCAACATCAGATATATACGACGTTTTGAACAAAGTAAAAGTGACTGAATTAGCAGATGGCTCTCTGCAAGAGTATTCTGAATCCGAAAATCCATTGAAAAAATTAAATGCTTCATATGACGTCGAGGCCAGTTTACACGGTCCTGTACCCTTCACCAAAAATAAACTGACTTTTTTTATGAATGGACGCTATTTTTCAGATGAGGGATTCTTTTATGGCAGAAACTGGTTTACGCCTCAAAGTTTACCGGGTGACAGCTCGTTGATGTCATTAAATCCTTATGAACGTACAAGTCTGCAAGGAAAAATCGCCTATAGGCCGTGGGTGAATACAAAAATCAGTTATAATGTGTTTTGGAATGATTGGAATCGTGAACGCAGCAACTCACGTGACTTGAAATATGCACCGACTGCAATTCCTCGGTCCTTCGGTAATTCCAGCACGCATATTTTATCCCTCAATCAGGTTATTTCCCCCAAGAGTTTCTTTGAAATCCGGGTTAACCGATTTACCAATGAAAGCCGTCAATATCTGTATGAAGATCCACTAAAAACGCCCCACTGGATGGCGACCGTTACTGATGATTCCGGAAGCGTCAGTACAATTGATCTTCGAACCGATGCAGGGCAGGCTGCGTTAAAGGACGCACAACTAAACCAATGGGCTTATGAATATTTCGTCGACCCCAATGACGCTGAAGGTTATATGCATTCCGATTCACTGACGACACCCGCCCAATACAGTTTTCTCCGTGGGGGTACGGATTTGAACCACTTTTATCGCAAAACCAGTTATTGGGTGGGAAAATTTGACATGGTCAGTCAGATCACTGCAAAACAGCAGATAAAATTTGGTGCGGAAGCACGCCTGACTGAAATTAAACTGGATAATTTTACTCTTCAGCCAAAAGTCGATGCCAATGGCCTGACTGTCGAACCGTTTGCACCGGCAATCCCGGATATTTCCACCATTTATCATTCTAAATATACTCGCCGACCTCGAGAGATATCGGCTTATGTTCAGGATAAAATGGAGTTTTTTGATCTCATCGTGAATGTGGGTTTACGCTTTGATTATTTTGATGCAAACAGTGTGGTGCCGGCCGATCCGACTGACCCAAACATCTATAATCCGTACCGGCCTGAAAACAAATACCGGAATTGGGTGGAACCATCATCCGGTCTGAGTTATACGGAACGTCAGGAATACGAGAAAACCTTTCAAGAGTACACGCCGGACGAGCGGCGGGCATTTATGCATAAAAAGAATGATCCCAAAACCCAAATCAGCCCGCGATTAGGCATTGCTTATCCGATTACGGACAAGGGTGTCATTCATTTTTCGTATGGACATTTCTTTCAAATCCCTGAATTTTCTTACCTGTATAGCGTTCCCGATTTTAAGCTGTCATCCGGCAACCGTAATATTTTTGGTAACGCTAATTTAGACGCACAGAAAACGGTACAGTACGAACTCGGCCTCTCTCAGCAATTTGGGCGGGATATCGGCCTCGATGTGACTGTCTTCTACCGTGATATCCGCGATTGGGTTGGAACCAGCCCGGTTCAACAAACAGCACTTTCATCGGTCGCTTATGTAACCTATAAGAATGAGGATTATTCCAACGTGCGCGGTTTCAATATACGACTGGAGAAAAGACTTTATAATTATTTTGGAGCACGAATCGACTACGCTTATCAGGTTGCCGAGGGCACATATTCCAATCCCACGGATGCTTTTTATTCCGGGTTGAATAATGAAGAGCCTCGTTTGAATATGATTCCGTTAAACTGGGATCAACGTCATACTTTGAGTGCACAGTTGATGTCACGATTTTTAGACTGGACCGTTACTTTGGTGGGCCGATATAATACCGGAACGCCTTACACACCAACATTTGCCATCGCCGAAGCTGTAGGTTCAACCAATTATACAGGTCTCACCCAGAACAGCGCAAGAAAGCCAAATATTCACGGTTATGATTTGTATATAACCCGTACATTTCAAATTCAAAAAATGGATCTCACTCTGTTTGCATATGTTTATAATTTGTTCGACCAGCGTGAGGAAGTCAATGTATATGTTGATACCGGTACCGCCTCATACACCACGAATCCCCGCTTGGAAAGTGTGGCACCGGCCTTGAAAAGAATTGGTACGGTTGAAGACCTGTACACACGGCCGGATTTCTATGTGGCTCCCAGGCAGGTACAGATCGGATTATCGTTGGGATTTTAATTGATAACGTGTCATACTGTTCGTCAGAATCAAATAATTCAAGAGAGATAAAGGAGTAAAGTATGAAAAAATGTTTTCAATTGATCATAAATACACTGTGGATGTCTTGTTGTCTGGCAGGTCTGCTCTATGCACAGTCAATTGATGAACTGCATGGGGACCAAAATTATTCCTATCGAGGTATCTACGAAGGCAATCAGATTCGGACTCCGTTTTACAATGACGGTATGATTGGGACCCGATATGAAATTCATCCGGATGATTTTAAAACCAACTGGCCTGTCGGCAGCTCGCTGGGTTATATCACCAATTTAATCCCCTATTTTGGAGCTGAGGTGGTGGATATAAACGGTGTTGTTCGGCATATCATGTCTGAAGCGCATGGTTGTCGCGTTGGAGTTTCAGGCGACGGAATATCTGCCGATGTCGATGAATTTGGTAATTGGCGTTGTAATGCGCCTTTGCCGGGTTTTGCCAATGATGAATTGCAGGAAATTGCAATGAGTCATAAGCGCGGAACATGGCCTCCGTATTGGCCGGATAAAATGAATCAGGCTGATCCGGGCTGGAAAGGCTCGTGGAATGGTTATTTCGGAAAGAATCAGTACAACGCCGATCAGGAAAGTTACTTTGTGATGGATGATTATCTCAACGACGAATTCGCTTTTTATCCTAATGCGGTTGATTCATTACGACGCGGGCTCGGAATCCGAGGTTATGTGCGTGGAATGCAGTGGAACAATATTCTCGTTGAGGATGTGCTTTTTTCCATTTACGATTTTGAAAATATTGGCACCCATAACCATGATAAAATGGTATTCGGAATGCTTTCCGGGCCCGACATGGGCAGTACCGTTGCTGCCGGTGTATGGCTGGAGAGTGAAGATGATGGTGGTGAGTTTGATCTTGATTTAAACCTGGGATGGCATACAGATCAGGACTGGGTGAGTTTTGATGGCTCACCCATGGGATTGTATGGAATCGGTTTTTTTGAAACACCGGGAAATCCATATGATGGTATAGACAATGACGGCGACGGCATAAATGGTTCCGGCCTGATTATTACCGAATCTATGTTTGAACCTGTTACCTACCAGGTCGGGGATCAGGTCATCAGAATCAATTATAAAACATTTGAACGCACGATAGAAGCAATGGACGCTAACGGAATCGATATCACATACTTGAATAAAGTCTACACATTTCTTCCGAATGTTCCACTCGAGGAAATCCCCAATAATCTGATTGATGACAATTTAAACGGCATCATCGATGAAACAAATGGCAGTGAACTGACCGATGAAAACGGTGTATTCCTGCGGTCGGTATGGCTATTTACCGGTAAAAAGTACGTTGATTATTTTACAGGAAATGGTTTAGACAATCCGTTAATTGACGAACGCCGTGATGACGGCATCGACAACGATGGTGACTGGAATGTTGAAAATGATGATACCGGTCTCGATGGCGTGGCATTTACCGGTGATGTGGGTGAGGGTGATGGCGTTCCCAGTCCCGGTGAAAAACACTTTGATGCCCTGGATATTTCAGAGTCAGATATGATTGGTCTGACAACTTTTAATATTTTTACCCCATGGAATCTTTACCCCATTTACGACGATGAAACCTTGTGGGGTTCCGTATTGCCCGGTATATTTAATTCCCGCGGCCAATTTGGGAATACGGATATTATGCTCGGATCGGGTTATTTCCCATTACAAGCAGGTGAAACCAACAGGTTCTCCTTGGGTATCATTTTTGGTGAAGCTCCGGAACCGGACGATTTAATACGAAATAAACAATGGGCCGACGAAGCTTATGGCAACAATTATGAATTTGCCAAAGCACCGGCCGTACCTACGGTTACCGCTCGTGCCGGTGATAACAAAGTGACCCTTTATTGGGATGATGTTGCGGAGCAGAGTGAGGATCCAATCCTGGGTAAGGATTTTGAAGGATACCGCATTTACCGTTCGACCGCCGATGACTGGAGCGATATGAAGGGGATTACAGATATGTGGGGAGCTCAAACATTTCGCAAACCCATCGCTCAATTTGATCTTGTAAATGATATTGAGGGTAAATTTCCCCTGGATGTCAAGGGCGTCTATTTTGATCTGGGCACAGATAACGGAATTGTCCACACCTGGACCGATAACACAGCCAAAAATGGATTTAACTATTTTTATGCGGTAACGGCATATGATCATGGTGATGCTGCGAGTGGTCTGCCACCGTCTGAATGTTCCTATATTCTTTCAATCCGTCCCGATGGCACCGTTTCAACCGGAACGAATGTGATACAAATTCGGCCGGAAGCGCCGGCAGCCGGTTTTGTCGGCCCGGCTATTGCGGGAAAATGGGCGGCCGGAGCAACTGCTTCCGGTGATATCCGGATCGAAATGGTCGATGAATTTTCTGCCGGTGAAGGATCCTTTCAGATTGTTTTTCAAGACACAATTGTCGAAGCAACATCCGGGTATATACCCTACACGGAAAGTTTTTCTGTTATTGATGTGACTTCTCCGCAGCAGCCGGTTACTGTTTTAGACAAACAACCCATTCCTGCAGAGGATGAAGAACCACCCGTCGTTCGAGGTGTCAAATTGTATTTCACCAATGTTGCTGATAATATGGTCAGTTTAAACAGGGATTCAACTTTATGGAGCCGGGATAATATTTTGCCCTATTCAATTGTTCCGTTCAGGGCATCAAAAGTCAAGGGTTTTGCCAAACCCTGTGATTATCGAATTGACTTCTATGACAATACCGATGTCGCCGTATCCACCTATTTTGACGATGGAATCAATGATTATCCTGCCAGGTCGGTAAATTTCAAAGTTTATAATTCGACTGAAGACAAGCAAATTGAATTCGCTTTTCGCGAACGCGATGGAGAGGATGGCATATTTTCCGGTTATTCCGTCGAACCTGGCAGATATTCAGATGAAATTTACTTTCTGGAAAAGAATGAGACTGATTCGCTCATTATAACCTGGCGGCTCATGTTGACCCGTTCCACCGATCCGGAAGTAACAGGCCCTCAAGGCGGCGATTATTTAAACATTGTCATAAATAAACCTTTTTTAAAGAACGATGTGTTCGAGTTTTCAACCAAAGCCGAGCATTACGACAAACAAAAGGCAAAGCATGATATGGATAATATTTATGTTGTGCCGAATCCGTATATCGTGGCAAATGCCTGGGAACCCGATAATAATTTCCTGACCGGACGTGGTCCGCGGGAGCTTCATTTCATCAATTTACCGCCAAAGTGTACCATTAGTATCTACAATGTTCGAGGTCAATTGATTAGCACAATTGAACATGATGCCTCGGTCTGGAATGGTACTGCTATTTGGGATATGCAATCCAAAGACCTGTTAGATATTTCATATGGTCTATACATTTATCACATTGAGGCACCCGGCGTTGGTGAAAAAGTCGGCAAGTTTGCTATCATAAAATAGAATTCGGATTTGTAGAAATCAAAGGAGACGATAATGAAAAAAGTGAATTATATTTGTTCAATATTATTAGTTCTGGCTGTCCCTTTGGTTCTTGGCGAAGAAGTGACCAAAGTCGGAACAACAGCCGCAGGATTTTTAAATATAGATGTAGGTGCTCGAGCCAATGGTATGGGAGGTTCATTCGTGTCCATGGCCGACGATGCCACTGCCATGTACTGGAATCCGGCGGGAATAGCTCTGTTTAGCAAACCTCAAGCCAATTTTACTTATATGCGCTGGATCGCCGATATATCATTTAATTATGTAGGATTTGTGCTGCCGTTGCAGCAATATGGTTCTATTGGTATTAATGCTACATTTATGACCACCGATCCGATGGAACGGACAACGGTTTATTCTCCAACAGGAACAGGGGAAATGTTTGATGTCGGTTCCTATGCCTTTGGTCTGAGCTATGCCAGAGCACTGACAGATCGATTTTCCATTGGGGGGAATTTCAAGGTCATTCAGGAAAATATATACCACTCATCCGCAAACGGTTTGGCATTTGATGTGGGCACACTTTTTACTACACGGTTAAACGGGATGAGAATCGGAATGAGCATATCTAATTATGGAACAAAAATGCAAATGACAGGCCAGGATATGCTTGTGCAGGTCGATGTGGATAAATCAGTGAATGGTAATAATCCAAATATCAATGCTTATTTAGACACCGGAAAATATGATCTGCCATTAATGTTTCGCGTCGGCGTCAGTATGGATGTTTTAAAGGGAAGGGGTGACAGTAACTTGAACCTGAGCCTCGATGCACTCCATCCCAATGATGATGTTGAAAGTTTAAACATCGGCGCAGAGTACTGGTTTCGAAATAGAATCGCTTTTCGAGGGGGGTATCATTCCCTGTTCGCCAGAGATTCAGAAAAAGGATTGAGTTTCGGGACCGGATTTAATGTAAATTTATTGGGAGACATCGTTTTTACTGCTGATTATGCTTATATGGATTTCGGTAAATTGGATAATGTGCAAATGTTCACCTTAACTCTGGGATTTTAGTCGTCTGATATGCGGATTATTTGAACGGTATAACGTTCGTTCAGACTAAAAGTAAAGGATAAACATTACGAATGATGTTTCTGTAATATAGTATTTCAATGCTAAAAGTAGTGAACATACAAAAAGGAGAAGCATTATGAAAACTTTTACTGTTTTTAACTACTTGGTTGTGTTGGTGACAGCCGTATCATTCGGATTGGCTCAAACACCTGTCGTCGAAACATTTGATTATCCGGCGGGTGATTTGGCAGGTTGTGGCGCTGCCGAAAATGGATGGGGAGGACCCTGGGAAGTTTTTGAAGGACCGGCGGAAAACATGTTTATTATCGATGGCAGTCTGGAATATCCCGCTTTGAGCGTTGCAGGCAATCAACTGGTCGGTATTTCCCCTTCGAGTGGCGGCTGCCGTGCAGCCCGGTCTCTGGAAACCACCTGGCTTGATGATCCCGGCGCAGACTATTGGATCAGTTTTTTGATGGAGATTGAAAATGTCAATTTAATAAGCGGTTCATGGCAGGGTGTCTCTTTATGGTTGGATTATGGAGAAGTCGCTTATTTTGGAAAGAACTGGGGAAATGATAATTGGGGTATTATCGGCGATTTAGGTAGCCTGAATTATCCGAGTCCATATGAATATTTTGACGGCTGTGCCTGGCTCGTCGCAAAGATAGAGATGTCCGGTGATGATACAAATGAGATGGCGTATCTTTGGGTTAATCCGGATCCCAGCGTAGAACCTGACATGGCTGAAATTGCCGTTTCAGGAGAATGCTCTATATTGGATAACGGTTTTAATCAGATCGTCTGTCATTTGGGCATGTCCGACGGCATTACATGTTTTTATGATGAGATTCGCGTGGGAACCTCATTTGCCGATGTTTCGCCCGAGTTTGCAAGTGTGGATCGACATGATGCTGAATTTCCGGATCAAATCGAATTGTCTCAAAATTATCCCAATCCTTTTAATGCAAACACGACAATAGGATTTCATTTGAGAAATTCAGATAATATTTCAATAAAAATATACAATCTCACCGGGCAAGAAATCGCAACATTGGCAGATGGCTATTTCGCCGCTGGACAGTATGAGGCAAAATGGGAGGCATCCGGACAACCGAGCGGTATTTATCTGTACACTTTAAAGGCGGGTAATTTTACCGAAACACGGAAATTATTGCTGCAGAAGTAGAGCAATTATTATTCACGGTATTACTGCGAATAGAAATAATTGGGGGGAAAATTATATCTAATCCAATATTTATAAAGGAGAAGTAAAATGAAAACTATTTTATTTTCTCTCTCGACTTTATTATTGTGTATAAATTTTTGTGTGGCACAAGAAGAAGCACATTGGCCTTTTGATACCGATGTAGCAGATGTTTTCGGTTATTACGACGGAGAAAAATCACCTGATGGTGTAAGCTTTGTCGAGGATGCGACAAGAGGAAAAGTTTTGCAACTTGATGGTGTGAGCGGTTATGTCACACTTCCTCTGGGTTTGTTATATTTTGTTCAAGACGTAACCATTACCTGTTGGTTTAACTGGGCAGGAGGGAGTATCTGGCAGCGTGTTTACAGTTTCGGCAACGCGATGCCGAATGTACGCACATTGTATCTTTGTCCGCAAGACGGCTGGGATCCAAATCAGCTGCATTTAACCCTCGGTGGTCAACCACCCGGCGGTACGTTTACCTGGAAAGACTGGGTTCTTGGTGCAATTGAAACAAACACCTGGTATTTTTCTGCGTTCGTTTTAAGCGGAGATTCATGTAAATTCTATTTAAACGATAACCTTCTCATCAGTGAATCGGATGTGCTCGTTAATCTTGAGGATTTAACACCGGACAGTGCCAATTATATCGGCAGAAGCCATTGGCCGGATCCACTCTACAACGGAATGATTGATGATCTCCATTTTTATCCCTATCCGTTGACTCATGCTGAAATTTTGGAATTGTACCATTCGGCTTCAGATGTAAATGTCACTGAAAAAACCGTACAAGGATTTGTTTTAGGTCAGAATTATCCCAATCCGTTTAATCCAACGACAAATATTGTTTATTCTATCCCCAAATCAGTTCACGTTAAATTGAAAATATTTGATCTGTTGGGAAAGGAAATCTGCACACTGGTCAATGAATTTAAAACACGGGGAAGCTATTTTATAAATTTCAGTGCATCGGATATGGCCAGTGGAATATATATTTACCGGTTAAGCTTGGACGGTGAATTGGTTGCAGTAAAAAGGATGGTATTGTTAAAATAAGGCCATATTCAGTTAAAAATAACCGGTTCAAAGTGACTGTAAGGCGTGCGGTTTATTTTTGCGAACACATATCCACTTTTACCCTTTTCTGAATAATACAATATTGTAGCACTTTCATGAACCGCAGCCCTTGTTCACATCTTTAAAAATTAAAGAATGATATTTTTGATTTAAAGAGGCAAATATGTATTTTAAAAATTATGGATTTGCCTGACCTTTCTTCCTTTAACTCTTTTAATAATGGATTCGAATGCCGATTAATTTGTTGGTAGTTCAAGCTTCAGCTTCGATTAATTTGTTTGTAGTTCAAGCTTCAGCTTGAATCAGCATGCTTCAAAATCGTCCCATCCCTTTCCATACCCCAGTATAGGATAATCCCGCCATATTTGCGCGGCATTTTCTTTTCCCACCTTTTGTAAATATTCTCTTACACTCGAAAACGGCCAATCCTCCCATTTCTTGACATATTTATGATGGACAGGATTGTGATGTACATAATTAACGGTCGCCCAAAAGTGTCTTTCGCTTCGGATATAACGATCCGCACAATTGAACCATACCTTACGACCGCGACGATTCTCTTCACCGTTCCATTCATAAGAAGTACGGCCATGAAGTTTCCCGAGGATTTTTTCAAATTTTTTTAGGCTTTGGGTATAGACTAATAAATGGTAATGGTTGGGTAATACACACCAGGCATAGAGATTCGCTCCTTGTTCGGCTATCTGATTCAATAGTGTTTCCGAAAAGGATTGCATACGTTGGGGGGAAAAACCGATGTGAGGTTTATGTTCGTAACAGGCAGCGCTGATGTGGTAAGTACAACTCTGGTTTTCGACATGCGGCGGACTATGCCAGGGGCGGCCGGATTTTTCACGCCATCGGAGGATTTCTTTCCTCTGTTGCGGGGTCATTTTACGCCATTCATACATTTTGACTCCTTGTGGTGTTTTTCAAGCTGAAGCTTGAACAACGTACATTTCGAAACTGAAACAGGTTTCATTTTATTGATATAATTTATAGCAATAATTATACCTTGACAAGCAAGGACATTATCTGGTTTGCTTATTGTACTTGGTATTCCCTTTTTTATGTTTCACAGGATAGGTCTGTGAAGTGTGGAATTTATTATAATGGTTTCCGGCATATCTGAAAATTTAAAGTTGAAAATAAGTAGTTTAACTTTTATCTCCTGTAAAATTGTTTGCCGATCCCTACCTTTTCTGTTTCCAGTTGAATTCTTTAATTGAAATACTTATATTGCTCCCAGTATAAAAATCAATTCAGGAGTCACTTATGTTCAACTTTACATTTCACAATCCGGTAAAAATTGTTTTCGGAAAAGACACAATTAAAGAATTACCCAATTTGATCGATCCGGATGAAAAAATATTGCTGCTGTATGGTCAGGGATCAATAAAAAGATACGGCGTGTATGACCAGGTTTTAAAAGCCTTAAAGGGCTATAAAATCGTTGAATTTCCGGGCGTCGAAGCCAATCCGGAGTACGAAACATGTATGAAAGCCGTAGAAGTGGTACACAAGGAAAAGATAAATTTTCTATTATCCGTGGGTGGAGGTTCGGTTTTGGACGCCACAAAATTTGTCGCTGCCGCCGCTGTTTATGATGGTAAAGATCCATGGGATTTTGTTGCCGGCAATCCAAAAGCAAAAATAAAAGGTGCGCTGCCGCTGGGGGATGTATTAACCTTGCCCGCTACAGGATCGGAAATGAACACCAATTCCGTCATTTCCCGTGCTTCCATCGGAGAAAAGAGGGCGTTTTCCAGTTCGTATATTTATCCGAGGTTTTCCATTCTGGATCCCATGACAACCATGACACTGCCGGAGCGGCAGATGATCAATGGAATAGTGGATACTTTCGTGCATGTTATGGAACAATATTTGACCTATGATGTTTATGCCCCGTTACAGGATCGTTTCGCCGAAGGGATATTGCTCACTTTGGTGCAGGAGGCTCCCAAAGTGATAAAAGATCCGAAAAACTACAATGTCAGGGCCAATCTGATGTGGGCATCGACGCTGGCGTTAAACGGACTCATCGGCAAAGGTGTACCTGGCGATTGGGCAACGCACATGATCGGCCATGAATTGACCGCGCTTCACGGTCTGGACCACGCACAAACCCTGGCCATCGTTTTACCTGCTGTGTTAAAGCATCAAAAGGAACAAAAGGTCACAAAGCTGATGAAATATGCGAGAAATGTGTGGGGCGTTACCGATAAAGCCGAGCCGGAGACCATAAACGCGGCAATCAACCGGACGGTCACATTTTTCAACAGTATCGGCATGCCGACCCAGTTGAGTGATTACAAATTAACGCCAAAGGACTGTCAGCCGTGTGTCGAAAAATTAAAAAAACGCGGCAGCAAACTGGGTGAGCATGAGAATATTACATATAAGGAAGTTGCCGAAATATTGGAATTGGCAGCTTAAATCAATGAACAGTGAACAATGATCAGTGAGCAATAATGGATTTCAGATTTTTTTGTCATAGTGGGCGTTTTTTATGCCATAGCTTTACCCTTGGCGGAATTTCTTGTCAATTCGGCTGAGGCTTTTATAGGAGCGAAATATGAAAAATATAATTTTGTTGGCCCTTTTATTGTTATTCACTTTTTTATCAGCTTCTCCGGAAAGCATTAATCCCGATCTACTCACCAAACGCTGGCCGGCGTACTGGATCGCACATCCAACCGCGCCACTTTGTGAATACGGTGTTTATCATTTTCGGAAAGTCTTTTCCCTGGAGGCACAACCGGAAACATTTATCGTTCACGTTTCTGCCGATAATCGTTATCACCTAAACATTAACGGCCGTTCGGTGTGTTACGGTCCTGCGCGGGGTGACCGTTATCACTGGCGGTTTGAAAGTGTGGATATTGCCGGATATTTGCAAGCCGGTGAAAATGTCGTTGCTGCCGTCGTGTGGAATTTTGCTGAATATGCTCCGGTGGCGCAGAAAAGCGTACAAACCGGTTTTATCCTTCAGGGAGACGGACCGCCGGAGCGTATTGTTGACACGGATACATCCTGGAAGGTTATCAAAAATACCGCGTACCAGCCGCTGGTGAATCACGGTGCATTATTGCATCAATACATAGTCGTGGGTCCTGGTGACAAAGTGGACGGCCTGCAATACCCCTGGGGCTGGCAAAGTATAAAATTTGATGATTCGGAATGGCCGTCGGCGCGGCAGCTGACCAACGGGCAGCCGAGTGGAACCGGCACGGACCTGCAGTGGATTTTGCAGCCGCGCACCATACCGTTGATGGAAAGTCATATCCAGACTTTTTCCGCGGTTCGGGAAGCGGAAGGAATTAAAGTGCCGGAAGGATTCCTGGCAGGTTTTTCGGAATTTAAAATTCCGCCTTTAACGAACATCCGTATTTTACTCGATCAGGGTTTTTTGACAACGGCATATCCTCAGTTGGTCGTCAGTGATGGTACCGGAGCCTCAATGAAAATGACGTTTTGTGAGGCATTGTTCGATCAAAACGGAGAAAAGGGGCACCGTGATGTTGTCGATGGTAAAAAGATCGTGGGTTATTATGATATGTTTTTGCCGGATGGCGGTCAACACCGGCTGTTCCGGCCGCTATGGTTCCGTACTTTTCGGTATGTCGAACTGGAGATTAAAACCGCGGAACAAGCTTTACATATTCACTCTTTGAACAGCGAATTTACCGGATATCCCTTTGTGCAAAATGCAATATTTGAAAGCGGCGATCCGTCACTCAAACAGATTTGGGACGTGGGATGGCGAACGGCGCGGTTGTGCGCGGGTGAGACCTATTACGACTGTCCTTACTATGAACAACTGCAGTACGTGGGCGACACACGCATTCAGGCGCTTATCTCATTGTACGCCTCGGGTGATGACCGGTTGATGCGGAAAGCGATTCAGATGTTCGAAGATTCTCGTGCTGCATTCGGGCTAACCGAAAGCCGGTATCCGTCCTCAAGACCGCAATATATTCCCCCGTATTCATTGTTCTGGATTGCCATGGTGCATGATTACTGGCAGCACAGGGATGATGAAAAATTTATTGCATCCATGTTAAACGGTGTATGGAGTGTACTGGATTGGTTCAACGGTTATGTGGACGAGACCGGTATGCTGGGACCTATGCCCTGGTGGCATTTTGTCGACTGGCCGGACCAATGGGCCTGGAGTGAGGAGCGTAGAATCGGCGGTGTGCCGCCCGGTGCCGGCGACGGCCATTCATCCAACATCACTTTGCAATATATTTATGCATTGAATTATGCCGCAGGGTTGTTTAACGCTTTTGGACGCCATAGCGATGCCGATGAATGCGTCCGCCGTGCAGAACACCTGCGTAAAGCCACTCTGGATGCATGCTGGGAAAAATCCCGCGGTCTGGTGGCCGATACGCCGGAAAAAAAGCATTTCAGCCAGCATGCGAACATTTTTGCCGTACTAACCGACATGGTGCCGCCGGAACAGCAAAGGACGTTGATTGAAAAGGTCTTGTCTGATAAAGATTTGGTCCAATGTACATTTTATTTTAGATTTTACCTAACCCGTGCTTTGAACAAGGTCGGATTGGGCGGCCGGTATATCGAAATGCTGCAACCCTGGCGCGATATGCTGGACATCGGACTCACGACTTTTGCCGAGCGTCCCGAACCGACGCGCTCCGACTGTCATGCATGGAGCGCCAGTCCAAACTATGAATTTTTTGCGACGGTATGCGGTGTGACACCTGCCAGTGCGGGGTTTAAAACCGTGCGTATTGAACCACGGCTGGGTCCGTTGTTATGGGTGAAAGGGGAGATGCCGCATCCGCAAGGCAGGATAAAAGTGGCGTTGGAGCGGGTAAGGAAAGATGGATTGAAAGGGATTGTGGAATTGCCGGATGGAATCGAGGGAGTGATCATATGGAATGGGAAAGAAAAGGAGATAAATGCAGGTGTGAATGAGATTCGATT
>JAFGEC010000414.1 GCA_016931775.1 Candidatus Zhuqueibacterota bacterium | reverse complement strand
TCCTTGTGTTTGTTCAACAGATTGGATATGTTGATCTGTTTTTCCGCCAGCACGCCGGTGATTTTTCCCACCATCTGCGGCACGTTTTTATTCATAATCAGCAGCCGCGATTTTCCGGAAAACTCCATTTCGCAGGCGGGATAATTCACAGAGTTCTTAATGTTGCCTGTCTCCATAAAACTCCGCAGTTGATTGGCAGCCATTACGGCGCAATTGTCCTCTGCTTCCGGTGTCGAAGCCCCCAGGTGCGGCAGACCGATGACGTTGTCGTTTTTCAACAGCTCTTCATCCGGAAAATCGGTTACGTAAACCGTAACGATTCCCTGATCGATGGCTTTTAAAAGATCCGGATTGTTCACCAGACCACCGCGGGCAAAATTCAGTATCCGCACACCCTTTTTCATGAGTGCAAATTTTTCAGCGTTAAACATGCCCTTTGTCTCGTCATTAAAGGGAACGTTGATACTGATATAGTCGGAGTCACGGAATATTTCCTCCAGCCCTGAAGCTTTTTGCACGTTATTGGATAATAACCATGCAGAGTCGATGGTGATAAACGGATCGTAACCTTTGACCTTCATTCCCAAGGCATGGGCGTCGTTGGCGACTTTACAGCCAATGGCACCGAGTCCGATGATGCCGAGTTTTTTACCCAAAATTTCCGGTCCGGTAAACTGTGATTTACCCTTTTCAACCAACTGAGGGATTTCATCACCCTTGCCGATGAGGCTCTTTGCCCAGGCCAATCCCTGAAAGACTTTGCGTGATGCCAGAAGCAGTCCCAGAATAACCAGTTCCTTCACGCCGTTGGCGTTGGCGCCCGGTGTATTAAATACCACAATGCCTTTTTCCGAGCATTTGTCGATGGGAATATTGTTCACTCCTGCACCCGCACGGGCAACGGCCTTGAGAGAAGCCGGCAATTCCATGTCGTTCATTTTAAAACTTCTTAAAATGATGGCATCTGGATTGGTAAATTCCGAAGCAACCTCGTACATGTCTCTTGGAAGCAAATCCAATCCGGATGATGATATTTTGTTTAACGTTTGTACCTTGAACATGATTCCCTCTCTATGAATTTTTCACTTCAAATTTTTTCATAAACTCGACAAGTTTTTTGACACCCGCCAGAGGCATGGCATTGTAAATGCTCGCCCGCATGCCGCCGACCGAACGGTGGCCCTTGAGCGTCACCAGACCGTTTTCCGTTGCCTCGCTGATAAACTTAGCATCCAGATCGGGATTGGGAGAGACAAAGGGAACATTCATGATAGAGCGGCTGTCTTTTTCGGCCGTACCTTTGAAGAAATCCGAATTGTCCAGCAGATCGTATATTAAAGCGGCTTTCTCTTTGTTGAGGTCGTGTAGAGCTTTAACGCCGCCCTGCTGTTTGACCCATTCAAATACCAGCTTGGCGATATAGACACTGTAACAGGGTGGTGTGTTATACAGTGATTTTGCCTCCACATGAATTTTATAGTCGAGCATTGTAGGCGTTGTATCCTTGGCTTTACCCACCAGATCGTCGCGTACGATGACAATCGTCACTCCTGCAGGACCAATATTTTTTTGTGCGCCGGCGAAAATAAGGCCAAACTTGGTGACGTCGTACTCTTGAGAAAGAATGTTGGATGACATATCCGCCACCAACGGTACATTGCCGGTATCAGGCAGTTCGTGATAAAGAGTTCCGTAAATAGTGTTGTTGGTGACAATATAAAAATAATCGGCATCGGCACTAAAATCCGCCTTTTTGAGTTTCGGAATATAGGTAAACGTTTTTTCCTCCGATGATGCCACTACATTGACCCTACCATATCTTTTCGCCTCTGAAATGGCTTTTTTCGACCAGGCTCCGGTATTCACATAATCGGCTTTGTTGTTGACCATCAAATTTAACGGTATTGCTGAAAATTGAGTGGAAGCACCACCCTGTAAAAAAAGCACGTGATAGTTGTCGGGAATGTTCATGAGCTCACGAAGCAACGCTTCGGCATCTTTGATAATGGCATCGAATGCTTTCAATCGATGACTCATTTCCATCACCGACATGCCCGTACCCTTATAATCGAGCATTTCATCTGCGGCTTTTTGAAGAACCGCTTCCGGCAGAACAGCCGGGCCAGCTGAAAAATTATATACGCGTGCCATTTGTCTCTCCTTTTTTATTATTATTGATATATTTCACTGCTATTTGCCTTTAACAAGGCTGTTAATAAATTCAACTTACCCAGAATATCCACATTATTAATAAATACGCCGGATTTTCCGGTTTTTATAACGACCGGCGCGAAATTGACAATTCCGCGAATCCCTGCACCGATTAATTTATCGGCAACGGATTGCGCCGCATCCGCCGGTACGGCTATGATGGCCAGCGTGATATTCATTTGCCTGACCACTGATTCAATTTCGTACGACGGAAAAACCGGAACGCGGGTACGGATCGTTTCCAATTTATTGATATTTGAATCGAATCCCGCAGCCAGGTTATATTCACTTTCAGCGATCCGTTCGTGCGCGAGGATTGCCGTTCCCAACCGTCCCAAACCGACAATACAAATGTTTTGCGGCTGTGTAAATCCAAGCTGTGCAGCTATTTGCGATTTTAATTTTTTAATATTATATCCGCCCGACCCTGAACAGGATAAATTCAAATAGCTGATATCCTTGCGCACATTATGAGAGCCGATGTGCAGTTGCTTTTCAATTTGTGCGGAGGAAATACATGTCGTTCCTTCCTCCTCACACATATCCAGGAACCGGTAAAGCGTGCACAACCGCTCGATAGCCGGTTTGGGAATTTTGGATTTTGTCATGTTTTTGGAAAGAGCTGTGATTTTTTTCACACTATAATTTAACAAAATGCGGCATTTATGCAAGAGGTTTTTACATTTTCTTTTGAACAAACATACATACCCTAATAAATTGATATACATATATTTAAATCATAATACCCGCAAATGACTTGTGAAATATTTCACAGCAAATACTTGCTCTTTCCAACCTGATTAGCTGGAAAAGTTTTTATTGCTTTAGAAAAGTATATGAAAATGGGATCAATTGATGAGGAAATAGGGTGTGCCTCAAAATTTTGATTATATTGAAAAGCGAACCGTTATAATATGCCAATCTCATGCATTTCAAAATATTCTTTTTATCCACGCACAGAGTCGCGGAGGCACAGAGATTATAGCCGGCAATCTAAATCACTGTATCGGCTTCCTATATTCCTCCTCCAGTAAATTAAAGAACACTTTGGGTTTTCGCTTGCCGAATTTTTGTTCGGCGGCAAACGCCAGTCGAAATAACGATACCTCCTCCCACGGACGTCCAATCGCATGCATTCCGACAGGCAAACCCGTGCCGGTGTATCCCACCGGAAATGAAATCGCCGGCAGGCCGGTGAGATTGGCCGGCGTAACAAAACGCATAATTTCAGTCAAAGTGGTTAAATCCGAATCACCGTGAGAAAGGGCCGCTTTGGGTATAACCGGAGCCGTTATACCGGTCGTCGGTGTCATAATGGCATCCACTTTTTGCAACACCCGATTAAAATTTGCCGTCATCTGGGTACGGATTTGCTGGGCTTTGATATAATCCCGTGCCGTAAAAAGCCGCGCTAACGCCAGATTAAAGCGTACATCGAGACCGTATTTGCGGTGGTGTTTTTTATAAAACTCTTCCTGCCGCTGGGACATTTCTGCTGCAATCGTAATCAACTGTGCGACTCGCCCGGCCTCAAGCCCGGGTATTTCAACCTCAATGATTTTCGCACCCATCTGGGAAAATTCACGCAGCATTTTGCCGCACGTTGAAACCACGATTTCATCGGCATGCCGGAACCACGGCCAAAAAACACCGAGCGTCAAACCGTCAAGTCCGGCTTTATTCCAACCCGCTATGACGGGCCGGGGCTGTCTCAATGAAAAACGGTCTTTGGGATCCGCTCCGGCGATAGCGGCATATGCGAGTGCGGCATCACGTGCCGATCCGGCTATCGGTCCCAGATGGCCTAGACTCCAGACCACGGGAGCGGTTCCATGGTCGCTGATTCGCCCAAAGGTCGCCTTTATGCCGCACAGCCCGCAAAATGCCGAGGGTATGCGTATGGAACCACCGCCATCCGCACCCAGCGCCACAGGACAAAAACCCGCCGCCACGGCTGCAGCAGGTCCGCTGGAACTGCCGCCGGTGTACCGTGCCGGATCATACGGATTTCGGGGTGTGCCGTAATGGGGATTCTGGCCGGTCACCCCAAGACCGATTTCATGCATATTGGCTTTGCCGATCATTAACGCGCCGGTAGCCCTCATTTTTACAATAATTGTCGCATCCTCCTTGACCGGTTCAGCCCCCAAAAACACCGTACCGGCCGTGGTGGGATAAGGCAGCATATCGATCTCATCCTTAACTGCCACCGGCACGCCGTCAAAAACACCAAACGGTTTTCCTTCCTTATACCGCCGGGCTGAAGCTTTTGCCTGTTTTAACAGGTCCTCCGGATTCACCGCAATAAACGCCCGCAACGGCGGATCATCCGAATCGCTTTTTTCAATCGCCTTTAACAGTCTTTCAGCAACCGTAACCGGTGTGATTTTACCTTCGCGATAGGCCTGGGTATAATCGTGCACACCCGGAAATTTAAAATCCAGCGGTTTTTTCCGCTCTATACCCGGCCATTGGGCGGATGCGATAGATATGATGTCCGGCGGATTCATATCATGAATAAAAACCGGCAAAGTAGGTGGTTCTTTGAACCGCCTTTTTCGCAGCGCCGTAATTCCGGAACTTTTAAACACATTGGCACTTAAAAGGACACGTAACGGACTTTCCAACATCCTGACAATCATTTTAAGTAAAAATCCATAAAGATAAGGCAGTTTAACTGACTCGAGGTCGTAAACCGATGGTGTGGTCTTTATCATAATTTTTTCCTTTTTTTTCAATGTAATAAATGATGCAACACGAGTCAAACTGAAATTAAAAAAAATATATAAAATGCATTGCAGTTTCCCGGCAGGGTTTGTACATTTAGATATAGCTTTTGATTAAGTTTGGGCGTCAGAATCAGTGGTTTATGACCGATTTCACTCTTTCTCAAAACGAGGTGAAATATGAAACGAATCACGCAAATTTTCGTCTTTTCGATTATAATTGCCGGTTGTGCCGGACATTCGACTCAAAACATCGGTACGATTATTCAATTTCAACCGGAATTTGAACAGATCATTAATAAAAATGCGCCGATAGAGGTGATCGCCGATGGCTTTGAATGGTCGGAAGGTCCCGCGTGGTGGAAAAGTGAAAACAAACTGCTGTTCACCGATATCCCCCGCAATACGGTTTACGAGTGGTCGGAGGAACGCGGACTGCAAGTATTCCTCAGACCGGCGGGTTATACCGGCGATCAACCGCCGGGATTTGAATTGGGCGCTAACGGGCTGTTATTCGACTCAAAAGGACGTCTGGTGTTATGCGACCACGGCAATCGCGGCATGGCCCGGCTCAATGTTCCCAATTACACCAAAACCGTATTGGCGACAAAATATAACGGCAGACGGTTCAATAGTCCCAATGACGCAGTACTGTTATCCAATGGTGATATTTACTTTACTGATCCACCCTATGGACTCGATGGCTTAAATTCCAGTCCGCTGAAGGAGATCCCTTACAACGGCGTTTACAGACTCGAATCAGACGGATCGATCACACTGGTGACCCGTGAGCTGTCTTTTCCCAACGGTATCGGCTTTTCACCCGATGAAAAAGTGCTTTATGTGGCCAATTCCGATCCCGACCGGCCGATTTGGAACCGGTTTGATGTGGAGGAAAACGGCCTGTTGACCAATAGCAGAATTTTTTACGACGCAACAAAATGGCTCAAGGAGGGCAAAACCGGTTTACCCGACGGTCTGGTCGTGGATAAAGACGGCCGGATTTTCGCCACCGGTCCCGGAGGCGTGATCGTTTTTTCCGCTGACGGAGCCCCCCTTGGCGTTATTGAAACCGGACAGGCGACTTCCAACTGTACGTTTGGCGGCGACGGCTCCGATTTGTACATTACGGCGGACATGTATCTCTGCCGGATAAAAACACTGACGAAAGGAATAGGTTACTCGGAATGATCGAAAAAGACTATATTATGCGAATGATCCAGCAACTGGTGATGGTTTTGGCCCGCGTGCTGTTTTTTAAACAGATGAATAATTACGACAAGGCGCTGGAAGAAATCGACGATGCCTTTCGCAACCTGCTAAAGGTGGAGCCGGGCTCGATCGCGTTTCTGCCTACGGATGATATCATCAGCCTGCTCAGCGAAAGAGGCGAACAATGCTGGGAACAATGCATCGTTATGGCAGAGCTGCTGAGGGAAGAAGGTGAAATATACGAACTCAAAAACAGCCAGTTCGAAAGCGTGCCTTTTATTTTTATTAAATCCCTAAGGTTGTTCATAGAAGCGGCATGGAACGATTTTACGTTTCGTACCCGTGAATATTTCGATAAAATGATGGGACTTGTCGACAGAATTCCGCTGGATCTGGTGGATATGGATCTGAAATATGATCTGTACCGCTTTTACACCATGACCGGTGAGACGGACAGGATCATCGATCTGTATCGGGAACTGAAAAAAGCAAACTATGCTAAACTGGACAATCCATGATCGATACGCCCTCCAGACCGTGTCCGGCTTGCGGTGAATCAAAACACAGGATCAAATTTATAAAAGGCGAATATCACATTGTCCGGTGCTCGGCCTGCTCCCTGGTCTACCTGTTGAACCCGCCTCAGGAGACGGCACTGTATGACGAGTATTATAAGGACATCAAGTTTGATCCGTCTCTCTATCGTGCGGACTCACCGGACAGCGCGCTGGGGGAATATTTTGCCATCAATCAGAAACGGCTCAAAACCATAAAAACCTTCAAATCGGGTGGTTCCCTGCTGGACATCGGTTGCGGCAAGGGATTGTTTTTGAAAACCGCGCGGGATTTCGGGTATCAGGTACAAGGTCTCGAAGTATCAAACCAGGCCGCACGTTTTGCCCGGCAGGAATTCGGCTTTCCGGTCCGTGTCGGCGATGTGGCGGAATCGGAGGATTCTTTGTACGATATCATTACGCTCTGGCATGTCCTCGAGCATTTTATCGATCCGCTTGAAAAACTCCGGCAGATCCGCCGCTTGCTCAAACCCGGCGGTTTCTGCTTTATTGAAGTCCCCAATTTGTACAGCCTGAAATTTATGTTATCCCGCCGCAAGTGGGTGGGCGGCAACCACCCCCGCTACCACCGCACGTTTTTCACCGCCCAGTCACTTGGCGCCATGTTGCGGGCAGCCGGATTTACCCGAGTGCGCCGCTTGTTGCTGTTTTACCACATTCCCGGCCGCTTCCGAACCTACGGCTTTCTGAAACGGGGAATGAACCTCTTGGCAATGGACGCGTTCCTGGATTATATGGTGACAAAACCATGATCCGGTGTACCGGTAACGGCCGATTTGTCGTGTATGACATCCCGCTTTTTGCCGGAACACACGTATATTGTAATATTTTTTAGGGCCGCTCCGGCTATTCATCTGCAGCGGCTCGCCGGAAAGGCACCTTTTGCCCGATTAGATTCGGCCGCTGCAGATGAATGATCCTCCGCGGGCTCCGCGCGCCTCCTCGTGCCGCTGCGCGGCACTGTGGGGTCGCGCTCCGCACAATTTTTATTGGAAAAGGGCATATCACAAAATTTGAATACAGGTTCTATATCGACCAGAGAGAATGGCGAACCGCGAACATTATTATCAGTCCCAAAAACCTCAGCTCAAACCCCGGGGTTGTATTGCTATTTTCAATTCCGGCGGGACGCGGAGCGTTGGGGAAGCGGCTCGTATGTTATATAGTGCCTGGCCGAAAACAAATATTTACATAAAAAACAATACTATATATTGACAAAACACTTGGAATATACGTCTATATTTTGTATTATTAGTTGTAACTTCAATATTTTGAATCAACATTCGCATTATTAAAAGAGGAGAAATCCTATGCGAAAAAAGTTCAAAGTTCAATATGAATTAGGGGCAACTCCTGTCGAAGAAATCCAAATTCCTATAAAAAGCCGAGACGAAGTACCGGCAGTATTAAGAGCACTGCAGCACATTTATAAAACTCCCAAACTTCATGAAAAAGTCTTTAATATTCTTGAAAAAAAGGTTATGTCTGGTATTAATCCAAAAACTGGCCGTCCCGGCATGAGTCTTTGGGAAATTTTTGTATTTGCAGCCATTAGACTTGCCCGTGATGCTGATTATGAT
>JAFGEC010000413.1 GCA_016931775.1 Candidatus Zhuqueibacterota bacterium | reverse complement strand
CTTTTGCCAAATATATGTAATTTTAAAATTTTGACAGATGTCGAGAGCCGGTGCGTCGCACCTTCCACCCATAACTGAGATATTACCTTTTCTCTTGCTTTCCTTCGCCTTGTGAATTATATTATTATAAAAATAAAACTGGATATTATCATGAGAACCTATTACATTTTTGTGATCTGTGTTTTTTCCGTTTTTAACATGTGCCGGGATAAAAACGCCGGCCCGACTGAAACCCAATCCATCCCTGAACCGCCGGGCTGGTCTCTGGTGTGGCATGATGAGTTTGACGGTAAAAAGATTGACCTTACAAAGTGGGAGCACGAGGTCAATGCACGGGGAGGCGGAAACAATGAATTACAGTACTATACGGCTCGCAGCGAAAACTCGTACGTGAAAAACGGTGTTTTGGTCATCGAGGCGATCAAAGAAACTTTTACCGGCTCGGAAGGCACTCGCGAGTATACCTCGGCGCGACTGCGCACCAAAAACAAAGGCGACTGGACCTACGGCCGTTTTGAAATCCGGGCAAAGTTGCCCTATGGGCAGGGCATTTGGCCGGCTATCTGGATGCTGCCGACGGATAACGAGTATGGCGGTTGGGCGGCCAGCGGTGAGATCGATATCATGGAGCTGGTGGGGCATGAACCGAACAAGGTTCACGGCACACTGCATTACGGTGGTGGATGGCCGGAGAATAAACATACCGGCAAATCGTATACCCTTGCCCAGGGCAATTTCAGCCAGGATTTTCATGTCTTTACCATAGAATGGAAAGAAGGCGAGATTCGCTGGTATATGGATGGCGTACACTATCAAACTTTAACCGAATGGTATTCCACCAATGGTGAGTTTCCGGCACCATTCGACAAACGCTTTCATCTTTTGCTCAACGTAGCGGTGGGCGGAAACTGGCCTGGCAATCCGGACGAGACCACGGTTTTCCCACAGCGGATGGAAGTGGATTATGTACGTATTTTTGAAGCAAAATAAAAATTTTACATAAAAAATTAAAACAACCGGCGCCTTGAGCAGAAACAGATATTTCTCATTGAAAACAAAACATCCTTCTCAACTTGAACAAATGTGCAAAACGCAAAGAATTTCAACTTACCTTTGTTTGTTTTTGCTCTTCTTCCTCAATATACCGCCGCCTTTGTCTTCTCAGGTACCTTTCGAATCGATTCGTATCGGGACGACGGCGGAATTTCACAGCGGAGGGGACCGCCTCTACCAGCTGTGGCGGCCGACACCGGGTCCGGAGCTCTTCCTGCAAACACCATTTTACTATGGTTCAGTACGCGGCGGGTGCGAGTTTTACCGGTTTTTCAGTTCTTCCTCTCAAAGGCCGGATTTTTTTCTCACAATTTTTTTTCTGCAATGGCTTTTGGAACGGCACATTTCAACCAGGTTTTATCTTTCCGCCGGTGCACGTTTCGGCATGATACAATGGCGTTTTGACAGACTGAGCCAGGATGATTTGCCGATGCTGCTGGTGGAACACGAGTTGAGTGCCGGTTGTGCGATTTCATGCGGTTACCGGATGACGGATAACTGGCGCCTGGAAATCAATGGCTGCCGGCAGATGGTCATGACACGTCATAAAATTTACTTGCAAACTTTTGGTGTCGGTTTAAGCCGGTCATTCCAAACACCCGGATGGCTTACGGAGGTATTACGATGAAAATTCAGGCGGTTGTTTTTCTGCTGCTTTGTTTTTCTCCGTTTAGTGCCGGCGCCCTGCCGTATTGTCAGGTCCTGCATGCAGATGAATTAAAAGCCGCCGGTATCGGCAGATTGAGTGATGTTTTTCCCCTGTTTTTTGATTGGTCCTTCTGGACCGTTGATGGTTTCAGAGTATATACGAGTACTCGGTTATTCAATCCCGGCACACAACGTTACTGGGTGTGTTATATAGATGGACAAAGAATGGACGATTTTTTTGCCGGTGATTACAGTATCAATCTATTGCCGCTCAATGTGGATCAAATCGATTCAATAAAAGTCGCTTCACAGCCTGCCTTTATAAATTCGGATTTTTCAGCCCATGGCATCATTGAAATTTTTACAAAAAATCCGGAGCCGGGATTTTATCTGAGTGCAAAGTATTATCATGGTAATGAAGCAGGTGATCCGGGCCCGTATATTTACACGTCGCAAAAATCCGAAAATGTGGATCAGCAGGGTCCGGATTATTCCACAAGTTTTGGCTGGACCGGAAAGCGTTTCCGGCTTATGACCGGTGCGGCGACACTGCGTCATACTTCTACCGATTCAGAGATTTTATCCCGCCATCGCAACCGGCCGTGGGAATTACTGCGCCCTCAGGCATCGATTTGGTATGCAACCCTGGGTTATCAAGGAGAAAGATGGCACCATCTCATGCATGTGGGGCAAGGAGCAAGTGGCGCCCCCTGGCTTATTGAAGAGTACGGTGCCGAACTTTCACATGCAATATATGCCGATTGTGAGGTTTTCGTTGAGAGTTGTTATCGCCATCTGGGATTATCCGGTTGTCGGACAGGTCGAAATGGCAACCAAACAACCTATCATCTGAAACTGGCGTCATCCCGGACGGCAAAACCTGTGAATTATGACGGACTTGATTTTGACTGGAACCTTCACAGTATTACAGGCCACCTCCTTACCGAACACCGGATTATTACGTTTCCGGCCGCTTTGGGATATAGTTTTCGGCGTCACATATTACACAGCCGGTTTGCACCGCTCAAACCTGTATATGGATCCGATTTTATTTATACACGGTTAAATATACCGCTTTTTCATCTTAGCTCACCCGTCGAGTTCGGCATGCGATTTTTAGACAACAAGCCTACCTTTCAGGTCAAAACAGGGTTGGAGTGGCAGTTTAACCGCAGGCACCGGGCCAGTTTACATGCATCGGACTGCTCCAATAACACGGAGGAAAACGATCTATTGTTTTGGCTCTACAACGGATATCGGCCATCAGGTTTTGAAAATTTTGTCGATCTGGATCAAAACAGATACCATTTAACGACAATCGGCCTGGAATATTTTTACAGCTCCGATTCACCGCTGAAAGTCACAACCGGAATGACCTGGCAGCGACTGAGAAATTTCCCAAAAGGCTGGTCGAAAAATTCTGACGGTTTTTACTCGATCAGTCTCATGATGTTCTACCGGTTTCACCGTATTTTTTGTTCTCATATATACTGTTCCTTTTTGGATAGTGATTTCTCAGGTCAAAAGTTCCTGGGCAAGTATCAGGTAAAAATGCTGAACTATTTTACCCCTGTGGAAAATTTTTCCGTATTTATGATGTTGACGTATTTGTCCCGGACAAACTGGTCTGCTTTTTTCAATCCTGATGTTGCGCCCAATTTTTTTTATTATTCACTTCCGGCTCAATTTACCGCCGATTTGACCTTGAAAAAATGGCTGTGGAAGCGCCGGATCGGTGCATCTTTTATTCTTCGTAACCTGCTCAATCGACCGGTCCAAACTTTTCCACGCGGTGCAAATTTTAATCTGTCACTGTATGTTTTGGCGGAGTTCAATTTATGATAATTTTACAAATTTCGAAAAGTCTAAAGATGAAAAAGAATCCAGTTGTTTAAAAAAATCGACGAATTATTTATTGCACGCCAGTATCGCGACTAAATTTTAATGGATTTATTTTATTTTTTTTCTAACTTTTATCATGTTAAATATTAAAGATTTGCAATATAGCATCGGAACGCGGACACTTTTCAGGGGATTAAACTGGATTATCCAGCCCGGGAAACGGGCTGCGCTGGTAGGGCCAAACGGTGTCGGAAAAACAACCCTTTTCAGACTGATTTTTTCAGAGTTGCAGCCGGATGGCGGGCATATTCTGAAATCCAGAGATTATAAAATCGGTTATCTGCCTCAGGAAGAGGTCATCCTGGACAAAGGTATTGTTCTGGAAACCACATTGGAGGGCCGCAGAGATATATATGATTTATCCAAAAATATAACTGAATTAAGACGCCGGATTGAAGAGGATACCGTGAATCACCGGCAACTGCTGGAAAAGCTGGGAGAAACCGAACATCGATTTGAATCTCTTGACGGGTATAAATTGGAGAGTCAGGCAAAAGCCGTGTTGTCCGGTCTTGGTTTTACAAATGAAGATTTTTTACGGCCTGTGGCGGAATTAAGCGGTGGGTGGCGCATGCGGATCTATCTGGCCCGGTTGCTGTTGCAGAATCCGGATCTGCTGTTGCTGGACGAGCCCACCAACCATCTGGATTTGCCTTCTTTGGAATGGCTGGAAAGCTATTTACAATCCTTTCCCGGCAGTATCGTCATCGTTTCACATGACCGGTTTTTTATCGATCGTATTGCCGCGGAAATTTACGAACTCTCAACCAATGGACTGGAATACTATGCCGGCAAGTATTCCTTCTATCAAACGGAAAAGATCCGGCGTCTTGAACAG
>JAFGEC010000412.1 GCA_016931775.1 Candidatus Zhuqueibacterota bacterium | reverse complement strand
TTTCCTCTTTCCAAATAAAAAAATGCGGGATAATCCATCATCTTTTCCTTGACATTCCTCTCGCGGCGAATTATCTTTACATATCATTGTCAATCCACACTAAAAAAGGATCCAACCATGAAAGGCATAAAAATCGTCCAACACCCGCTGGTGCAGCACAAACTGACGTTTTTACGTAACAGGGAAACCGAGCCGCAGGAATTCCGCCGGCTGGTGCAGGAGCTTACCAGCTTTATGATGTACGAAGTGATGGCGGATTGTCCTCTCAGGGATATAATAATCCGGACCCCAATGAAGGAAACCAGCGGTCAGGTGCTGGCGAAAAAAATATCCATTATCACGATTTTACGCGCCGGATTGGGCATGGTGGATGCGCTGCTGGCACTCGTCCCCACAGCCCGAGTCGGACATATCGGTCTGTACCGCGATCCCGAAACCCTGAATCCGGTTGAATATTATGTCAAAATGCCGGAATCTTTGTCTGAAACCGATGTGGTGATTGTCGATCCACTGCTGGCAACGGGCAGACAAGCTGAAAAAGCGGTGGAAATCGTTAAAAACGCCGGCGCCCGGGACATAAAATTTGTCTGCGTCATCGCCTCTCCCGAAGGTGTTCAATACCTGCGCAGAAAGCACAGGGATGTCCCGGTATACACGGCGGCACTGGACGAAAAACTGGATGAAAACGGTTACATTCTGCCGGGATTGGGTGACGCCGGTGACAGATTATACGGTACCAAATAGGTCCGCTTTGCGGCCGAAAATATAACTCAAGACAACCGGACAATACATGTCAGAAATTTTTTTCCGTTTTTGTGATTTTATTCAGGACCTGACGGAACTCGTACTGGAGGAGCAACCGCTCCATTCTACCCTGTTTGTTTTCCCAACCAGGGCCAATCAGGCACGGACCGTGAAGCAGGCACAGCAGCGCTGGGCGTTCGAGACCACGGATTTTATCACCATGGAGGACATGAAGGAGATGCTGTTTTTTTGCCCGGCACCGCTGCTCAAAGAGGAAAAACGCCGGATTGCATTTTTTGTCTCTTTAAAACCCGAACACCGGCAGGCGCTGAAAATATCCAACTATTTTCAGTCACTGCAAACAGCACGCGAATTTTTCACGCTGTGGGAAGAATTTAACGAGGAGCTGGTCAAAGATCCAATCGATACGGAAAAGCTGAATGCCTTTGATGCGCAGCTGCTGGACTGGCAGCTCAAAACGTTCGACCATTTTACCGATATTCGAACGAATTACCGCAGCTTTGTCCATTCAAGAGGTTTTACCGACCGGATTTTCACTTACAAACCGGAAAATATACGCCTGAAGGGACTCACCCCTTTCAGGCGTATCGTGTTCGTAAACCAGTTTTACTATACCAGACTGGAAAAACGCTTGATCGACGAATTATCGGCCCGTTTTGAAATTTACATTTACTTTCAATTGCCGGAAAAATTCGTCGACAAACAGGACCTGTCCGTCAAATCCTTTGACCTGCCGGGTCTCAAGCCCTATAACACAAAAAAACTTCACATTTACACCGCCGCCAATGACTTTGCCATGATCACGGCCTTGTTCGGTTGCCTGAACAATAATAAAATCGAGACAATTATCGACGATTCCTTTATCCAAAAGCCTTACTCGGCGTTTTTTTCCCGCAGCCGTTTCAATCTGCCTACATCAAAAAATTTTCGCCACACTTCGGTATTTCGTTTTTTTAACACAGCTGCCGACCTGCTGAGCGGGATTATTTGGGAATCCGACCGGGAAAACGTACTTTTACCCCTGCAACTTTTACGGGATGCGGTGGTCTGCACGGAATTTTTTAATTATTTTACTCCGGACTCCGGGCAGGCAGGATTGCGGCAAAAAACACTGGATTATTTTGAAAATTTGGCCGAGGAAAATTTCAAATATATTTTTCTGGAAAAAAAATCCGGAATACCGGACAGGGACAAGGATGTAACGGCAATGCTGGAAAGAATCCTTTTATTCTGCCGGCAAATGGGACGGATTAAAACAATCCAGGATTTTATCCGGTTTATCGATGCGGCGGACGGTGTTGTGATAAAAAAAATCGTCACACAGGACGAGTTGCAACATTCGGATATCCTGGATATTTTTTACCGTTTGTTGTCCGATTTCGGATCGCTGGAAAATCCGGTGCTGGTTGCCAATTGGGAAAATTTTTTCAGCACCGGGCATTATAGAATAAAAAATTATCTTCTCGCCGGCAGTCTTGTCAAATTGTTTCTGGAATACATTCAGAAGAGCAGTATCCGTTTGTTATATAAAAAACAGGAACCGATAAGACTGGATTTATCCGACCTGCAGGATACCCGAAATATTTATTACAACAGTGTGGCTGTACTGAACGTCATCGAAGGCCAAATCCCTCACGCACGGCGCATTCAGTTTTTATTCTCCGAAAAACAGCGGCGCTTGTTGGGATTAAAGACCTGGGAAGATGTAAGGTTGTGGGAAAAATATTATTTTTACCGGCTCGTGCTCTCCACACCGCAGGTGTTCCTTTTCACCCAGCAAAATACCGAACAGAACATCGACGTCAGCTCGTTTATCGAGGAAATCAGACTGTCATTGCCGAAAACAACAATGCAAGAGATATCCATCCCGGATCGTGATTATCAATTGATATATTCCCGGTTTTTACAGTACCGCAATGTCAAACCCGACAAAAACCAACTCAGCCGGCAAGAGTTTTACGCGTTGAAACCGGATATGGAAACCATCTGGCAGAATCGATGCGTTGACCTGATATATTACGCCTGGAAAGACCTGCAGAACAATCATTTTGAATATTATCTCAAGCATCAAGCCGGATTAAAAGAACACACGGACCAGATAAAAGAGGAATTCTCCGGC
>JAFGEC010000040.1 GCA_016931775.1 Candidatus Zhuqueibacterota bacterium | reverse complement strand
GTCCGGACTTATTTTGAATCCAATCACATTAGTTGGTCAATGTGGGAATATCAGTATGGATTCGGTATTTTTGAAAGTGACCGGGAATTGTTCGAATCTGATGTAACGACTTCTGTTATTGAAGCTTTGGGATTAACGGTTCCGCCACAAAAGGAATTTATTTTTGCACCCGATACTTCAGGATTTATTATTTATGATGATTTCCTGGCACAACGAGTTGTACATTCCAGCTGGTTCTCAGGCGGCGAGTATGACCTGAACTTTCTATCAAGGCATAATCCTGTTGAAGGCGATTATTGTATCTCATGGACCGGAGCTGATTTATATAGCTTCATTGGTATGTATTTCCCATCGCTGCATGATCTAACACAACTCATACAATACGGTTACATGTTAAATTTGTGGGCGAGTTGTACAACGAATAATGCAAAATTAAACCTTCGCTTTATCGATACAAAAACCGAAAATCCGAATGATCATCCATGGACTATGTGTTATATACTTGACAACACGAAGGTTAATTGGGATGGAACATGGCAGCACGTTCAGATACCGTTAAGCGCCTTTACAGAACAAGGCGCTTATGATGATGGGAACTGGTATACTCCGCAGGGCGAATTTGACTGGTCTCAAGTTGAAAGATTTCAAATTGGCACTGACTATCACGATCTTGATGGTGTCAGGTTATTTCTTGATGATATCAGAATTGTTGAACCTGCAGCAGATGTTCAAAAACCATATTCAGGCGCTGCCGTTCAATTTGTTTTAGAACAGAATTACCCGAATCCATTCAATCCAGTGACAACCATACATTACTCACTTCCACAGGTCAGTCATGTAAAGTTGGAAATTTTCAATATGCTCGGACAAAAGGTCAGTACACTTATTGATGCGAATCAGGAAGCGGGCAGCCATAACGTTGAATGGAGTATAACCGACGACAATAAAGACAAGATTTCGAGTGGTATCTATTTCTATTCCATTGAGGTGGTATGCGTGAATCATGTTTATCAGGCAATGAGGAAAATGATTATAATAAAGTAATATTGTAAAATTGTATCATGAATAACTCGATTATTTTCACCTTATGCCTAATAATAATTAATTTTTACATCGCGGTGGTTCGTGGAACGATGAGGAAACGGCTTTGCGTTGCGCCAAGCGTAACGGTTACAGCCCGAACGGCAGCGATCAATGCGTTGGATTTCGTTGTGTTCGGTAAAATGGATTTTTTGTGATTTTATTCATAGTTAATACTATTAAAATAGTTAAATTAAAAGCAATCCGGAATCAAATTGATGGAATCGGGTGTGTCATAAAATTAAATAAGGAGATTATTATTATGAAAACGCTGCGAATTCGATTCTGTTTATATATGATTTAGGGGTATTGTGTGTTTTTCAGATTCCATCGCTCCTGCCTCAGGATAATGAAAATTGCACACTCGTCGGCCGCTGGGCCAAAGGGCCGTGTTACGCCATAACGTTTCGTGAAAATTTTGCGTACATCGGCACGGGTGGTTGCTTTCAGGTATTTGACGTATCCGATCCTGATGCTCCACAGCCGGTCGGACAGGTCATCCTTTCCGCAAGAATCATGTCGATGGCTTTGAGCGGCCAGTATGTCTTCGTGGCAACCGAAATTTCCGGTATACACCTGGTGGATGTGTCCGATCCCGCTTCTCCTGTGGATATGGGCATCAAAATTGACGATTTTGTGCATAAAATTGCCATCGACGGGAACTGTTTGGTGAAGAGCAGTGGTATGGATTATTCCCATATTTATGACATTTCCGATCCGCTATCACCTGTCGAAACGGGACAATATAAAACGCCCGGGTATGCCTACGGATTGAGCGTGCGCGACAATCTAGCCTTTATTGCCGATGGAGAGCAAGGATTGCGGATTCTGGATGTTTCCGATCCGGTGAATCCGGTTGAAACTGCCTTTATCGATACACTGGGCAATGTCATCGCCGTTGCAGCATAAGGCCACCTTGCGGGTGTCGTTGAGAGGAATGAAGGTTTTTATCTGATCGATATCTCCGATAAGACAAATCCCGTGGTGCTGGCTTCTGTTACCACACCGGGAAAGGCGGCGGAGATTGCCATGCAAGGCGACAAGGTCTATATCGCCGATGGTAACCGTGGGGTATATATCTATGATATAACAAATCCCGCTGAACCCTTTGAGTTTTTACATGTTGCGGGTGTCTGGACTACGTATAGTGTCCAAGTCCGGGGCAACCTGTTGTTCGTGTGTGATGGGGCAAATGGTTTTTTTGTTTTTGATATATCCGATCCGGCGAATCCTGTGAAAATCGGATATTTTGATACCGGATTTTACGTCGAAAACATGACAATGGATGAAAGCTATATTTATCTTACTGACAATGATAATGGTATCTATATTATTGAATTAAACGACCCGACTTTTATTTCAGCAGGGATTACCGGGAAGGTACCATCTGCCTTTTCGCTCGATCAAAATTATCCCAATCCCTTCAATGCCGCGACAAAATTCACTTTTTATTTACCCCGGTCAACCCGAGTCCGGGTTGATGTTTTTAACCTTTCGGGACAAAAAGTGAGAACACTGATAGATGAAAATATATCCGCCGGCGTAGAATCGGTCACATGGGATGGCCGGGATAACTATGGTCGCTTGGTTCCATCCGGGGTGTATTTTTATCAAATGGATGCCGGAGGAATTCAGCAGGTAAAAAAGTGCATGTTGTTGCGGTGATTGACATTTTTTCAAACCAACCGGCAATATCCTAAGACATCCATATTATCTAAACAACAATCCTTGTAAACTGAAATTCATCCCGGCAGAGAATCAAATTCATGAAACAAACTGAAGAATCTTACGTCTCTGGATAATAGTGACAATGCGCTGAAATCAATAACAATTTACCCCGGCAAACGCCACCGGGGAGTACAAGCGGGCAAGTAAAAATCGATTTTTTCAAAAAAAAAGGGAACATCATGCAGGATAAGTCAATCACCATCATCGGTGCCGGATTTGCCGGACTTTCGACAGGTATATACGCTCAGATGAACGGTTACAAATCGCAGATATTTGAAATGCATGACAAGCCCGGCGGACTGTGCACGGCCTGGAAACGCAAGGGATACACCATCGACGGCTGTATTCACTGGCTGGTGGGCTCGTCGCCGGAGAGCGGAATGCATGGGTACTGGCGGGAGGTGGGCATTGCACAGGGACTGGATATTATCGATCTGGATGAATACATGAGGTTTGAAACAGACGACGGCCGAACGCTAATTTTTTATACGGATGTGAACAGGCTGGAAAATTTCCTGCTGGAATTTTCTCCACAGGATGAAAAACCGATACGCGAATTTATCAACGGAATTCGATTGTGTCTCAAGTTTGATATGCCATCCGAATTTGATCCGCCGCTTAAACGGTTGATAAAATCCGTCAAAGCAGGATTGTTTTTTACCGTACATGGTCAACAAATGAAGAAATGGATGAAAACCAGTATGGCGGATTTTGCAGCGCGTTTTCAAGACCCGGCGTTGAATGAGGCTTTTAAGGAAATGTGGGGGCTCAAATTTTCCATCATTTTTTTGCTTTTCACCTTTGCCTGGCTGCACAAAAAGGATGCCGGTTATCCCATCGGCGGTTCCATGCCCATGTCGGAAGCTCTGGCAAAACGATATACCGATCTGGGTGGTGTGATTTTTTACGGTCGACGTGTGGAGAAGATTCTGGTAGAAAACGAGCAGGCAGTGGGTGTGCGGTTTTCGGACGGCCGTGAGATCCGGTCAAACCGTGTTTTATCCGCAGCGGACGGGCACGCCACCATATTTGATATGCTGGAGGGTAAATATACGGACGAACAGGTCCGCGAACCATATAAAAACTGGCCGATTTTTCCGCCGCTGGTGTATGTGGGCGTGGGCGTATCCCGTTCGTTTGACGATGAACCGCAAACGGTCTCAGGTTTCAGTTTCCCCTTGCAAAAGCCGGTGAAAATTGCGGGGGTGGAATATTCCCGGATACCTGTACATATTTACAATCAGGATCCCACACTGGCACCTGCCGGCAAAACCAGCCTGGTGGTCATGCTGCACGGCAGTTATACCTACTGGAAAAAGCTGGCGAAGGATGAAAAAGCCTACAAAGCGGAAAAAACCCGGGCAGCAAAAACAGTGGTCGATCTTCTGGAACAGCGATTTCCCGGCATTTCCGGACAGGTGGAAATGACGGATGTGGCCACGCCGTTAACGTTCGAGCGCTATACCGGCAACTGGCAGGGCAGTTTTGAAGGCTGGTTGTTGACACCGCAGAACGCCTCAACGATGGTACGACGTATGAAGCAGACGCTTCCCGGGCTGCAGAATTTTTACATGTGCGGCCAGTGGGTCGAGCCGGGCGGTGGACTGCCCACCGGTGTCATGTCCGGCCGAAGGCTCGTCAAGATGTTGTGCAAAGAGGATGGGGTAAAGTTTGCGGCAAAGGTGGGATAAAAACCGTTGATTTTATTGAATCTTTCATTGACCGGCGTAAATAAATGACTCAAAAAGTAGGCTTCACCACCATACAGATTATTTTCACCGTTTTATCTTGATAAATTCCACAAAGTTTTGTATACTCGTTCAAAATTTGATTTAAACATGTTTATGTATGAAGATTACTCAGCTACAAAATCTATTAAAGCCGTTATTTTATCGCCATGCTGAAATTTTACTGGCATATGTTTTCGGCTCACAGATAAACGGCCGAACCGGTCCACAGAGTGATATCGATTTCGCATTGTTACTTCATCGGACGATTAAATTCGAAAAAATACAGGTCGTACGACACCAAATCGGCCAATTGTTGGATTTTTACAACCTCGATGTTATTTCACTGAATGATGCGACTATCGAATTGCAATATGCGGTTATTGCGACGGGTAAAAATATTTACAAAAAAGATCTGGCGACATTGGTCGAATTTGAATCCAAGGTGCTCTCACTTTATGGCGATTACCTTCCGATTCTTCGTTCTCAAAAACAAGATGTAATTGGAAATTTGAATTATGAAAAACGAATTCAACGGTATCGAGCGGCGTTTGGACGAACTGAGCGAACGCTTGGCACGATTGGAGCCGTTAAAGAAAAAAACGCAGAATGATATTTTAGCCGATCCATATTTGGTCGATATCATTGAGAGGAACCTGGAAGTCATCATTCAGTGCTGTATCGATATCTGCAACAGGATCATTTCCTTGCAAGATGCCGTCAAACCGCGCGATTATTATGAATCCATCATTCGGCTTGGAGAAATTGGAATCCTACCGCTGGATTTTGCACAAAAATTCGCTCCTATCACAGGTTTTCGGAATGTTCTCATTCATGAATACCTTGAAATAGATTGGGACATTGTTTTTAATCATTTTCAATCTCTGCATGATTTTTTTTTGTTTATGAATTATATTAAAAAATGGATGAAAAACGACTGAAATTTCCCACAAAATTCCGCACTAAAAAATAAAAACCAAATCTCCCTTTGCATTTGTGCTTCATGATTGCTAAATATCAGAGTACCCTTTTTATCCACGAAAATATAACAGGAAGCGAGGAAAGCATGGTCGACCATATGTATGATACGGTTACTCACGATCCCCAGGGGACGAGCGTCAAACCTGTCGATCCCCCAAACTTTGATGTGGTAAAGTACGTTGATTATGAGGCACAACTGCTGGAGCGAACCAAAGCCTTCATGCAAAAAAAAACCGGTATCGCGGTGTGCCGTCGTTTCAGGATTCCCGATGTGTTTATGAACGGTTGTCGGGATATGGGAAAATCACTGGCGCTTCAACTGGGTGCATTGGAAGCGAGTATGCAGTTCAAAATGGATATTCCCAATTTTCTGGAACCTTGGTACGGGATCGGGACAGTCGCTTCTGCGTTTGGCTGTAAATACAGGTGGGAAAAAGGAAATGCTCCGGCCGTAAAAGCACCGTTTTTATCCGTAGAACAGGCGCTAAAAAAGGATGTGGTTCCTATTCGTGAGACGGAAATCGGCCGGCATACCCTGAATATGATAGAAAGTTTTCTGGAAAAAACCGGAGGTAAAATTCCGGTTTCTCTGACCGATACTCAATCCGCCATTAACGCTGCATCGTTTATCGTCGAGACCAATAATTTTTATATGGAAATGTTTGATAATCCCGCTGCCGTGCAGGAGTTGGTGGATAAAATTACAGATCTCACCATTAAATTCTCGCAGTTGCAGCAACAGCTTATCGGTGATGCGGTCGTTTGGCCCGGCCATGGATTTTCCAGTGCGAGAAATTTTACAGGACTGGGTATGAGCAGCGATGTCGTTGTCATGTTGTCCGGCTGTCAATACGAGACCTTTGAACAACCCTGTATCGAACGCGCCGGTGCAGCATTTAACGGTGCGGCCTTTCATTCCTGTGGTAACTGGTCCGGTAAAGTCCGACGCGTAAGAACCATTAAGTATCTTTTTATGGTCGATGCGGCGTTTTCCAAACAAACCGATCCCGACCCCAATCCTGTTGAACCGTTTGTGGAAATTTTTGCCGGCACCAATATAATCGTTAATGCACGCATCGTAGGGGATGAGGAGACTGTGGTTGAAAAGGCCAGAGCATTGTATCAACCCGGCATGAAATTGATCGTCGTGACATATTGTCAGTCGCCGGAAGAGCAGGCCCGTGTATATGACAGAATACATGCGCTGGATGAAGGGCAAGTTGGATAAATTTTTCCTTTTTATTTCAAAATTTGAAAAGAGACACAAGATAACTTTTTATAATAATTAGAATAAACGGAACTATCTTTCTGAAAAAGCTTCTGATAATACTATTATTACAATCGTCAATTTGATAAATCAAACCGCAATGCGCATTGCCATCGACCTAATTTAGCTTAAAAGATATTTTGTCCTTTTTTTATTCTTTTGTGATTTAGACTGTTTCCTCGCGCGAGGCTAAAAAGAAATATACTGAAGTGCAAAGGTTCGGTTACTTGTATTGGTATGATTAGCAATATAAATAAAATTTTGGGGGATAACCTGTAACCAAAAAACTTGACCTTTAATATGTATTGTTGTATTTTTCTGATTACTAATGTTAAATCAGTAAGATTGGAATTCGGAGATATTTAGGAAAATTATAGACTCAAATAAAGGGCTCTTTTATGGGCAAAGAATTGTTGTTCAAAGCATTAAGAGGGGAAAAGACCGAACGGGCGCCCTGGGTACCGTTTGTGGGATGCCATGGGGCGGCATTGGTAGACACAGATGCGGAAACCTACTTGAAATCCGGCCGGTTGATGGCACAAGGTATCCTTGCCGCCATCAAACGGTATCAACCGGACGGCATTCCCGCGGCATTCGACCTTTCCATTGAAGCCGAGGTGCTGGGCTGTGAGCTGGTCTGGGCACAGGAAAATCCGCCTGCGGTGACCGGTCATTTACTGGAGGGTGATATAATGCAATTTCCGGCGTTTGATCCCGGAGCCGGCCGTATTCCCTGTATTGTTGAGGCAATAAAAATCGCAAAGCAATCCATCAAAAATACGGCATTGTACGGACTGGTTACGGGACCTTTCACGCTGGCTTTGCATCTGCGCGGCACCCGGATTTTTATGGATATGTTTGACGATCCTGTAAGCGTTAAAAAATTGGTAGAATATTGTAACGAGATCGGCAAACAGATGGCGGATATTTATATGAATGCGGGTTGTGATGTCATCTCTCTGGTGGATCCCATGACCAGTCAGATATCACCGGACGCTTTTAGGGAATTTGTTACACCGTGGGCAAAAGATTTTTTCCAACATGTCAAAAAGTACAATACACTTACATCTTTTTTTGTTTGCGGACACGCGCAAAAGAATGTGCAAGCCATGTGTGAAACCGGTCCGCATAATATTTCAGTTGATGAAAATATTCCATTGGACTATGTAAAAAATATATGCCGGGAAAACGGTGTTTCCTTTGGCGGAAATCTGCAATTGACGGTCATCCTGCTGATGGGCAGTGCAGATGACGTGCGACGCAATGTGATGGAGTGTTTGACCACCGGAGGTGATGCCGGTTTTGTGCTGGCGCCTGGTTGTGACCTGCCGTATGCCGTGCCACCGGAACATCTGGAACTGGTGGGCCGGATGGTTCGGGATCCTTACCAGCAACAGGTGGCACGGGAACTGTTGCGGAAAAAAACGGACGTTAAAGCAGGCATGAACATGTCCGATTATGGATTTTCCGATAAGGTAATTGTCGACGTGATTACGTTGGATTCGGAATCCTGCGCACCGTGCCAGTACATGGTTGAGGCAGTCAAGGCCGTTACGCCCCACTTCGGCGATCTGGTCGTCTGGCGAGAGCATGCCATTAAAAAACGCGAAGCTGTCGAGTTTATGATGTCGCTGATGGTGAAAAACGTACCGACTATTTGCATTGACGGCATGATAAAATTTGTCAGCACTATCCCTTCGCGGGATGAGCTGATTCGCGCCATTCAGGAACGTATCAATGAAAAATTTTCGCTCAAACTACGCGAACATCAGGGACGCCTGCTGGTATTTGGTGCGGGGGATGAAAAAGGCACGCAAACATGGCAAAACGTACAACAGGCCGCTTTGGAGCTGGGTAGCACGGTGGAAACCGTTCTCCTGACGGGGGTGGATGAAATGCAGAGATACGGCGTCGCGGTACGGCCGGCTGTTGTGGCGATCAATGAGCAGGTTAAAATCACCGGTCGCGTACCAACAGTTGATGTGATTAAAGAATGGCTTAAGGCGCTGGAATGATTCCCACAATTTTAATAACCGGATTCCTCGGCGCCGGTAAAACGACACTCCTCAATCGGTTGATAAATCATTATAGATCAAAACGTACCGTTCTGCTTGTCAACGAGTTTGGTGAAGTGAATATCGATGCGCAAAGGTTGGTAAAAGGATCTTATGAGACGGTTGAATTGAACAAGGGGAGCTTGTTTTGTATATGTGTGCGCACGGATTTTATCGCCGAAGTGGAGCGAATTGCACAAAAGTTGCATCCTGAATTGCTGATTATCGAAGCAACGGGTATGGCGGATACGGCCGAAATGGAAAATATGCTGGCCCTGCCGGTACTCAAGAAGCACATCCATCTTTCGGTTAATGTTTGTGTGGTGGATGCGCAGAATTTTCTCAAGGTGAAAACTTTTTTACTCGCCCCGGTGTCACAGGTGTCAAAGGCGGATATAGTGATTATCAATAAAATTGATCTTGTGACGCCGCAGGTTTTGGAAGCGGTAAAAGAGGTTGTGATTTCTCTTGCTCCCGGTGCTCGCGTTGTAGCGACCAGTTATTGTTCTCTCGATCTTGCCCGGATTGAAGACTTTCAGCGCCAGAATATTGTCGGAACAGGTACCCCGGGTGAAGGGCGCCCCGATCCGGTGGTTTCGGTTACACTGAATTCAGAAGGCAGCTGTGATATGGCGGCGTGGACCGATTTTGTCAACAGTCTGGCCGGCACCATTTTAAGGGTTAAAGGAAACGTGACAATGGACGGATCGGTTTTTGAGATTGATGCCACCACGGACAGATGGACGCAAAAAAAAATTCCCGGGCAGAAAAGGGAAAATCGACTGGTCGTGATCGGTAAAGATGTGGATCAAAAGGGGGTTACCGAGGCATTTGGCCGGTTGTTTCAAAATTGATAATCATTCAAATGACTGGATGGATTTGTATGCGCGCTCCTGCTTGGAGATCCAGCCTCGGCCGCTCCGGCGGCAGGTGGGAGCGTTGACACGAGTGGATGGTCCATCAACCGCCCTGCTATACTCTAAATATTGGTATCCACGCTCCTGCGGCTCGCTGGAGTATGGACACGAGTGGAACAACAATCAAGCCCTATTTTGCTAAAACCATTTTTATGATCTTACGATAATCCCATGCCTGCATTTCGCACAAATAAATACCCCCTGCAACCGGTACGCCAGCATCATCCCGTCCGTCCCAAACAACCGTAAACGATCCGGGGGATTTTTGTTCGGCAACCAGCGTACGCACCTGTTTGCCGGTGATATCGTAAATATTGATCGAAACAAATCCGTCTCTTACGACATCAAATTTTATACGGGTTTCAGGGTTGAACGGATTGGGATAATTCTGCAAAAAGGCGTAACGTTTTGGAATTCCTTTCATTGTGACAGTGACGGGTCCGTAGAAGGTGCTTTTACCATTAAAACCGATTTCTTCCAGTTTATAATAAAAGATACCGTCAGCTGAAGGTGGTGAATCGACATACTCATATGCCGAACCGGATACCCTGTTTCCGCACGCCGGAATAATACTTTTGTTGAGACGTAAATAATCGGTATTTTTATCGAAACGTCTGTGGATATAAAATCCTGCGCAGTTTATTTCAGATTCCGTCTTCCATGCGAGTGTAACTTTGTCGCCGTCCGCCGACGCCGTATAGGATGTCAATTGAATGTCGATGGGTTGGCGGAGGGGTATATTGTTGTTGATGATGACAGGATCGCCCGGTTCGAGCCGGAAAACCGTATACCACGGATTGTTGCCGCATGTCCAGTCAGTCATTTGGTCACTTGTGCCGGCCCGGGTGCCCACACCAACGATCAATGGATTCGGATCCGCGGGAGCGGGATCCAATGGCCCTGACTGGGCCGGACACGAACCGCTCATCAAGTATCCCGCCGGTGGCGTATATAAAATAGTATAATCCCCGGCCTGCGATACAATAAACTGATAATAGCCGTTGGTGCCGTCCTCAATAATAGTGACGCCGGCAGATGGCGTCACCTGAACCGTGCCGCCTGAGATAATCTGGCCGTTGGCCTCGTTGTATATCCAGCCGGACGGATCGTAATCCTGGTTGTCGGGAACATTATCCCCGTCGCGGTCGCCGGTGCCTTCAGTGCCATCGGCAATGCCGTCACCATCAGAGTCGGTAAGACCTCTCCCCCAGATGGCAAAAGAGTAAGGATCCTGGGTTATATCTGTGTTTTCGAAAATAACCGTCGCTTTTTTTACACCGGCACTAGACGGATTGAAGATAATCTGAAAACTCGTTTCACCGCCGCCGGCTGGAATCGTGCTGATTCCGGGTTGCACAACAGAAAAATCAGTTGCATTCGGCCCGGTTAAATCGACGAGGGGAGATCCGTTTAAAATAAGATTGTCCGTTCCGACATTTTGGATAACGAACGGGTGGTTTTTCGATCCGGTTGTTTCACATATATCACCAAAATCGGTACCGTCCGCCGTGGATGGTATATAATCCAGGTTTGCGATCAGATTGCCATTGCCCAATACACGCATTTCGGGCCCACCGGTCGGATTTATAATGGTAAAATATCTCGCTCCGATTCCGTCTGCGTTCCCAGCGTTGTCGACAACTGTAACCTGTATGACATGTAATCCGTTAGAATAAATTGTTGTATCCAGATAAAAAAGAAAAACGGCACCGTTACTGTTGGCATATCCCGGGAACATGGCCGCAATATCGCTTCTGTATATGTTATAGATAGGATGACCCAGATTGACGCCGTCAACCCAGATATGAATGGTGGAACCATCGGTCGGTATCATGTTCGGTTGCGGTGTCAGCGTCCATCCCCAAACCGCATAACTGCTGCCGCTGGCTGTGCCTCCCTGTGCTGGCGTATCCAAAGTACCGAACGGCTTGACGGCGTTGGCGTTGTCGCAGGTGATGGTTTTTATCCCAAGTGTCACCTGGTTGCCCTCCATGTCCGTGGCTATCGCATGCAGTGTAAAAGTGCCGTTGCCGCCGTTGGGAAGGATATAGGTCAGCAACATGTATCCCCAGCTGGCTTTATAGTTATTGGGGTAATTCGGGTAAGCCACTTCAACGTCGGGGCGGGCACCTTCGATAAATGTTGCATCTGCGATATACACCAGACTGCCGCCGTCTTGTCTGTATATTTTTACATTCTCCACACCAATGTCATCCAGCGCCCAACCCGTAACGGGGATTGAACCGCGCACAGTCGATCCGTTTAATGGTGTGTCAAAAACTCCGAACGGGGGTGAGGTGGCTCCGGGATTATAAATCGTCAGATTTACATTGACCGTCTGCGGTGAATTGATCGCGCCGGGATCTGAGATGGTTATCAGACCGGAATAGGTGCCAGTTGACATACCAGCCGGATCTACCGAAACAGTGAGGATGTATGCTCCAGTTCCTGCAGTGGGCATAACAGTTATCCAACTTATGCCAGGTGTCGCCGTCCAGTTCAGTGTCCCTGTACTGGCATTATCGACTAGAACGGTTTGTCCGTTTGTCCACACTCCCGGAAGTGCGCCGAAATTAAGTTGTGTCCGGTTGGTAACGATGACGGGCTGGCTGAAGAGTGTGGAAAATCCGAAAGTCAGAACAAAAGTAAAACAATACAAGGCAGCTGATTTTTTTGTTGGCAACACGGGGCTCTCCCTATTTTAACGTACTTTTTTAATTCGTTGGGCACACCACAATTGAGTGATCATAATTATCTGTAAATTAAAAAAAAATATCTGTTAATCAAGCAAGTTTTTACGAATTCGGGCAGCGATTATTAATAAAACTGTTCCGTCCGGCAAAAGTATTTGAGAAATTGATATTTATTTCATATGTTCAAAAAGATAGATTCAAGATAAGACGGATCAATCAGTCGGGTGTTCAGCCCGAAAATCAAATTGAATCTTGTAGGCATATATTGTACCGTGAATTGTATCCACTAACCGGAAATAGAACCATGCTGCAATTATTATCCGTCCATTTAAAACTGCCGGAGTGGTTTGCATCCATGAGAACCACAAACCGTTTTTTTGATTCGGACAACGCGAAAATGCAGTTCGTACTTGATCTAACCGATAAAAACGTTCAAAACGATACAGGCGGGCCGTTCGGTGCGGCGATTTTTTATCAAAAAACCGGAGAACTGATTTCTGCCGGCGTCAATGTGGTCGTTTCCATGAACTGTTCCATCGCACATGCCGAGGTGATGGCCATTATATTTGCACAACACAAGCTATCCTTATACCGACTCGGCGACGGATACGAACTGTTTTCCAGCGCTCAGCCCTGTTTTATGTGCACAGGTGCTCTGATGTGGTCCGGTGTCCGGCGGTTGGTTTACGCCGCCGACCGCCATGATGTGGAGAGCATTCTGGGATTTGATGAGGGTCCCCTGCCGGAACATATTGAAAACGAACTGACGGCCAGAAATATCCGTGTGACAAAACATCTGCTCAGAACACCGGCGTGTTCGATTTTACAGTCTTATAAACAAAGAAACGGTGTTATTTATTAATATGCTGTGAATGCCAGGCGTTCGGGTGATAACTGGTTTATCGGCTGTATGAACAGCGGTAAAACGCGTGTTTTCGATGTGCCGTTGGATTTTCTAAAAGCTGGAGTGAATCATATTGCATATGTTTACACAGACGATCCGAATGTTCAAATCCGGACCCATATGGCTATTGAACGAAGAACGGTGAGCGCACATACCGTTCTTAAAATTAAAATGAGTGCAAAAGGCGGTATGGCGGTGAGGATTAGTATGGCTGGTGAAAATAGTCTAAACTAGATCTTTTTATATCTAAAACCAATCTTTAAAGCGAGTGGTTTTATAGCTTTTCAAAGATTGTTATGAAAAAATGGAGGAAATCATGACCTTCACGCGCCGTTCTTTTCTTAAAATCGCAACCTACGGTACGGCTACCGTTTTTATCCCAACACTGATGTCGCGTTGTGTAAAATCTCAAAAGCCCAATATCCTGCTCATTATGGCCGACGACATGGGATTTTCCGATATCGGGTGCTACGGTTCCGAAATTCCCACGCCCAATATCGACCGGCTGGCAAAAGAAGGGCTGAGGTTCAAGCAGTTTTACAACACCGCTCGCTGTTGTCCCACCCGGGCGTCCTTGCTCACCGGTTTGTATCAGCATCAGGCAGGTGTCGGGCACATGAACGGCAATCGTGGTTACCCTTCATATCAGGGATACCTCAACAAAAACTGCGTGACCATTGCTGAATTAATGCGCAGCGGAGGGTACAGGACCATGATAACCGGTAAATGGCACGTGGGTGACGTCAAAGGCCAGTGGCCCACCGACCGGGGATTTGACCGGTTTTTTGGTGTACCAGCCGGAGGTGGTGTTTATTTTTACCCTTTTCTAAAACCCAACCGTAAGGTTTACTTGAACGAAACCGAATTTATCCCCGATGAAAAATTTTACTCCACCGACGCTTTTACGGATTATGCTCTGGAGTTTTTGGAAGAGGCCTACAATGACGGACTGCCGTTCTTTATGTATGTGGCCCACATCGCCCCCCATTTCCCAATTCAGGCGTGGCCCGATGATATTAAAAAATATCGCGGTAAATATTCGCAAGGCTGGGAAAAGTTGCGGAAACAGCGCCATCAATACCAAATCGATCTTGGAATTGTGGATAGTAACTGGCCTCTATCTCCTTCGGATGTTACACCATGGGAAGATATCGAAGACAAGGATGAAATGGATTTAAGAATGGCGATTTACGCCGCCCAGATTGATTGTCTGGACCGCAATATCGGCCGGTTGCTGGATAAACTCGACGAGCTGGGCTTGACAGACAACACACTGGTGATGTTTTTATCGGATAACGGCGGTACACATGAAGGCGGTGTAACCGGGTTCGACCACGATCCCAAAGGAATTCTGGGGACCGTTGATTCCTATTCCAGTTACGGTCAAGGTTGGGCCAATGCCAGCAATACACCGTTCCGGTTGTACAAGCACTGGGTGCACGAAGGCGGCATATCCACACCGTTTATCGCGCGCTGGCCGCACGTGATTCCCCGTCCGGGCAAAATGACCGGTCAGGTGGCGCATTGTATCGACCTGCTGGCCACCTGTATCGATGCCGCAGGTATCGAATATCCTTCTGTCTTTAATGGGAAGAGTATTCTGCCGACGGCGGGAAAGAGTCTGGTGCCGGTTTTTCGCGGCGAACAGCGCGAACCTCATCCTGCTCTGTTCTGGGAACACATGGGCAATCGTGCCGTGCGAAGCGGCAAATGGAAACTGGTATCCCGCCATAAAAATAAATGGGAATTGTATGATCTGGAGGCCGACCGTACCGAACTCTACGATCTGGCCGGCCGGTATCCGGATAAGGTGATGGAACTGAAAAAATTATATGACCGATGGGCTGAGCGTTGCGGTGTGCTGCCGTGGCCGGTTGATAAAAATCAGTGAACAATGACCAAGGAACAGTGATCAATGAGCTATGATCAGTGATCTATGAACAGGACCCAAAGAACATGATGAATTATTGTTGATTGGATGAGATGATTGATATTTTGTTTTGAATATTTTCATGGTTTTGATTTTGTTACTTTATAAATATTCGAGCAGTTTTTTTTGAAATTTTTAAATATTATCATGACAGAAGGAGAAAATATGCAATTACAAAGAAGACGGTTTTTAAAGACAGCCGGTTTGGCAACACTGGGATTGGCTGCATTAAATTGCAGCACAAAGAGCAGGCAACCCAACATTGTGTTTATCATGTCAGATGACCATACGCGGCAGGCCATGAGCTGCTACGGCAGCCGAATCAATAAAACACCAAATCTGGACCGGATTGCCGCCGGCGGCATGCGGTTTGATAACTGTTTCGTCACCAATTCCATCTGCGCGCCCAGCCGTGCGGTCATTCTAACGGGTAAATTCAGCCATATAAACGGCGTGACCGACAACAACCGGCATTTTGACGGATCGCAGCAGACTTTTCCCAAACTGTTGCAGCAGGCTGGTTACCAGACCGCTATGGTCGGTAAATGGCATTTAAAAACCGATCCCACAGGATTTGATTTCTGGAAAGTACTGCCGGGCCAGGGCAACTATTACAATCCTGATTTTAAGACGCCCGAAGGCCAGGAACAAATCGAAGGCTACGTAACGGACATTATCACCGATGTGGCACTCGAATGGTTAAAACAAAGACGGGATCCCCAAAAACCGTTCCTGTTAATGTATCACCATAAAGCCCCGCATCGCGCCTGGTGGCCCGGTCCCGACCATTTGAAAACATACGCCGGTGAGACCATTGCCGAACCGGACAACCTGTTTGACGATTACGCCGATCGCGGCAGGGCGGCAAAAGAGCAGGAACAGTCCGTAGCGCACGATCTGCGGCCGTCCGGTGATTTAAAGCTGAAACCCGAGCAGGCGGAGGTTTTTCCTGACACGAGCCCGGCCGGTATCGAATCGTACAATGCCAATATTCGCCGCATGACCGAGAGCCAGCGCCAGGCATGGGACGATGCCTTTGATCCGCGCAATGAAGCAGCCGTGGAGCAGTCACCGGAGGGAAAAGACCTGGTCAGGTGGAAATATCAGCGCTACATCAAGGACTATCTGCGCTGTGTGGCATCAGTGGATGACAATGTAGGTCGGCTGCTTGATTATCTGGAAAAAGCCGGATTGACGGAGAACACAATCGTGGTCTATACTTCGGATCAGGGATTTTATCTGGGTGAGCACGGCTGGTTCGACAAGCGGTTTATGTACGAAGAGTCATTCAGCACGCCGCTTTTGGTGCGCTGGCCGCGCAGGATTAAGGCCGGCAGCGTCAATAAAGTTCTGGTTCAGAATCTCGATTTTGCCGAAACCTTCCTTGAGGCCGCCGGGGCGGAAATACCCGCAGATATGCAGGGCAGGAGCCTTTTGCCGTTGTTGCATGGTAAAACTCCGGCAGATTGGCGGGATGCGGTGTACTATCATTATTTTGAATACCCGGGTGCTCATATGGTCAAACGCCATTACGGCATCCGTACCAAACGTTATAAACTTTTGCATTTTTATTATGATATCGATGAATGGGAATTGTACGATATGGAAAAAGATCCGCATGAGATGAAGAATGTCTACGGCGATCCGGAATATCAAGAGATCGTCAATAATCTTCTCGTCAGACTGGAAGAATTGCGTCGACAGTACGGCGATATTGATGATGTGGCGAAAAGGGTATTGGAGGAGGATTTGGCGCACGGGGGAAAATAGTTTGTCATAAAGAGCGGCGCATTTTGGGGGTGCGCCGCATGTTTGTTTTTCGGGATAAATGGGAGATGAATGTTAAAAGTCGCCTGGCAGGACTTTATATCGGTCGCATATTTTTTGGGATTTACAGTAAAATTTGAAATTAATCTTTAAAAGCAACGGCATGGACATTTTCCGCCAAAGGAAATGAAAAAACGCCGGCGTGAATGACGGACAAATTGGTCAGACGCAAGGAATCCAAAGCACTTGAAATATTTCCGGATATCGTTGTACTTCATCGATGACAACCAGCCCCTTTTTGTCCTGTACGCCCAACATCGGATCTGCCAACCGGGCGATATCCTGCGGATTTTCAAGGTCGTAAAACGTGTTTTCCCATTGGGTGCTTTCGAGTATTTGTCTGGCAAGTGTTGTTTTACCGACCTGACGTGCACCAATGATACCGACAATTGCATGATGATGCAGGTCGTCGATGATGTTTTTTATTAAAGCAATACATAACAACAAAGGTATAATGTCAGCCGATCGTACTTTTAACTAAACTCGATTCACTGTTTCTTTCGTTCGGTCTTTTTTCTGCCGTCCTATTTACTCGTTACGACGATCTGTATTCAAAATACTCTCAGAGGCAGCTCACAATACACACCTTCGGAGGACGTAACAAATTAAAATTATCTTTATATTTACTTTGCAATTTACGTTTGCGGCTTTTATATTAAACAGATTATATAAACATCATTTGCCATGGAGGACCTATGCAACCTGATCGTTCATTCCCCAAAATCCATACCGTTTTTTATCTGGTTTTGTTTTTTATCCTGCCGTCCCTTCTTTACGCACAAATGGGACAGGTTTTCGACAACCTCGTTATGCCCAGCAAAATACTCAAAAATGATCGAAAATTCGCCATCTATCTGCCGCCCGATTACAATACATCGCAACGATCGTATCCGGTATTATACCTGTTGCACGGCGGTGGCGACGATCAGACCGGCTGGGTCCAGTTCGGTGAAATTTTGCACATTGCCGACAAGTGTATTAATAGCGGTACCGCAACTCCCATGATCGTGGCCATGCCCGATGCCAATGCGGAACGGCGTGGATATTTCAACAGTGCGACCAATGACTGGCGTTACGAGGATTTCTTTTTCGAAGAATTTATGCCCTTTGTGGAAAAAAATTACCGCATAAAGGGTGAGAAACGCTACCGTGCCGTGGCCGGATTATCCATGGGCGGCGGCGGTACGTTTATGTACGCATTACATCATCCCGAACTGTTTTCCTCCGCGTGCCCTCTCAGTGCGTCCTGCGGTCCTTTAAAGCTGGAAGACGCGCGCCGCCAACTGGAACGCCGTGAGCAGGAAAACGCGGAAAAGTTGTCCGATGAACAGGTGCAAGCCCATTTTGAAAAACACAGTGCGGTTTTTATGATGGAAAATATGGACGTGGAAAAAATAAAATCCGTACGCTGGTTTATCGATTGCGGGGACGATGATTTTCTGTATGAAGGCAACTCTCTCATCCATATCATTATGAGGAAACGCGAAATACCCCATGAATTCCGTATCCGCGACGGTGCGCACAACTGGACTTATTGGCGTGAATCACTGCCGGTCGTGCTCAGGTTTGTGTCGGAAACGTTTCATCAGCATTAAAAGTGCTATTATATTGCTTATAACCGGAAAAACAAAAACACTAAATATGCGGAAACAAATGCGGAATTTTTCCGCATTTGAGTAAATTTCCGCATTTTGCCTTTTTATTAAGCCTGACCGTCACCTGATACAATGCTGCTCATTATCTTTACAAAGTCCATAAATGATGTATTTTGCTATCCACAGCAACTCGATGCTTTTTCCCCGGAGCAGCTGCATCCGCACGCAGGCTCCGTTTTCTTGAGGGCGCCCTGAATAACCGCAGCAGCACAACCCACTCCGGCCCGTACACGGATGGCATCAAATTCGCAGTTGCGTTGACAGGCACCGCATTCCATACACCCGTCTTTGTCGATCACGAGGATTTTTTTATCCTGCAACTTTAAAATCTGTTGCGGACAAACCAGTGTACACACACCACAACCGGTGCATTTGCCCGGATAAGTCTTTAGTGTCGTTACATTTTTTAAATATCTCAATCCAAACATATCAGTCCCCGCATTTTTTCCATTGGGCTTTTGCCAGAAAAACATCCGTATTGTCGTCCTTTCGTGTTATTTTAAAATAATCCGATCCGTTACAGGATGTTTTCAAGACTTCCAGCCTTTGACTGTGGACGGTCTCGGATAAAAAGTTAATTTCCATACTGTGCAAACTCTGCTGTTGTAAAAATTCATGGTCGTAACCATCGATAATCCAGTCGATGTAGCGAATATTGTTCACATGATCGTTGACATCCAGATCGAAATAACTGACGGTCACCGGTTTGCCCGGTTGGGAAAATTCCACAGGTAAAATTTTCTGCGGCCGGGTGTCATAGACCTGTTCCATGTTCCACACGTCAAATCCTACATCCCGGTTCATTCGTTTTGGACGCCGGGAATTTATATCGATGATGAACCAAACCGTCGAAGCGATTCCGATCTCCGATCCTTGTTCGTCAAGCAGCCTGAAATCGCGGTAAAACAGCAGCTTTTCCCGGCCGGAGGGCCATGTGTTGACGGTTATCGTTTCACCCCATTTCGGATATTTGAAAATCGTAAATTTTTTACGTGCCATAACCCACACCAGATTTTCCTTGATTAAATGTGAATACCCCAGCTCCAGGTTTTCGGCATGGTTCCATGCTGATTCCTGCATATATTTGCAGAGAATAGAGGGCGTCGCCTGGCCCTTGGTATCGGCTTCATAGGAATGAATTTTATAGCTGTCGCTCCATACTTGTTTCATTATGACCTCTTTCTCATAGTGTTGTTAAATAATGCACTTGATGTTCGTTGCTACAGTTGAAAAAACTGCAAAAAAAGCCATGGTAAAACTATCATAATCCGGCGTCCTATTTTGTATTTCAATTTTTCTGTTTTTAAACCAGCCTGCCGACCAGCCATAAAATAACTCCTGCTGCGAAAAGGACAATTTCCAAAGGAACAGCGTACCGCATTTCTTTTTTTACACCCGATAAAGATGTATAGGTCGATGCACCGGTAAAATTCATTGCAAAGAAAGCAGCGATCGCGCTGCCCGTACAGCCAAGAGCAATCAGATCGAGAATATTGAATATCTGTAAAACAGAAAACAGATTCAGCAGAATTAATACGACGATATTGGTGATAAATCCTTTAAAAACAAAGGCTCTGCCGGGAATGTACGGTAACAATGCCGGCGTTAATACGGCCCCTGACAGGAATCCAAGGAATAATACCACAACACTGTATATTCCAAATCGCCACCAGTTTGCCATGTCGAATTGCCTGTTTTGGATGCCTGAAAACAGAAAAAAGAAGGCCAGAACCGGAATAACATATTTCAATCCCGTGGTGAATTCCAGAGCGGTTAAAATCAGCCGGTCGAAAAACGGAAATCGGACCTTCCGGAAATCCGGCGGTAATTTACGCTTATTCAGAAACGCCGGGATATGTTTGGCTTTAACAGGTCCGTAAACCACTTTGAATCCTGTCTGCTGCTCGACCAGATGGGCGGCAATACCGGGAGCTCCCAATTGGGGAACGATGAGTTTACGGTGGTTGACGATCTGCTCCAGTCCGGTATCCTTTACCTGCTTTACCAGCTCATCGGTACCGAATGTACCTTTACCTGCCGCACACCACACATTGATCCCTTTTGTATCCAGTACCGTTATCCATACATTTTGACCAGTTAAATTTTTGCGGAGCGTATCAAAACTCAGTTTATAATTGGCGGAGACGAGAACAGGAGAATCCTTATCCGGTTTCCCTGCCGCATACAATCCGGGTTGAACGGCGTAGTTCATGCGGTTCCGGTTAAAACGCACTCCCACCGCTCCTAGCAAATCCCTGAACGTCCAGGTCGACGGGATCACAGGGATTGAAAGTCCGGCCGCCGTTATCGATCCTGTGGCTACTTTTTGGTACAACATGATTTGTGTTCCTTTTCCAGTAGAGAGATGATGAGTTTTAAATTTTGTACGATTTCTTTTTTCTTTGTTTCGGGAATTCCCGAGAAAACACGCCGCCAGAATTCTTGCGTGCAGTTTTGCAGCTTTTGGGCCAGGTCTTTGCCTTTTTCCGTCAGCCGGACAATCACCTTGCGGCGGTCTTGTTCCGACGGCTCCCGTACGACAATCCCATCCCGAACCAGGACGTTGATAATCCGGGTTAAAGAACTGATGGCAAGTCCCATGGTCCGGCTGATGGTATTCATGGTTAAACCGGAATCACGTTTATACAATATTTCGATCACATAATGTTGCGTCAGGGTGACGCCATAACACATTTTTTCATTCCGGTCCAGAATGTTTGTTCTGCGGAAAAATTGGCTGATTAAATCGGCCAATGATAAAGTAATCTGATCCATCAAGTTTCCAGGATATTTAATTCAATTTATTTGTATGATACAAATATAGTATAATACAAATAAAAATGCAAGTATTTTTTTAAGGGAGGAGGTATCCCCCAAAATTTTATTTGAATTGATAAATATACCAAAATAGTCAGCCAGGCTTTTTACTCTTCTGTATGATTCTTTTTACCTCGCGCAGAGGCGGGGAGGCGCAGAAATTTTTGCTGGGTAATTTGGATTAAAGCACAGGCTTATATTATTTGTTATTAAAAAAAAATATAATAAAAAAAAAATTTAGTAAAATTCTTGACTTGAGCCTTTATCTCTCTTCCAGGTACTCTCTGCGTCCCGGCGACTCTGCGCGATGAACCAGTCGGAATCACACAAGAATAAAAAAATGGACAAAATATAAAACTGCATATTAACCATTAAATTGTTCATTTCGCAATTATTTCGGCCTTTAAATTAAAATAAATTATTACATTAGGTATAGTTCATCGTGGAAGTTGGGGGATACCCTGTTTTTTAAGAGGGACAATATAACGTGATTAGAGAAAGCTCAGAATTCACAGAGCGAGGCACAGAGTATATTCAAAGTTGATATGAGAAAGTCCGTGGTATTTTTCATAAAGGCAGCGGAGCAAGACCCCGGAATGCCGCAAATCGGCATGATCCCGCTCAGCGGGATCGCGCAGCCCGCAGAGGACACCGCAGCGCCGCGAAGCGGCGCGATTCCGCCCGGCGGAACGGAGCGGTATAAAATTAAATCTCAAACGATTTCCAATTTTTCATTGCTTTGTTTTAAGAGGATCGGCAGCCTCTTTGTAGAATTTTTGTTGTAATTTCAATACCGTATCGTCGTTTTTAAGGTATTTAATCAGTTCAACCAGTTGATTGGCTTCCTGGTTCAAAATCAGCTCGCCGATTTCTTTGCTTGCGTAACTGCCGTCTCCGGCATAATGGTTGGGATATTTGGCGTACCACCAGATGCCCGTATATCCATGAGGTATATTCAATCGATTTTGGTCTTCTCCCGACTGCTGGCCGGCGCGGTCCTGATATACGAGATCCGGCCGGTGGGCGATCATCATGGATGTTTCCGTTTCGTCCGCGTGGCCGCCGGTGGTTGTTTTGCGCAATTTTGTGATCTGTTCGGCAATTTCCGGATCGTCTTCAGCTCTGAACCAAATAACCGCATAGTCTTTTTTCTCCGCCAGTTGTGCCTGGCAAAAATAGGGTAAAAGATTGTTGTTGCCGCCGTGGCCGTTCACCAGAAGAATTTTCGTGATACCGTTGCGCCCCAGCTCATCACAGGTTTCCTGCAGTACGTTCCACACCAACCCGGCGCTGTAGGCTATCGTACCGGGCTGGTGCTTTGCCTCGAATATTTGTCCGAAATAAAATTCAGGAAATACGATACAGTACTCTTTTTTTGCCGCCCGCAGCGCGATCTCACGCACGTCGATCAAATCCGTTCCCAGCGGCAGGTGCGCGCCGTGTTTCTCCAGTATCCCCAGCGGCAGGATACAAATTCCGCCGGACTTTTCCACCGCCTTGATAAAATCAGGTGCGGTCAGTTCCTCATACTGAACCGGCAGTTCGGTTTCTGCAGAGAAAAGAGGGGAGAGAAGGATTAAAATAAGGACCGGAATAAAACGTTTTTTCATCTGTTGCCTCCTAAAGCAGGAATAAATGGCTAAAAATTCAACCTATTAAGTGTATTCTGTAATCTAGTAATTTATCCCAAAATGTCAATCAGAATGAGAAATCATGGCTATTTAAAACAGCATCCGGTGTTATTGAAGTGAATAAAAATTTGTATCATTTTTGATGAGGTAGGGACTGAGACCTCTGTGGTTCAATCAAGTGTGAACCACAGAGATCACGCGGAAGGATTTGTCGTATGGAAAAATTTCCCTTAGCTGGCAAAAGCCTGAACTTTATCGATACAACCACGCTGTACCGCCTCGTCCAAAATTTCCAATAGTCCCAGTCTTTTAAAATACAGCGCTGCATAGTTGCGCTGTATTTCCGTGCCGCGAAAAAGGTAATGCCGGATCCGGCCGCGGCCTTCCGGTGAACAGATCAAACCGAGGGAAAAGTCGATTTTTTTCTGCATGAGAAAATCGGTTGTTGTGTTCAGCGTTCTCATAATGTCATCAACATCCATCACCGTACCGGATTGTGCTTTTTGTTTGAGTTCCGTCAGATTGTAACCAGAAATCATCTGTTTTTCCCTCCTTTCCGTTTCACTTCCGGGAGGTTTCTTGTCACCTCCCGGAGGTGTTTGTGTTATAGACGTACGTGTTTGTTAAATATTTTGTAATTGGTACAAATAAAAAAAGCCCCGCTCTTTTGGAACGGGGCTTTTTATATACCTGTATAATATGGATGTATTTATCCCGTTCCTCCTTTTTGAGAATCGTCGATTTCACAATCAGAGTTGAGCACGAAAATATTTAGAACGGTGATTTGATACATCCTATTATTTCCTTGTTTTATTGGGGATAAAGGTACGAAAAATATATAATTTTGTCAAGATTTATAAACAGCCGGGTGTTGCCCATAATATTGTGTATATTGATAAATATGATGAAACAATCAACCTGTCTTCCTTGCTTCAGTATGATTTTTTAACCTCGCGCGGAGCCGCAGGGGCGCGGAGGACTGCATATCTCCGAATTCTGGGAAACCGATGATTAAAATAAAGGACAGTATATTCGCCAAGTGGTCATTAAAATTTAGTCATATCTTTCGAATTGTACCTCCCGGACTTGGTTATTCAACCAGAAACATCTTTTTCAGCTCTTCAGGAGACGGTCGTCTGCCGTATTCACATACCTCAAAGGCTTCGGCGTACTTTATTTTTTCTCCTTGCTCTTTTCCGTAAAGCTCGATCAACTTTTCACGGTATTTTTCGGCAATATTTTTACCTCTGCCCGCCAGTCTGTCGTATAATTGCTGGTACCTTTTCTCCCGTTCCGGTCCTTCTTTGGGCACGGGGATAACGCTTTCAAAATTACCGGTCGCCCACAAACTTTCGATCTGGGATTCTATTTCCCACACAGCTTTGACTTTTTGGTCCATCTGGTCGTCTATGGGAACGACGATTTCGGGTTCGAAGGGATTGGGCTTTTGAAAGCCGTCGGACATGTAGAGAAAAACCGGATTATTCGCCAGTTGGGGGACATCGGGACAGTAGTGGGTGACGGTGACCATATAGGCGGCATCCTGCATGAGAATGCCGGTGTACCGGTGATCCGGGTGATAGTCGTTGGGCCGGTGACTGATTACAATGTCCGCTTTCCACTCACGGATCAAACGGACGAATATCTTGCGGTTTTCCAGGGTAGGCATAATCTCGCCATCGTGAATGTCAAGTACCTGCGACGTGATGCCCATAATTTTTGCCGCTTCTGCGACTTCTGCCGTACGCCGTTTGGCCAGAGGTCCGCCCGCCAAGGTGGCGTGGCCGATATCGCCGTTCGTTGTGGAGACGAATTTGACCTGGTGCCCCTGCTGAGCCCACTTGACCGCCATACCGCCGACCTTGAGTTCACAGTCGTCGGGGTGGGCGCCGAAAACGATGATATGCAGTTTATCGTCTTCAGCTGATACGGCGCTTGTTATGGAAAAGCCGCAAATTATTGCAATGATGATAAAACAAGACAGTTTTTTCATGGTAAGCCTCCTTTATCATAACTCTTTAATGTAAATATTGGCAAACTGTATGTGATCGCCGTGGTGCTGCAGGGCAATGGGACCTTTGATCGGGACGCCGGGCAATACGGCTTTGTCGATGACTGTTTTACCGTTGAGATTCACGGTGATTTGATCGTTCACCGCCGTAATGATAAACCGGTTCCACGAACCCGGTTTGTTGTCGGCGTTGAGAATCGGAGTGGCGGCGCGGCGGACTTCAGGCGGCATTTGATTGTCCGTCCGGTAACCCCATATCTCACCTGAACCGACGGGCCAGTTCCAGATATTGATCTGGCATTTCGAGGTGCCGCGCAGGTATATACCGCTGTCTCCGGCATCCAAAACGGCTACGGTTACAGGTTTGCCTTTTTCGTTTTGTGCCTGGCTGCCGTCGGGCAGGATGACAGGTATTTCTTCGACAACCGGTTCGTCGGGCTGGCACCAATCCACAATAAGAATAAAATTGCCATACTCTTTTTCGGTCCACAGATGTTTGTCTTCGCCGTCCACCGTGCTTTTACCGTCGTAATCCAGTATCCAGTTCTTGACCTGCCAGTGGTTTTTATTGCCTTCGACCTGTTTCCAGCCGCGCAGGTCCAGCCCGTTGTACAGGGACTTGAAACCTTGATCGGTTTCCGCAACCAGTTCCGGAGGCGGATTTGAGCCGGGTAGTTCCTTGATCTTGATGTTGCGAAAGTGGATTTCGCTGCCCTCGGATTCCAGGCAGATGTATCCCTTGCGGGGATTCAAGTGGTATGCACGGGTGACAATTTTCCCGTTGACGGCCAGTGACAGCGTTCCGTCGCGGGATTCCACCCGGTAATGGTTCCATTCACCCACCGGTTTGGTACGCTCGCTGCGGGGATAGGAACGCATCCACGCTTTGTGTGGATCGGCATTATCAGGGGTGAGTGTGGCGCCGTGAATGGCAAACACATCGCCGTGATTGCCGTCCATAATCTGGCACTCGATGGAACGGGTAAAGGGCTTACCCGGCGCCGTCAGGGCGTCTGAATGGACGAACAGGCCGGCATTGCCGCCCTCTTTTAAGTGGCACCATTCCAGTTCCAGAATATAATTTTCGTACTGTTTGCCGGTTCGTAACACGCCGGTGGGGATGCCTGTGCATACGATCATGCTGTCCCTGACCGTCCATGTTTCCGGTGCGCAATTGACGTTGACCCAGTTGTCCAGGTCCAGGCTGTTAAACAACGGGACGAATCCCGGTTCCGGCTGCGAAGTTGTGCCTGTGCAAAAGGTCAGGATAAAAACGGAAAAAAACAGAGATTGAAGGATGGTTTTCATGGAAACTCCTTTCCGGCGGCGTTTTTTAATGATTGCAAGCAGTGTCGGTGGTTTTCGGTATCCGGGCGGTTTTTATGGGTACCTGAATATGCCATGCTTTTTATCATTGTGGCCTCCCGTATATGTTGAATATATAAAAAATTAATATAAATAAAAAGTGGAACAAACCACGAGGGGTAAAACCTCGTTTACGGATTGGGCCTGTTTTTTACAGTTTTGTCATCATTTTGACCGCCAGTACATAGCCGTATTCCGACACCGGCTCACCCGGCAGAATGACCGACAGACCTTGGGTTGTTTGTTCCCACTCGAGCTCGGCATCGCGGCCAAGCAAACAGACGGAACCGATTTTAGGCACGGCGGTGTCGCTGTTCGAAAGGGATCGAATCGTTATTTTACCCTCTTCCGGCCATTTCAGCGCGATCGCAAAAATAGCATTATCTTTACGCGTGAACCAGAAATCCTTTGCGGAAAAGTCAGCGTGAAAACCCTCCTTTTCACGATGGTTGGTGCTCTTCATTTCGAGATTGGTAGGCCCCTCATGAGTGACAGTCCACGATTTTGTGCCGTAAATCGCCTCTCCGTTTACTGACATCCATTCACCGATTTTTGTCAGCTGATTTATGCTTTCCTGCGGCACGGTACCATCCGCTTTGGGCCCTATGTTGAGCAGGTAGTTTCCGCCTTTACTGGCGATTTCGACAATCCAGTATATCAACTCGCCGGTCGATTTCCAGTCCACATCGTAGCTTTTATACCCCCAGGTGTTGTTGAGTGTGCCGGGGGTTTCCCAGTAAATGTCCTGCCCTTCGCCTTTGCCGGGAATTTTATTGTCTCCGGGCACCCAGTAATCGCCGAAATTATTGCCCACACGGCTATTGATCAGGCAGTTCGGTTGGATATCGTATGCCAGCTTGTAAAACTCAAAACTCTGCTGTTTCGACATGTGCCGGGGCACATCGTACCAGATTTCCATCAACCCCGGCATGTTGTTGAGCAGTTCCCGCAATTGCGGCTTGGCCTTGGATTTGATGTATGTCTCAAAGGAATTCGTTGATGGGTCCCAGGTGTTGGCCGGCCAGTGGGCCCATTTGCTGGTGTCATCGGGATTGGCCGCGAGCCAGGTGCTCACGCCGGCATCGCCGCCATCCATCCAGTCGGTGGCGTGCGAATAATAAATACCCAAACGAATCCCGTGTTTTCGGCAGGCCTCATACAGCTCCTTTATGGGATCGCGGCCGAATGGTGTCGCGTCGATCATATCATAGTCCGTGACTTTGGAATCGTACATGGCAAAGCCGTCGTGGTGTTTCGGCATGGCGACGATGTAACGCATTCCCGCCGTTTGGGCCAGTTTGACCCAGGCCTCGGCATCAAAGTGTACCGGATTAAACTGTCTGCAAAGCTGTTTGTATTCCCCGCGGGGGATTTGAGCGTGATAAAATACCCATTCTCCCAATCCGGGAATTTTCCTGCCGTTCCAGATTCCGGCGGGAAGGGAATAGACGCCCCAGTGAATAAACATGCCGAATTTTGCCTCGTTAAATTGCTCCAGAGCGTCGGATTTGCTGTCGTGCATTTTTTGCCATCGCTGTTGTATTGTTTGGGTGCAAAGAATACTCAGACCCACAATGACGAGTACAATAAGACTTGAACATTTTTTCATTTCAAATGACCTTTTTTATTTGACGTCTCTATTTAACTGCAGGCACTTTTTCCTGCGGCACCAAACGATAAACGGCAGGCGCTTTTTCATTAAATTATAAAATTGTTGTTAATGATGCAAGTGGTTTAACACCAGGGAATCCCCCCAAATTTTATTTATAAACATACAAATGCATTTAACCTGAATTTGCTTCAGTATGATTTTTTTTAACATCGCGTTGAGCCGCAGGGGCGCAGAGATTTCGGCCGGTGACACAGACACGGATAAAAAAAAGCCGGATTTTTTAACTTTTTTGTTGACATTTTTTGGCAAATTCAATATAATGTTATATTGTTATAACAAATTATATAAATTCTTTTGGACCAGCCCATGAAGATTGTCGATCCGCTGATCAAGGTTCCTCTGTACCATCAACTGTATGAAATTCTTCAGGCGAAAATCACAAAGGGCGAATTAAATCCCGGCGATGTTTTTCCCACCGAACTGGAATTGTCGAAACAATATCATGTCAGCCGGATAACGGTGCGAAAGGTACTGGATTTGCTTGTCCGGGAGGGCCTTGTGTTCCGGAAACAGGGCAAAGGAACCTTTGTCGCTCACCCGCGGCTCGAGCACGGTCTGTCCAGAATCGTTAATTTTACCGAGGATATGCTGCAGCGCGGACTGAAACCCGGCACGCGTAAAATAAAAGCTGCATTAATAGCTGCTGACGAGTACGTTGCCAAAAAACTGAAAATTCAGGCCGGAGACGAGCTCGTATTGCTGGAGCGGTTGCGTCTCGCTGATGGAGAACCCATGTGTCTCGAAAAATCGATGCTGATTCACAAATATTGCCCCGGAATTCTCAAACACGATTTTGAAAAAAATTCCCTGCGTCATGTTAAGGAATCCGAATACGGCATCCGATGGATCCGGGCACGGCAGACAATTCAGGCGAAAAACGCCGACAAAGAGATTGCGGCGCTTTTAAAAATACCGGTCAGGGCGGCGCTTTTATTTATCGAGAGAATTTCTTATTCCCAGCAGAATATACCCATCGAGTTCCTGAGGGCATATTACCGGGCGGACCGTTATACTCTGTACAACGAGCTGCAGGGTGGTGCCGGTTAGTTTAGTCGAATGACGTCTAACAGAAAAATCGGAGGAAAAGAATAAAAATTGCATGTTTTTTCAATTTAATTTCACAGCACCGCAGACATTTCGCCGGGAAATGCCGAAAAAATCGATCAATCCGGATGGTGTTATTCTACAAAGGTGAAAATAACTAATTTTTTTGTCATAAACAGCAAACAAGGAGTGAAATTATGAAACTCAAAATGACGGCAGCGATTCTTTTTTGCTGGTGTTCCGCGCTGCTTTTCTCGGCGCCTATCAACTGGGTGCATTTATCCAGTGCAAACGGCGATCTGGATACGCCTAACAGTGGAAAGGAGCAAACCTCTTCTCTGGTGTTCGATATCGACAAAGACGGTATCAACGATTTTGTGATTTCCGAACGCACCCAAGCACCGGCCGTGACCTGGTTCCGGCGCGGAGAAAAGGGCTGGAAAAAATTTACCGTGGAGGCGGAACCTCTGCATATCGAAGCGGGCTCGGATTTTTGCGATATCGACGGCGACGGCGATCTTGATATTGTCATGGGCGGCGACTGGCAGAACAACATGGTGTGGTGGTGGGAAAATCCCTACCCGGATTACGACCCTGCCGTTCAATGGAAACGTTACACGATCAAAAATTCCGGCAAGAACAAACATCACGACCAGGAATTCGGCGATTTTGACGGAGATTTTGAACCGGAATTGGTTTTCTGGGCCCAGTCGGAAGGAAATTTATACATCGCGGATATCCCGGACGATCCGAAACAGACACAGCCGTGGGACTGTCACGTGATCTTTCATTATGAACAGGACAGTGAAATGCAGCAGCGCGGCTGGTATCCGGATTTTAAAGGTAACAATGAAATGGAGGGACTGGCTTTGGCCGATATCGACGGCGACGGTAAAATGGATATTATCGGCGGCGGCCGCTGGTTTAAACATATAGAGAATTATAAATACTCGGAAAACATTATCGATGCCGGATACACATTTACACGCGCGGCAACGGGCCAATTGATCGAGGGCGGACGGCCCGAGGTCATTTTAGTTGTGGGCGACGGACGTGCGCCCATGCTGATGTATGAGTGGAAAGAACGCGGCCAGGAAGAGGGGAAAAAAGGCACAGGCACCTGGGTGGCCAAAGAATTGATTCCCGAGGTGGATAACGGCCATTCCATCAAAATCCTGGATTTCAACGGCGACGGCCATCTGGACGTCTGGAACGCCGAAATGCGCCTGTTCGGCGAAAATCCCGATGCCTTTAACCGGATTTTACTGGGTGACGGCAAGGGTCATTTTAAAGAAGAAATCATCTCCTCCGGTATCGCCAATCACGAGTCCAAGATTGCCGATCTCGACGGCGACGGTGATTTCGATGTTCTCGTCAAGCCCTACGGATGGGAGACTCCACGTCTGGATATCTGGTTGCAGAACGGCACCGGCCGGATCGTATCGGCGGCAAAAGGTTCTTTCAAGGATCAGGTTGGGCTGCAACTGTACAGTATGCGGTTTGAGTACGACAAAGCCGGTGTTCCAGAAACCATTGCCGCGGTAAAAGAGATGGGATTTACATCGGTGGAGGTCTCGAGTTATTACGGCAATACCGCGGAGGAATTTTTGAAAATCCTGAAGAAAAACGGTTTGAAAAGTCCGAGTATAATGTTCGACTATCAGCGTTTTGTGGACGATATGGACGGCATCATCCGTGAAGCTAAAATGTTCGGTGCCAAATATACAGGCATCGGCTGGATTCCCCATGATTTTGGTCATTTTACCCGTGCCGATATGGAAAAAGCAATCGACGATTTTAACCGGTTTGGTGAAAAACTTAAAGCTAACGGCATCAGGTTCTTTTACCATCTGCATGGATTTGAATTCGGCAGGGATGAGCAGGGATTCTTTTTTGAACCGCTGTTTGAAAAAACCGATCCCGAACGGGTGACGTTTGAAATGGATGCTTTTTGGACCGCCATAACCGGTTTTGATCCTGTGGGCGTTATGCAGCGTTACCCGGGCCGTTTCGATCTGGTTCACGTGAAGGATCTTCGGCCCTATGTTCCGGTTTCCGTGACCGGTGGTGCTGCGGATGAAACCAGTGTGCCCGTGGGCAGCGGCGTGATCAATTTCCCGGCGCTCTTTCGTGAAGCCCGCAAACAAAATGTGAAATTGTATTTCATCGAAGACGAAGCCAAGGAAGCGGCGCAGCAAATACCCGTAAGCCTGCAGTATTTGAACAGTTTAAAGTAAATCCGAATCAATCGCCGGGAGAGTATTTTTTAAAATGCGCGGCAATTTTGTCATCAATGGATGTTATTTTCGATACGATCCCGGTCATTTTTATGGAGGAGATTATGAGGAAAAACCGGCTATTTTTACTGCTGATTCTGATTTTGTTGCTGACACAAACCGCCTCGTCACAGGTTTTTTTCCGCCAACACTGGGCGGAATTTGATAAAATCACGAACAACAATCCCCACGATACACGCTGGCGGGTGAACGACGCCGAGCTGAGTCTGCATCCGACATTCGGCCGGCGTACCGAGGCGCGCATCAACGGATTGATGCTCCTTAACGTGCCGGAAGATCTGTTCGGACTTGAACGGGCTGAACTTTATCTGGAATTGTGGGGAGGGCATCCATTGACGGAAAACAAGCGGTTTATACTGAACGGCAAAGGGACCTATTTTCTGCCGGACGACGGCACGGAAGAGGAAAACTGTGCCTATACTTACCCCCTTGTACCGGTCAATATAGAGCATCTGGTCAGCGGTCTCAATGCATTTCAGTTTGCCTGTGACCGGGGCAAAACCTTCTGGGGCCACTTTATCATCGATAATGCATCCGTGCGCTGCTATCTGAAACCGGACCATCCCGATCTTTTAAAGAACAACCTGCAGGATTTTACAGCCTGTGTCACGCCGGCAAATCCGGATGCCCTGGGCGCCAATGTGGCGCTGTCGCTGTCCGTTGCTGAGGAATATGTGCCGCAGATCGTGTCGGTGGATTATTTTGCGCGGTTCAGTGGATTTGCGGATAACGGACTGTTAACCGAAAATTCCTGGCACGGATTTACGCAAGGGCGGGAATTCAAAAACCATGTGGGCCGGTCCGTAACGGCTCCTTTTAAAGTGAACTGGGATACACGAATGATACCCGATCAAAGCAAATCCATGGCCGTCAGGGCGCTTGTGACCCTGAACAGCGGCATCAAATACCGGACCCCGGTTACCGACGGATTGATTTTTCCCCGCAACCGTCCACGTGTTATGTTGTTTTATTGTACCGATCTGCCC
>JAFGEC010000411.1 GCA_016931775.1 Candidatus Zhuqueibacterota bacterium | reverse complement strand
GGCAAGATATATACCATTGGTGGTTTTATAGGCAGTGGAACAGTTCTTTCAGCCGTAGAAAAATATGATCCTTCAAAAGACTTGTCAGGCCTTATTGACGACGTTTATCTAAGTCAATATTTTGTAGTTGCTGGAAGCGACAGCGTATGCATTACAACAACAATCAGCGATCCAACAGGAGTGACTCTTTTTGCTGAGATTGAAGCCCCTGATCAAACGCCTATCGATAGTCTGCAGCTCTTTGATGACGGAAATCACAACGATGGAAATGCGGGTGACAGCCTGTATGCCAATGTCTGGCCAGTGAGTTCTATGGAAGAACGGGATTATTATGTGGATCTGAAGGTCACACAGAATGAAGCAGAAACGATCTGTCATCAAATGGATAACATAGCGGTATTTACAACCAACGGCCCGATTTCATATGAAAGTTATACACTTAAATCATCAGATACCGAGCCAAACCCAGGTGATGTACTCAATATGAAGGTCACACTTAAAAACGGAGGTACAACAGCTACCGCGCTAAATATCAAAGCCAAATTGAGCAGCCTCAATGAGTTTGCAACTGTTACCTCAGACGTGTATAGAAACTTTAGCAATATAGCAGCGGGTGAATCCAAAACAAGCACCAGCTATTATCAACTCGAAATATCTGAAGACTGCCCTGATAATACAGAAATTCAATTCGTTTTGGATATTACCAGTAATGGTAACTCGTTCTGGAGCGATAACTTTTCAATCCTTGTTTTAATTTCGGCTACAAATGTAAATACAATAGAAAACAGTCCCAGGCAGTATTCTTTGGATCAAAATTATCCCAATCCATTTAATCCTTCAACCAAGATTTCCTATTCAATACCCATTTCAGGTTTTGTTGAATTAAAAGTCTACGACATGCTCGGCAGAGAAATTCAAACTTTAGTCAGTAAGTTCCAGAATGCAAATACCTATTCTGTTAATTATAATGCTAGCAATCTCGCTAACGGAATTTATTTGTATAAATTGCAGACAGATGACGGGTACTCGGAAATGAAAAAAATGATTATAATTAAGTAAATGATTTGCCTTACATTTTCATACAGGGGATGCTAAACCGCTCCAGTTTTTCAAATTTTTGAGGCTGGTCTAATCACTTGTTTCTGGACAATGTCAGTTGGGTCGCACCCCTGACGAATGGGTTAGAAAGTCCTATAAGATCATTTAAATAATAAAAATGTTGACAAATCGTACCAATTTTGGTACATTTCAATTATGGTAAATCTATTCCGCCTAAAAGTTGTCTTTTATAAGACTGAAACAGGAAACGAGCCTGTAAGAGAGTGGCTTCAAGCATTAACACGTGAGGAAAAAAAAGTTATTGGTGAAGATATTAAAACCATACAGTTCGGGTGGCCTTTGGGAATGCCATTGATCCGAAAATTGGAGAATGACTTGTGGGAAATTCGCAGCCATCTAAAAAACCGAATAGCTCGAGTCCTATTTACCATTATTGATGATCATATGATCCTCCTTCACGGATTCATTAAAAAATCTCAAAAAACCCCTAAACAAGATATCCAGTTAGCAAGAAAAAGAATTCAAGATATGAGGAGTCAATAATATATGGATAATAAACATATCGGCAGCAATTTTGATGACTTTTTGGAACAGGAAGGCATACTCGCTGAAGTCGAGGCAAATGCCATTAAAAGGGTTATTGCCTTTCAACTTGCAGAGTTGATGCAAAAAGAAAACATCTCTAAAACAGCAATGGCTAAAAGAATGAAAACAAGTCGCTCGTCGATCGATAGATTGCTTGATCCGCAAAATAAATCTGTAACCCTCCAAACACTGGAACGAGCTGCTCTGGTTCTTGGAAAAAGGCTGGAAATTAATTTTGTTGGCGCCTAGAAGCCTGTCGGACTTGACGATTTTCATTTTTATAAATAATTGATTTTTATGCATTTAAAAATTTAACCTCAAAATCAATTGTGTAGAAAAAACAAATACTTACGATGCAAGTCCGACAGGCTCCTGGCACGTGCCCTTGAGTTGGAAGGTTAGCAGAATAAAATTTTTACTATTGGTTTGCCTAAGCTATTGTGTTCTTCCCTCGCTTTGATTGCCCCAATAACAGCGGAGGATCATCCCGCTGCAGCAGCCAGATAAAGCCGTGCAAAAGGATCAGTGCCAAAAGCCTCTGCAGTGGAGCCGGAAATGCCCCGCAAAATTTTTCTCCTTGCAACATTGTGAAATTATTACTAAAACACATCTCAAAATACTTGAGTTTTAAATAAAAAATTCCTAAATTACTGTAATAAGGTCGACATGAACCCCGGTGTCCGAAAATCGCGAACATCGGGGTTTTTAGCAACCGTGTGAAAAAAAAGCGGGATAAAGCAAAAATATGGAACAAAAAAAAGTCAAAGCCCGGATAGAGCTCGAAGACGGGTCGATGTTTCACGGCTTCTCTTTCGGTTCGATTAAATCCGTTGCCGGTGAGGTGGTGTTTAATACTTCAATGGTAGGCTACCCCGAAAGTTTGACCGATCCTTCTTATTACGGACAAATTCTCGTGCTCACGTACCCCCTCATCGGTAATTACGGTGTGCCCGAGTCTAAAATTATCGACAAACTCGACCGCTGGTTCGAGTCCAGCCGTATTCAGGTATTGGGCCTGGTGGTATCCGAGTATTCCTTTACCTACAATCACTGGAACGCGGCAAAAAGTCTTTCTCAATGGCTCATTGAGCACAATGTGCCGGGATTGTACGGTGTCGATACCCGGATGATGACGAAAATACTCCGAGACGAGGGTACCATGCTGGGGCGCCTGTTGTTTTTTACAGAAGAAAAAGAATTTTACGATCCCAACAAGAGTAATCTGGTGGAAAAGGTCAGCATTTCGGAACCTGTTGAATACGGCAGCGGGGAAAAGACCGTGATATTGATCGATTGCGGCTGCAAAGACAATATCATACGTTCCCTTGTTAAACGCGGAATACGGGTAAAAAGGGTACCGTGGAATTACGATTTTTTGAGTGAGGATTACGACGGCATTTTTATTACCAACGGCCCCGGTGATCCGAAAATGTGCCGTGAAACCATAAATAAAGTAAAATCAGCTCTGGAGGGTACAAAACCGGTTTTCGGCATCTGTCTCGGCAATCAGATTCTTGCACTTGCAGCGGGTGCGGATACTTTCAAGCTTAAATTCGGTCATCGGAGTCAAAACCAGCCCTGTGTCGAAATGGGAACCAAACGCTGTTATATTACATCGCAAAACCACGGATTTGCCGTGGACGGACGGACGCTGCAGGCGGGATGGGAGCCCTGGTTTGTCAATGCAAACGACGGCACGAACGAGGGAATCCGCCACGTATCGAAACCGTTTATGAGCGTGCAGTTTCATCCGGAAGCCGCCCCCGGTCCGGTGGACACGGAGATTTTGTTTGATGATTTTAAAAGGATGCTTTAATGAACACTAAAAAGGTCATTATACTGGGCAGCTCTGCCTTAAAAATCGGTGAAGCCGGTGAATTTGACTACTCCGGCAGCCAGGCGATCAAAGCGCTGAAGGAAGAAGGGGTTTATACCGTCCTGGTCAATCCAAATATCGCGACCATTCAAACTTCGGATTATCTCGCCGACCAGGTATATTTTTTACCGGTTACGCCCTATTTTGTGGAACAGGTGATCAAAAAGGATAAACCGGAGGGGATTTTACTGGGCTTCGGCGGACAGACCGCCCTGAATTGCGGCGTGGAACTGGAGAGAAGCGGTGTGTTACGCCGTTACGGAGTTACCGTACTCGGTACTTCCGTTGAAACCATTATTAATACCGAGGACCGCGATCTGTTTGTTACAAAGCTCAATCAAATAAATGTCAAAGTACCGCGCAGCCAGGCTGTCAGCAATATGGAACAAGCGGTCAAAGTGGCGGCTGAAATCGGTTATCCGGTCATGATGCGAATTGCGTATGCACTGGGCGGGTTGGGATCCGGTATATGCCAGGATGAAAAACAGGTGCGGGAACGGGCACAAAAAGCGTTTTCATATGCGAACCAGATTTTAATTGAGGAATATCTTCAGGGCTGGAAAGAGATAGAGTACGAAATTGTCCGCGACCAGTACGACAACTGCCTGTCTGTGTGTAATATGGAAAATTTTGATCCCATGGGCATTCACACCGGTGAAAGTATCGTTGTCGCACCCAGTCAAACTTTGACCAACCGCGAATACCATATGCTGCGGGAAATTGCCATTCGCACCGTCCGCCATCTGGGCGTTATCGGCGAATGTAACATACAATATGCCCTGGATGCCAAATCCGAAGATTACCGGGTCATTGAAATCAACGCCCGCCTGTCGCGCAGTTCGGCACTTGCCTCAAAAGCCACGGGTTATCCCCTGGCTGCGGTAGCCGCCAAGCTGGCTCTCGGATATAGCCTTGTGGATCTGCCCAATTCCATCACCCGGGTGACCAAAGCCTGTTTTGAGCCCTCACTGGATTATATCGTTGTCAAGCTGCCGCGCTGGGATTTAAAAAAATTCCGTCAGGTGTCCAATAAAATCGGATCCGGTATGAAAAGCGTCGGTGAAATTATGGCAATCGGCCGCAAATTCGAGGAAGCGCTGCAAAAGGGCCTCAGGATGCTGGAAATCGGTGCTTCGGGCCTGGTGCAAAACAGGGAAATGGAGTTCGGCGATCTGGATGAAGAATTGACGGAACCAACGGATCTGCGCGTCTTTGCCATCGCCGAAGCGTTGAAAAAAGGCTATTCTCTGGATAAAATTCACGAACGATCCTTCATCGATAAATGGTTCCTGGCCAAATTGGAAAACATTGTCAATATTGAAAAAAAATTACAAGCGGTGGGCGAGCAACGCTGCCCGCAGGATTTATTGCTTGAGGCCAAACAGCACGGTTTTTCCGACCTGCAGATTGCCGGAGCGACCGGCCATACGGAACAGGAAATTCGCCGGTTGCGTAAAGATTATAATCTGACACCCTGCGTTAAGCAAATCGATACTCTGGCCGCCGAATATCCGGCTCAAACAAATTATCTGTATCTGACCTACAATGGTTCCCAGGACGACCTGACCTTTCTCGAACGCAGATCCGTCATTGTTTTGGGCGGAGGTGCTTACCGTATCGGCAGCTCGGTCGAGTTTGACTGGTGCTGCGTCAACAGCATTCTCGCACTTAAAAAGCTCAACTACCAGACCATCATGGTGAATTATAATCCTGAAACGGTGAGTACGGATTATGACGAGTGCGACAAGTTGTATTTTGACGAACTCACCTTCGAAACCGTTTTGGATATTTATGAAAAGGAAAAGCCGCTGGGCATCATCGTTTCGATGGGCGGACAGATCCCCAACAATCTGGCTCTTAAACTGGATAAGGCCGGCGTCAAGTTGCTGGGTACATCCGCTCTCAGCATCGATAACGCCGAGGACCGGCACAAGTTTTCCAAACTGCTGGATGAGCTGGGGATCGATCAGCCCGAGTGGAAAGAATTGACATCCATGGCCGAAGCTGAAAAATTTGCCCGCAAGGTCGGTTATCCGGTTCTCATCCGGCCCTCGTATGTTTTGAGCGGCGCGGCCATGAGTGTTTCCGTAAATGATGAAGAACTGGAAAAATTTCTCAATAAGGCCAGTGATATCTCCGCCGATCATCCGGTTGTGATCAGTAAATTTATTGAAAACGCCAAAGAGATAGAGATAGACGCGGTCGCTCATGAGGGTGAATTACTGGTATACGCCATATCGGAGCATGTGGAGAACGCGGGTGTACACTCCGGCGATGCAACCATCGTGTTGCCGCCCCAGCGCACTTTTTTGGAGACAACACGGCGCGTGAAAAAAATAGCCCGGGCTATTGCCAAAGCATTGAAAATTAACGGGCCGTTTAACATGCAGTTTGTCGCCAAGGATAATGACGTCAAGGTCATCGAGTGCAATCTGCGCGCTTCACGCAGTTTTCCATTTGTATCAAAGATATTCAAAACCAATTTTATCGACATCGCGACTCGGGTGATCATGGGGCATCATGTACCGCGGGTCGACAGGTCGGCATTCGACCTGGAGTATGTGGGTGTTAAAGCACCGCAATTTTCTTTCACGCGTCTTGCCGGCGCTGATCCTACCCTGGGTGTGGAAATGGCATCAACCGGTGAGGTGGCATGTATCGGCGATGATTTTGAAGAAGCCTTTTTAAAATCGCTTTTGTCAGTGGGGTACAAACTACCCATTAAAAATATACTGTTGTCGACAGGACCTATCGAAACCAAGGCAGACTTTTTACCCAGCGCACGAATACTGCAAAAGATGGGGATTAACTTTTACGCCACGGGAGGAACGGCCAGGTTTATGGAGGATAATAACCTGCAGGTTACCCGATTGCATTGGCCTCTGTCCGGCAAGTCGCCGAATGTTCTGGATTACCTGTCTGAGAAAAAAATCGACCTGGTTGTCAATATTCCTAAAAATTACCAGGAAGAAGAATTAACAAACGACTATATCATCCGCCGCCATGCCGTTGATTTTGCCATTCCGCTTTTTACCAATATGCAACTGGCCCGCCGTTTTGTTGAAGCCATATCGAGGAAAAATCTCAAAGATTTGCAAATAAAAAGCTGGTGTGAATACGAAAAATAAGTTATATTGTGTTATCGAATCGCGGGTTCTGGATCCGTATTAAGTTTCTTCGGATTTAAAATCCAAAAACTCAAACCGGACAGAATATCAGTATCCGGCGGGGCAGAGCTTTCAATTTGTGCTGTTTTTCATTCGTTAAAAACGTGCGGAATTCCTGCCCCATTAAAGGCAACCAGCTCCTTTCAGATGTAATCCGAACACCGGTCGTGTATGAACTCGGGACTGGGTGTTAAAAATTGACCGTTCCTGAATAAGTAAAAATTCAAATCAAAAAGGAGGCCCAAGAAATGAAAAACTATGGTGTTTTTTTATCTATCGTTGTTTTTTTTCTTGCTGTCGTTTTATCCGGCACGG
>JAFGEC010000410.1 GCA_016931775.1 Candidatus Zhuqueibacterota bacterium | reverse complement strand
GATCTCAAGGATTTATTGATTGACAGAGAACAAACCATACAAAAATACGGAATCCCCGATGTGATGATCATCGATCCCCCTCGCGGGGGCATGCACCCCAAAACGGTAAAATCTATTCTCAATTTAAGCCCCCCAAAAATTATACATGTTTCATGTAATCCATCGACCCTTGCCCGCGATATTCAAATTTTGGCCGAAAAGTACAATTTAACCCGGGTACAGGCAGTAGATATGTTTCCGCATACCGGACATATCGAGGTGGTGGTGGAACTGCTTTTGAGAGAGGAATCACCTTATTCACGAGTATAAACAACTCTCCCATCAAAAATCGTAAAATCAACCCGAGTTTCAGGTATTTCTTCTTCCGGAATTACAAATACATCTTTAGACAAAACAATAATATCCGCCAATTTTCCCGGAGAAAGTGATCCCTTTTCTTTTTCCTGAAACTCAGCATAAGCGCATTCGCACGTATATAGGCGGATGGCTTCTTCAATTGTCAGCTTTTGTTCGGAATACCATCCCTGAGCCGGTGTTTTGGTATCCGGATTTTTTCTGGTCACTGCGGAATATATCCCTCGCATGGGATCAAGCGGTTCAACTGGCCAATCGGTTCCAAAAGCGATTCGACCACCTTTGTCCAGAATACTCCGCCATGCATAGGCTCCCCGGCAGCGTTGTTTGCCGATTCTTTCTTCCGCCCATCGTAAATCTGAAGTGCAATGAGTCGGTTGCATGGAGGCAATGACACCGAGTTGAGCAAATCTTTCAATATCCTCTTCCCTCAACACTTGAGCGTGCTCGATACGATGACGGTGATCCCGAAACCCATTGCGTTTCAACGCTTCGGCAAAACAATTTAAAGCCAACCAATTGGCTTTTGTCCCAATACAATGCAGGCCGATTTGTAACCCAATACTATCTGTACGACATACGAGCTGCTTAAGTTTTTCTTCTTCGATTTGCAAAAGACCGGACGTTTCCGCATCATCATCATAAGGCTGAAACAGATATGCTGTACGAGAACCCAGAGTACCATCGACAAATCCCTTCAACAGGCCAAAACGAATATAAGGTTCCTGACAATATTTTTCGTATCTTTTTATACTTGTCATTAATAATTCTGGATTTTCCGCCAGGTCAAATATAATCCATTCCGAAACCCTTACTGTGAGCAGATTTTCTTGCAGCAACCGGTGATAAATCTCAACCCTTGAAATACCGGAATTATCCTGGATTGACGTCACTCCATATTTTTTGGCCATATCCAAAGCCATTAACGCTGCCGTGTACATATCTTCTTCAGTCGATGGTGGAATCACGTGAGATAATAAGCCCATTGCGGATTCCAGCAAAATACCTGTAGGCTCACCCGTACCAGCATGCCTGACAATTTTTCCACCGGGAGGATCAGGTGTTTGACGTGTAATTCCTGCTATCTTTAACGCTAAGCTGTTCGCCCACGCCGCGTGCCCATCAACACGGTGAATAAAAACCGGATAATCCATAGCAACATTATCCAAACTTTTTTTATCCGGCCAATTTCCGTTATTAAAAAGTGTATGATCCCAGCCACGGCCGGTAATCCATGTTCCTTTGGAACATTTCTGACACATGGAGAGAATGCACGATTGTATTTCCTTCACATCTTGGCACCCCAGTAAATCGACCCGCATCAATGTCTGGCCACCACTGATAAAATGCAAATGTGCATCATTAAAACCGGGTAAAACCAGCCTGCCTTGGGCATCGATAATCATGGTTTGTCTTTTCATTTTGGATTTAATCTCGTCATTATCTCCGACAATCAAAATTCTGTTTTCTTTCACTGCCAGCGCTTCCGCAAAACTCTGATGTGAATCGGCTGTCCATATTTTGGCATTCATAATGACGAGATCGGCTTTTTGGCATCTGACAATAAAGGCCGACAAAATAGATATAAAAATTATTTTTTTTAACATGGAAATGAATCCTGTATATAGGTTCAAAACATTATTACTCTATAACGGTATTTTTCTTGCATAAACGAACCGGTCCCAGTATACCCATCTTTTCAGCCGGATACCACCAGCTATAACGTCCAGCAGAAGTATTCCTTGGTGCGCCGCGCAGTAAATTGCCAAGATGCGTTGTGACTTTGACCTCCAACAGGTTTTCTCCCTGTTTTAGAACATTCGATACGTCATAAGAATGAACACCATACCAGCAAATCCCGAGTGGTTGATCATTCAAACGAACCTCAGAAATTCCAAATACTTTACCAAGGTCCAGCATGGTATGTGAGGTATCGTTTGTTTTAAATTTTGAATGGTAACAAACGATACCGGCAAATCGGTTGAGCTCCTCTTCGTCGGATTGACCGATATCTACAAGCTCATTCATTTGTTTGGTAAAAGATGTATCACGGACGGCATGCTGAAAAGTCACCTGCCATTCTGTTGAAAGTATTTCTGAATTATGACGATCTATTATGGATTTTTTAAAAACCGGACAATCAATCTCAGTTGGTTCAAAAATTAGGAGGATAGATTCCTGTGGTTCCAAATGGATTGCTAAATCACTTCCATGACCCTTAACCGGATAACGAAATCTTTCGGCCGTTTCGGGATTCCAAACGTAAGGAATCTTTTTTTCTATCTTAAATCGTGCAGTAAAATCAATCGACTGACTTGTATCCGACCAAGTGAAAAAGAAAATATCGTGTTCCGCCGTTTTATGGTATATCTGGGATAAATGGGCATTTGGATGAGAAATTTCCACATCCGGTCTCACATCGAAAAGTTCCATCGTTATTTTAACCCATTCCAGAATGTTATCACTTTCAGGCGATGTAACAATCCCCACATTTTTTGGATTTATTTTTAGACTTGCATCGATAGATTTTTTCACCAATTCATCATTGGTCGATGCATTTTTAAAGGAAGGTGAGCGATGTGGTGTTTGTCCGATGTAGATTATTTTTCCTCCGGATTCTGCAAATTTTTCCAATTGTTGAGCGGTTTTTGGCAGAATACTCTGTAAATCCTCAAGAATTATAACCTCGTAGGCTCTAGGACCGAAAATGACTGTTCCTTCCTCAAAAGTGGCTCCGGCCAGAACACTGTCGGATATATATTCTACATTAAAACCATTTTGATGGAATACTTTCCATAATTCATAAATATACCATGGTGTGGTAACTTCGCGCTCTGCGAATGGATGATACGGTCTGCCTACCGTTGACCAGATATCGACTTCCGGAGTCAGGATGGCAACACGAGCCTGTGCCAGGGAATTTTGCATAATCCACGAGATCCGTGCATTATAATCGGCCCACCTTTTAAAATACGGCCACCATGTATTATGCTCGCTGAAAAAACATCCGAACCTCACCCATCCTGGAAATTCAACCCCAGGAGGAGAATAATTAAATCCATGTAAAACCGTATGAGTGGTGCCGGATATAAAATTAAGATCATCCGTGGATTTTATATCCGAGGGTAAAATTCGGAACGGAGTGACCGGATTGGTCATGGACTCGGCACTGACGACACTTTTACCGGACAAATGTGCGGCGGAAGCGACAAAACGATTGATCGTACAAGGATGCGGCTGTTTTTCCGCCCCCCAGATCCAGGTTTCTCCTTCTGGTAAATCAACCAGAAAACTGGTGTCAAGCGGGTGAGCTTCCCTGCCGTAGGCTTGTGACCGGCTTTTAACACGGTGCTCATGACACCATTCGGTGTATGTTGTCATAAACCGTTCCATAAACAATTCGATAATCGTAATATTGAAATCGTATCTTAATCTTTTTAATGAATCGGCGACCACCGGTTCAGCAACAATAGAATCTAAATCGACCATGTAATGGAGATAAGGAACAAGATCGTAACCGCGTCGTTTTTTAAATTGTTCGGCAAAATCATTCGTCCAATTCGTATGCCCCAGCTCGAATGAATCAAAAAACATGGCGCGCAAACTGTTTCCAAGAGCGCCACCGAAAAATGGATTGAGTGCATCGGACATTCTATCCAGATATTTTTGAACCGCTTTTTTGTTTAAATGATCGACCACAGGACCCTCTGCGCCCAAACACCCTCCGACAACCTGTCGGTATCCTTCACGCCATGCGCCGGCATATAGTAAATATTTTCCATCCGGTATATCAAATTGAACGGTACCGTCAGAACTTGCACGGTCCATCAAATCGATACCCGTTTCAAAAGACTGCATCGGATGATGAACAAGACGAAGAAAAATCAGTTTGGCATTAACATTTTCGGGTAATTGCTCCCGACGGCGTGATCCCCCCATGGCCACCGCTGCCCGTGTCAAGTCTTTAACCGTTCCGGTAAAGACGGCGGGACCCACAAGTTCTTGTTTGTTTACGGTAATTATTTGAATCTGTTCACCTGGTTCAAGAAACCTTCCTCCCGCAGGCCAGCCGGAACCGACCAACAGATCCGGAATCAAGCCACGTTCTCTTGCGCCGTCCGCTGTTGCTTTCACTACTTTATTCCACTCTGAACTCAGCCAGGCGAGTTTTATGGTGGCATCCTGACTCGCTTTTGATGGATTGACGGCACTGATTGGATTCATTTCAAATCCCCCGATACCCGCTTCCTTCATGATATCGAGTTCGCGCAAAGTTTCTTCAATGGTCACACGGTTGTCGTTCCACCACCAGCGCACAAATGGACGCGCTGTGGCAGGTGGATCCTGAAATCCCTTATAAAGAAGATCGGAAAAATTTTGATTTTCACCGCATCCATACACAACCAGTACGATAGATATTAAAACAACACATACTGACTTTTTCATTTTTATCTCCAATCGTCCTGTTATTAAAATATTAACGATTATATCATTAGGCTTTAACATAGATTATCACTGATTCGAAATAAGATAATATAGATTATAGTTATCTAAATCAAGAAAAAAACAGTAACTTTATTATTAACTCTTGATTTTTTACTCATCAATTCTATATTTGTATGTTATTTAAATTTCAACAAAAGAGGTATGACTGTGGATGAAAACCAATTTTACACTATTATCGCCGAAGAATTAAATATTCGCTGGAACCAGGTGAAGAATACCGTCGAACTGTTGGACAACGATAATACGGTTCCATTTATCGCCAGATATCGGAAAGAAGTAACGGGCAGTCTGGATGAGGATCAAATTCGGGATATTGGGGACAGAATACGTTATCTGCGTAACCTAGAGGAACGCAAACAGACGGTATTAAAGAGTATCGAGGAGCAAGGCAAACTTACGCAGGAGCTGGAGTCTAAAATAAAGACGGCCACCAAACTGCAAGAAGTGGAAGATCTTTATCTCCCTTATAAGCCAAAACGGCGCACACGGGCAACCATCGCAAAGGAAAAAGGATTGCAGCCATTGGCGGAACTAATCCTCAAGCAGGAAATTAATACCGGACAAATTGAGAATTATGCTGCTGAATTTATCGACGAGGAAAAGGGAGTAAATAATGTGGACGAAGCGTTGGCGGGTGCAAGGGACATCGTCGCTGAAACAATTTCAGACGATGCAAAAATTCGTAAAATCATTCGAGAATTGACCATAAAAAAAGGTGCCCTTGCTTCTGAAGCGCGTGATATGGAAAATTGCGATAATTATGAAATTTATAAAAATTTCAATGAATTGGTTTCTACTGTTCCACCGCATCGTATTTTAGCCATAAACAGGGGAGAGCGGGAAAATTTTCTCCGAGTATGGATCGATATTGAACAGGAAATGATGACAAAAGAAATAGAAAAAGTATACATTATCAATCCGCAATGTATTTTCACCGAACAATTGAAAACAGCGATTATGGATAGCTATCACCGTCTTATCGCTCCTGCAATTGAAAGGGAAATTCGTCATATGCTCAGCGAAAGAGCGGACGAGCATGCTATTCAAGTCTTTGCCAGTAATCTTAAGGCTCTATTATTGGCTCCACCACTGAAAGACAAAATTATTTTAGGAATTGATCCGGGGTATAGAACAGGGTGCAAAGTGGCGGTCATCGATTCCACCGGCAAATATTTAGAAGGAATTACAATTTATCCGCATCCGCCACAAAAACAGTGGGAGGAAGCAAAACTCACTGTCAGCGAAATGATTAAAAAAAATAATGTAGATATCCTAGCCATCGGTAATGGGACGGCGAGCCGGGAGACTGAACAGATGGTGGCCGAAATATTACAGGAAATGAATCGAGAGCTATTTTATACTATAGTGAACGAAGCAGGAGCGTCTGTGTATTCTGCTTCCCCCATTGCAAAAAAGGAATTTCCGGAATTAGAAGCATCCATGAGGGGAAATATTTCAATTGCACGTAGACTGCTTGATCCATTATCAGAACTGGTAAAAATAGATCCCAAATCCATTGGTGTCGGATTATATCAACATGACGTCAATCAGCAAAAACTGGCTGATGCCTTGGATCAAATTGTAGAATCTTCAGTAAATCTTGTTGGTGTAAATTTAAATACGGCCTCAACATCACTATTAAAATATGTTTCAGGAATAAACAGCCGATCGGCGGAAAATATCGTCAAATATAGAGAAGAATACGGAAAGTTTAAAAACCGTGAAGAGCTAAAAAAAGTGAAGGGTATTGGAGATAACGCCTTTATTCAGGCAGCCGGATTTCTCCGTATTCCTGAAAGTGACACATTTCTGGATTCAACAGCCGTTCACCCGGAATCATACATGTCGACTTATAAAATGTTGAATCATTTAAACCTGGATATTGATAAAGTTAAAAAAGGAGGTCATCTCGTCAGGGAAAAAATTGAACAGAACAAGATAAACTTGAATGAATTATCCCGTATTTGTGAATGCGGCAAAGAGACTCTGTCTGATATTATTAGTTGTCTTGAAAAACCCAACAGAGATCCCCGAGAACAAATGCCAAAACCCATCCTAAGAAGCGATGTTTTAAGCATGGATGATTTGGTTACTGGGATGGTATTAAAAGGTACGGTCAGAAATGTGGTTGATTTTGGTGCATTTGTAGATATCGGTGTGAAACAGGATGGATTGGTTCATTTAAGCAGGATGTCAAAAAAATATGTAAAAAATCCTTTTGATGTGGTGAGTGTAGGCGATGTTGTGCAGGTGAGAATTATAAATGTGGATAAAGAAAAAGGCAGAATCAGTCTTTCTATGGTGCTTGAAGAGTCGTGAAGTTAACGATTGTACAGCCATCTTATTTTGCATCCATTTCAACAATAAAGAAAATAATGGCTGCTGATATATGTTTAATTGCCGATAATTTTGTTTTTAAAAAGCACAGCAATCACAACAGGTGTTTAATAAAGTATGCTGATGGTACAAAATGGTTAACCGTACCTGTTTTCCATCATGGATTAAAAGATAAAAGCCTGAACAAGATTTTGATTGATCATCATGAACAGTGGCAAAAAAAACATCTTTTAAGGCTTCAAAACAGCTATATTCATGCCGCCTATTATTTTTATTACATTGATCGCTTAAAAGACCTTTTATATCAAAATTATACTCATTTAATCGATATCAATCAGAGAACTCTAAAATTTCTACTTGAAAGTTTAAATTTGAATCGTCAATTGCAATCCACTTTAACTTTATCGAAAATGAGATGCCGAACCGCCAGGATGATTTCCTGGATGAAAGAATGTAATTGTGATACCTGTATACTGGAAGAATTTGAATTGCCGCTGGTCGATCAAAAAAAAATTAAAACGGAGGGATATAGAATCCGTATATTTAAAGACCGACCGGTCAATTATTATCAATTATTTGAAAACTATGTATATCCAATTTCCGCATTAGATATTGTTATGAACGAAGGTCTAAACGGAACCGATCTATTGGTAAAATCACTGTCATAATTATCCACAGTTGTTAAAAATATATGTGTATTTTTGTTAATAGAATGTTTATATAGGGTACTTTATTCATACTTGTTGATAGAGTTTTTAACAAGTGTTGGTAATATAATTGTTATCAACAAATAATAAACATGCATTGTTTATAACAATTACCTTCAACATGAATAAAAATAACTCTTTCTTTTGATAATCCACATATCCACAGACTCTACTACTATATATTATATATTT
>JAFGEC010000409.1 GCA_016931775.1 Candidatus Zhuqueibacterota bacterium | reverse complement strand
CCACATCTAAAAATGTTAAGGATCGGTTTCAACTGTGGTATGATAGGGCCAGCCGGTTATTTATGTTGTTTTGGTTTTAAGAAATACAGCGATGTACATTCTGTATATTGAAATCCTGAAATCAGATTGCAAATATTGCTTTTTGGATATCAGATATCGGAACACGGCAAAAACGAAAACTGTAATTTATCAATTGGTATGGTTTTGACACCTATTTTATTGTCTTTGAGAATATCAGTGACGGAACTGCACACTATCACTCCCTTGTTCCAATTCTGTAAACATAACATTTAGCCCTAAATTTTCACAATACCTCTGCCCTTATAATCCCCTTGACATTCGTTGGAATATTTTTTATATAACATTGGATATTTTGAAGGGAGGTGGAGCTGCTTTTTTGACGTGAAACAAAATTTATATTTTTCTCTTTATTTTGAATAAATACTAAAACACCGGCTATCAATATATCACGCATAGGGGAATTGTAATGAAGCTGATTTTCCTATTTACGGATTTAGAGATAGGAAGTAATGATAGTCTCATATTTTGCTGTCTGACCTTTATTCACCGAACGAATATACGGTGTAACGGATGCCAGTTCAAACGCGGGAAGGATTTCTATTTATGAGACCATTTCCACAGACTCAATTCCTGTCTTCGTCCGTAATCTCATCAACTGAATAATCAGCTCGTTGAACGTTTTTTATCCTGCTGAAAAAATCATTAATCAGATAGATTGTTAAACCTAAACAAGCACCGTACAAAAAAAAGCTGATCATGCGGGACGTTGCGCCGGTGTCGATATGCAATAAATCTAAAAGCGTAAAAAGCAGTGAACTCAACATGCCCCCTAAAAATCCTCCAATCGGACCCACCAAGAGCATTTCTTTGCGCTTTGTACCCACGCCGATCGCCAGCCCGATGCAAACACCCAGCAGACTCCAGGCCAAGAGCCTGTTCAATACCGGCAAGCGTGCTTTGCCTTTCGATGTGGTTTCAGTCAACCCCTGAACAGCCAATTTTTCAAATACGTTGGTCAGGTCACTGATTCTGTCGGCGGGAAAAAACGTACCCCCGGTTCGATCCGCTATATTTTGCAGCATATGGCGATCATAGTTCTTGCCGACGCCGACCGTATGAATTCTTATTCCGCGTATTTTCTCGATATATTCTATGGTTTCCTGGGGATCATCGGGCTTACCGTCGGACACGAGGATTATTTCTTTACTATTGTTTGCATCAATCAAATATTGATACGCCATTTCAAACGCCTCGATCATATTCGTTCCGCCGTTTGCCCGCAGCCGGGAGATTTCGCTCTTCATCCGTGAATAATTTGTTCCCGGCGCATAGAGCTCTCTCGCATGAGATTCAAAAGTTATACAACCAATGACATCTTGACTTTTCGCTTCTTCCAGCACGCCGAGATACCGATTCAAAGCCTTTTTCAACTCACTCATTGGACGCCCCCGCATACTTCCGGAAACATCCAGCAATAAAAATCGAGTCTCAATCTTTCCATCCTGGTTCATATGCCCCTGATCGTATGTACCGTAAATAATCTTTAACAATATAACACCAATCAACGGAATAACATAAATAGGCCATGTCTTTAGCTTTGCCGGGATTTCTTTAAAGGTTTTAAAAGTAACGTACCTTTCTAAAATTAAAAAAAGAACAATTCCAATGGAAACACTGTACAACAGCAATACATCTCTAACAGCGCCATACTCCGGCTTCCAGGGTTCGAAGATTATCCAACCGGCCAGTGCACCCAATCCACCGGCGACGATAAAACGAATGGCTCTTTTCATGTTTTGTATCTCCTGCTACGGTTAGCATGATATTTTGTGTGCTCGATGTGATGTCTTCAAAAACGACGATCCCCGTCAAGAAACATTATGAAAGCAGTAATAATACGAAGATACATGCCGCAAAGTTTCAGCCTCGGAGTTTCATCGGTTGAACCGGTCGTTCCTACAGCTTACAATAAAGACCGGAAAATCACATCTGATATGATGGTGGATCAGCCAAACTGGTCAAAACCGGCACGGTGGTCCAGCCGTACCTGGGTGCGGATGCGGTTCTGAATTACTCATTTGAACTAATATTACCGGTTTGTCGTATCTTGTTTTTTAAATTCCCGTCGAGTTTACCTTCTTGATACATTCGTACAAGTGTATCGGCCACAGCGCCGTCATTCGATTTTTTAAATATTTGTATCAACTGATCGACGGCGGGCGCACCGATTTGAACCAGCGCCAGTTGTGCCCCCTTTTGTAAGGAAGGGACATTGGCGGCCAACAACATGACGAGAGCATTTATGATACGAATATCCGCTCCGTAAAGTACAAGTCTCGAAAGGGTCATGGTCCGTTCAACATCTTTTCTCTGAACGATCCATGACACAAAACTCTCAAGTGCTGGCCGGGAATTAATCTGAATCAACGACAGAACGGCGTAAAAGTGCATTTGAGAATTTTCGGTCTGTAATAATTTTGTCAACGCCGGCACAACCGCCGGATTATTGCTCCGACCGAGTGCCTGGACGGCGGATATTTGAGCCGCATGGCCCGACAATTGGGCGATTTGAATCAATCGATCGACCGCTTGAGAGGAATCCATTGTACCCAACGCTTGTGCCGCCGCCTCCCGAACGGCCATATCTCGAGTAGACTTTAGTATATTAACCAGTTCGTCAACCTCGTTGTTTGATTTCAGTTTTTTTATATTCGGCTTTCTGGAAAACAAACCCATAACATTCTCCGTTCAGTTATTGTCTACATGGCTGGCCTCTAAAATGTGGCATTTTCCATCGGCTATTCCGTCGTTCTTGTTTTCTACAAAACTTCACGGCACATTAAAACCTATTCCGCCAGTTTATGACTCCCAATCTTAAGAAGCAGGATTCACATCGACGCTTAGTCGTTGGTAGTTTTAGAACCTTTTGCCAGTGACTGCTAACATCGCCGCCGTTTTACGATCCACAGGCAAAAGATCCCTATAGAATGATAAACAAATACAGCTAAAAATGATAACCCAAAAACATATTATGTCTGATATAATCTTTTTCTATGGAATGCTCCAGGGAATTGTCATACTCGGGTATTTTTTCTTCTTCACCAATTATAGAACAATTATAACTTAGAATAATTTTTCCTAAAACTAGATTTAATCCTGCTGAAATGGTATTGTTTTCACTTTTATTCTCATAATCATTATTCCAATTTACGGTTTCAGTATGACGCAAATAATGAACCGAGGGCCAAAAATAGCCCAATTGTCCATAGAAACCAATTGTATATAACAATCCACTGGATGTTGAAAAAGATTCTTGATTTTCATATTTTGATATTAATTTTTCATCACTTAAATTTAATTTTATACCGCTTAGCAACCATATTTTTGATTGAAAAATATTGGTATTAACATCGATGGCCAAATAGAGCGGACTTTCCAAAGTCTGTTCCGTAGACCATTGAAATGTTTCAATTGTACCATCGTCCTCAAGGTAAATTTCAGTCCCTGAAGTTGTAAAATGACTTTTTTTCCCCAATTCTAGCAAATATATGTCAAAAACAGCGTTGTTTTTTAAATAAAATTGAATGCCAAGATCAAAACAGAGTTTATTATATTTATAATTTTCAATATCTGTATACTCTTCATCCGACCGATCGTATCCATAGCTCTTCGAAAAATAATTCATTCTGGAACCAAATTTGAACATTGAATTTTTACTATACGTGAGGCACAGAGAAAAAAATTGATGATCGTACTCGGATGTACTCAAACGAAACTGTCTATTTTCTCCGCTTTCATAATAATATCGGTTGCGTTTTGTCTGGTTGTGTTCAAAATTTGAAAAGCTGTAATTCAGCCCGAGCGTAAAAAAAGAACTCGGACGGACAACAAGTGAGTTAATTAATAGATATGATTTATTCTCATAGGTATTGTTATATCTACGGCTTTTAACCAAATTACCATAAGAATCCTCATCCATTCGAATATAAGAATAATCATAATCGTAATTTTGCTGGATAAAGTATGAGGTAAAAGATATGCGTTCGGTGCCGGCATCCAACGCCGGATTCCAGGGGAGATGATAAAATGATTCCGGTGAGGTATACAGCGTGTTGAGTCTTTGCATGAGTTGCGGAATACAACGGTTCCAATCCGCTGTGGGTGTCATTTTTACCTCCGGCAAATCCTTCGGTTTTTGTCTATCGTCGGGTTCCGGAATAGATTCTTGCATAAAATGAAATTCCGCCACCGTTACTTGTTCTTTGCGAACAGTAAATAATTGTTCCTGGAACAAATCACCGCTCCTAACGCCGATTTTTAATGTACCCGCATTTTGACCGGTTAATGTAAATGGCGTCGTAACGATCCTGTCGTTCGACTGGAGAGGTTTACCATCGATAAAAATTTCACCACCGGCAGGATACGAAAGGATGCGAACTGTCCCCAATACTGGCTTCGGCATTACCGGTTTTTCCTCCTTTTCAGCACATAATTTTTCAGCCACCTGTTTCATGCCGTTTATCAGCAGGTCATCAATTTCCCCGACTTTATCGTAAACTGCGGACTTTACTATAAGCCCGGTTTCCACTTCAATCATTCGTATATTTGTAGAAAAAGTTCTTCCGACTTTTGAGATACTGCCTGACAGCATATACTGAACATTGAGCAGTTTACCTACCTGTATGGCACATTCATTTGATGTACAGCCCGTTTGTTGAAAACCTTGTTCATCAAGAATTTCGGTCATCTTTCCGCGTTCGAGAATTTTGTATTTTCCGATTTGCAGTAATTCATAGCGCAGTCTTTCTGAAAGTGCTTTTGCTTCGGTCTCTGTGATGCCGAATCCCTCCAGGTCCAGAATTGCCAAATTTATTTCCCCTTGCGAGAATCCCGGATTTATAATGAGGAGTAAAACTATCATAGCAATATAAAACGGTTTCAACATGTCAAATCTCCCTCGATTTGGTGACGAATAGACATCAAATCACGATTATATCCAGATATCATGTCAATTTAAACAGAATTATTGATAAATGCAAACATGATGAAACATAGGGCATCTCCCATTTTAGCAAGTCATGTAAAATACGAAAATCCAAAACCATACATCATAATCAGAGGTCTTTTTTGTTCCAGCCATCAGCTGCGCGCAGGAATTGCGCCCCCAAATTTATACAATCGAGTCTTCTCTCTCCAGCGTTGTCCTGTTTATTGACAAGAGATTAAATGATCGTTCTAAGGGCTTTTTCGATTTCCCCTCGTGTCTCAACTTTCAGCGGCACTCCGATTAAAGTATCCGTCAAAAAAAACTAAACCAATGCCGGTAAACGCTTATAATATAGGAATAATAAATTTCTGAGAAAAATGGTTATTGCAAAAAACATACATCTTTTTGAATTTACACTTAAAAAAATGAGGTCACATCATGCAGAAATTACTCATTTCAAGTCTTGTTATTTTGATTGTTATTACCGTTTTCGCCCAAAATGAATCCGCATATAAAAATCCGGCGCTGCCGGTAAACGACAGGATCAACGACCTGTTAAGCCGCATGACCCTGGAAGAAAAAATCGGCCAAATGATGCAGTTTTTTCATACTTCGCTCAACGAGCAGGTTTTCGCCGATGTCCAAAACGGCATAGTCGGATCCATTCTCGGCAGCCGGACTAAAATGGTACCGGTGAGTGATTTGAATAAAATTCAAAAAGTCGCAGTCACGAAAACCAGGTTGGGCATTCCACTGCTGTTCGACATGGACGTGAATCACGGTTTTAAAACCATTTTCCCCAACGGTAATGAGCGCTTTTAACGATATCAGCGGCGTCCCCGCTTCCGCAAATTATTTCACACTCACTCGTGCTCCGTGACGAATGGAATTTCGACGGTTTCGTGCTGTCGGACTGGGATGCGGTGGCGGAATTGATCGCACACGGTTTTGCCGCCGATGAAAAGGAAGCCGCCCGCAGGGCATTGGAGGCGGGTGTAGATATGGAAATGGCGAGTACGACATATACAACATTGATTGAACAGGTTCAATCAGGACAGGTATCGCCGGACTTGATCGATACCGCCGTTCGACGAATCCTCCGGATAAAATTCCGGCTTGGATTATTTGAAAATCCGTATGCCGATCCGCAAGCTGAAAAAGCGGCGTTTATAAAACCCGCCTACCGCTCATTTGCACGCAAAACCGCTACGGGAACCATGGTCTTGTTAGAAAACGACCATTCCGTACTGCCTATCCGGGGAAATTTTAAATCCATTGCCGTCCTCGGGCCCTATGCGGATTCACAGGACCTGCTGGGCTGGTGGCACTGTCTGGGCGATCAAAATAATGCGATATCCGTTCTGCAGGGCATGCGCAAAGAAGCTCCGGAAAGCATCAAAGGAACGAACGAGATCGACTGGAACACGGATTTGATTCTGTTATGTGTCGGCGAAGAAAGTTATTTTTTCGGTGAAAACAACAATCGAGCGGACATCAAACTGCCTCACGAGCTGAGCGCCAAAGGCCTGCCGATCGTGCTGGTGATTTTCAACGGTCGGCCGCTGGATCTGACCGGTGTGGAGAAACTGGTGGATGCCATGATCGTGGCCTGGCATCCGGGGCTGGAAGCGGGGCCGGCACTGGCGGACCTTGTTTTCGGCGGAACCAATTTTTGCGCCAAACTGACCACAACGTTTCCGGCTTCCGTCGCTCACATTCCGGTGTTTTACAACCACCGCAACAGCGGCAGACCCGCTTCGAACCGTTACTGGGATGCGACACCCGATCCGCATTTCCCATTCGGTTAAAGCCTGAGCTACACGACATTTGAATACTCGAATCTGAAAATATCGCACGACGAAATACAGGCCGGCGGAACGGTTAACGTCAGTGCGAAAATAACAAATACCGGCGACCGGGCTGGAACGGAAATCGTACAACTCTATGTCCGTGATGTGGCCGCCAGCGTAACCAGGCCGGTTAAAGAGCTGAAAGGCTTTGACAGGATTTTTCTGCAGCCAGGTGAATCAAAAACGGTTAGTTTTGAACTGGGGGTGGAACAGTTGTCAATGCTGAACCTCGAATTGAAACGAGTGGTAGAACCCGGTCTATTCCGCGTTTGGGTCGCCCCCAATTCTGCGGATGGTCTGTCGGGTGAGTTCAAAGTGGTGGATTAGCGCAATGTTTTACGATAAGTATGATGGTTAAAAGACCAGAGACACTATCCACTGGCAAAAGCACATTGTGATTGAGGTTTTACAGGCCGGTAATAAGCAAAGCGGGTTGATGCTTAATCCGCGTCTTGCGTTAACCGGCGGCTATGCAATAGAAAGGCATCAAAAACAACATTTATGTTACTCCCACCTGGATTCACCTGCCTTCGGTTACAGGAAAGTATACATTGCTGTATTTGATTGAGCGGAAATTCAAAATATTGGCAAAAGTTGATTCATCGAATCAGGAGTAATTTTTTCACATTGTGAAATGCTCCAGAATTTATTTTATAAAAATATACACCTGTAGAGATATTTTCACCAAGATCATCCGTGCCATCCCAGTAGATTTTATATTCCCCTTTTTCCTTTTGTGTATTGACCAAGGTTTTAATTTTTTGGCCGACAAGGTTGTAAATCTGAATATTAACGTTACAATTTTTCGGGACTTTATATTCAATGGTGGTACTCGAATTGAACGGATTAGGAAAATTTTGAGATAAAATAAAAATTTGCGGACCATTTCCAGAGGTGCTACAAATAATTGAATACTTATAACTGCCGTCTTTATCAATTTGTTTTAATCGATAAAAGTATTGATTGTTTTCAACATCATTGTCAACATATGTATATACATAAGGTTTCATTGTGGTTCCTTTACCTTAGATAAAAGCCAGTTTTTTAAATGACCGGTTATCGGAACTCCTTTCCAAATCAAATCCATAATTATTCGATTCCGACAATGTTTGCCATTTAACGAGAATACAATCGTCAGAAAATTCCGCTTCAAAAATTGCCAGTTCAACCGGCACTGGATAAGTATAATAGTTACCCCCGTAGACACCCATATCATTACGAAGCGTGCCCATTGCCGGCCACAGTGCGACGCCAGGTTTAGTTGGATCTTCTGCATCAAATACTTCAAAAGACGGATCACCCATATCGATGCACGGTGAATTGACATTCAAATAATAATAAAATGTATCAGCAAAAGACGGATGATTAAAAATATTCCCAGGCCCCAAAGTAATATCGCCAACATACCATTTCAGGTCATCATATTCGCCATTCAAGGTATCAAGACAGGTATAAGATAATTGAAACGAATCAGGTAACACGGTTTTTGCATAGATAATTCTGCCTGTCTTTATCTCATTATCGTATAAAATATTGTTCAACATTTTGAAGGCCGGTTGCTGCAAAGTCCAATCTTCAATGAAAAGGATATAGGATTGACTATTTCCCGTAATTGTATTGTTTCTAAAAACCAGAGATCCCGGACCAATAGATTCAATAATAGCATGTCCCTGATTGCCGACAATTAAGTTATTGTTAGTCATAAGATCCAAGCCGGGATTCCCATACGTCTCTCCATATCGACGGCTATTATCAATTCGTAAGGTATTGTCGATATCATTAGCTCGAAATATATTCCGAGCCAAATTTATCGCCAAAGGAATGGGGCTGACGGAAGGTTCAATTTGGATGCAATATTGAGCCTTATTCTTGAAAAAATTATTTTCAGCCACAATACAATTAAACTCGGCCCGGCACAAAATTAAGGTTACCTTTGCAGTATTATTGCTGAAAAGATTGTCTGATAATATACATTTTGTATCATCGGTATTATAGAATGCGCCCGCACATCGAACTAAATTATGCCCCGTCTGATTGTTCTGGAACGTATTGGAGTCAATTTCATAATCATCAGCGCACCAAATAAAAGATTCATCGACTGTATTATCTGTAAATAAGGTATTGCGAATACGTAATTTACCACCCCGTTGCCGAAGAAACAGTTTACCATTAAATCCTGACTTTTTGCAATAATCTAAGCCCAAAAATTGATTCAGGAGATTCCATTTCAATATTATTATAAGATATGGAAATTGGCAGGTCATATTCAATATCTGAAAAATATAAGGACCCGTACAATGAAGCTGTATTGTACCAAATAATATTATTCTTTAACAATAATTCCATAGACTGTTTTACATAAATCGCGCCACCGAAATTTTGGGCGCTATTCTGTACAATTGTATTATTGACTGCCTGGATTTTCGCCCTTTCATCAAATAAATACATGGCCCCGCCTATATCCCCTGCATGGTTATTATAAAAAATATTATTACATAATATCGCAGATACCTCCTGGCTGATATAAACCGCACCTCCAGCGCGTTGGGCCTTATTATCAGCAAAAATACAATGGCTGATATTCGCATTTCCAAATTCGACGCTCAGGCCACCTCCACTATATAAAATACTTTGATTATTCTCCAACACTGAATTAAGCAAGGTCAGATCGCTGTTATATGCGAATACACCGCCCCCAGATGACTGAGCAAAATTTTTGTAAATGTTTGAATTTTCAATAACTAAAAATGATCTGTCAAGCCTCACTGCCCCCCCACATTGATCAATTGGTGTGAATCCGCCCCCAAATTGAGTTAATTCAGAAGAAGCTCCGGTAATTGAGCAAAATTTTAAATGATTATTCCGCCCTTTCTCTTCAAAATACAGTCCATACCATTTTTGCTTTGGATAATTTCGAAAAATAATACTATCAGTTTGAGTACCAACCGCACTAAGCCTGCCATTTTCAACGATTTTTATAAAACTTTTTTCAAAGGCAAAAACATTCGTCCCCGGTTCAGTTTCCACTCATCATTCAGCTGGATTTTTCCGCACAGATAATAAGGTGAGTTATTTTTTGTCCATCTTTTTGGGAAATTTTGACCGGTAACAATGACACCGTTTACAGGAACGGAAAAACCTTCACAACCAATAATAAATGAAAAATTTTGCGTCGAGACGATTATATCTGTTTGAAATACACCGATAGAATCCCCTCCAAATTGAACAGATAATTCAATTTGGCTGTTTTTTGAAATTTTAATATTTTCTATGTTCCTGTTATAATTATATCCGTCTGTGCTGACCAGAAATCCGGGATTAACACATATAATACTGTCGATGTCTATATCAACATTTTCGTCATTTACGAGGAATAAGCTGGTTATGTCTAAGGTATTTAACTTCGATGCAAGTGTTATCTGATCTTTAGTTGCATAAAACTTTTTCGAATGGATATTTGTCGGAGAAATATCAAATAAAAGAGCATCCATATAATCATAAACATTTGCCGAATCCAAAAATTTATACCAAACGTCTGAAATTGAATCCGGTAAATTCGTCTTGCTGGTATCAGCATCCCAATTATTATGGAATGTATAAGCTATTATGGGTTCGACATCAATATCAGGAGATACGATTATGAATCCTTTGGGTTTGACATCAAAAACAAATGCAATAACTTTTTTGCTCGTTGCGTCTTGTAAAGAAGTATTAAAAGACACAGTACTCCCGCTCCACGCCCTTTGTATTTTTTTTGTATGTTGACGTTGCACTAAAAAATTTTCAGCAACATGAAGCGCATCAGTAGATTCAATAGCTTTTGCAAATCCAAGGGTTTTCAAGGACAGAACAAGTAGAAAAAAATATGGTTTAGACACAGTTTCTCCCAAAAGACTTCCGCTTTTTCTCTTCAGATTATAGACTCTGGAGTATGATTCTCAAAAATCGAACGTAACAGTACAATTATTTTGACGCTTGGACTAATGTTAAACCAACTTAAACATTAGAATTAAAGTGTTTATATCCGGACCATTGTTTAACATTCCTCAACTCGGAAGTTTCAAAGGCCGTATATTTTATTTCACCAGGAGTTAAATAATACATAAAAAATCACAAATCATCAAGAGGAATAATAAAAATTTTGTAATATGTGAGTAACCGGGTGTTCTTCCCATAAAGTGGTGATGTGATTCATGGCAGTTCGCCGCTAAAGTTTCGTTTAAAAATGAAAAATCCCGGCGAGTTAAGCCTATTCATACATTCGTATAGGTGTTTCAGCGACTGCACCATTCTTTGATTCATTATATATTCGTATTAACCGATCGACAGCGGGCGCACCGATTTGTACGAGTGCCAATTGTACCCCCCTTTTGTAATGAAGGGACATAGACAGCCAACTTGTCCTTATCTTATCAATTTATTCTCTCCATTACTGCGGCAAAATCAATTTTTGTTTAATTATTTTCAGACAAACATGATGAAACGTTTTAATCTTGGCTATTGGTGATTTCGTTTCAAGGTCCAACTGACGTTATAATGACTGCCGCCACCCATACAGCCGCTGTCTTTATCAAAATAAGTATATTGTCCGGATATCATATCACCGTTATACTGTCCGGTGAAACCGTTTAACGAAGGATCTGCAGGAAAAACCGCAGTATCAAACCGGCAGATACTTACCTCATACTCACTCGTTGTGGTTTCCTCATCCGTACACTTATGTCTATATGTACCATTGCAATCCAGACCAAAAGCAAAGTTTATATGCAGTTTGTAAGTGCCTTTATCCTCATAACATGTCAAACTTGCCATCATCGACGACAGGTCACCCGGCGGTGAAAGGATTCCGCCACAATCCGCATTATGACTTGATTCGCATACTTTGTTTTGACTATAATATCGTGTTGTTGAATTACGTGTGTCTTTTATTGAATAAGTGCCGTCAAATCCCATCTGACCGAAACAATAGGGACAAAATTCACTTGCCGCAAGCGCCAAATGGATTGTTGTTGAATTTTCCCAGGAACAGGTTGCATTTGTAGATTCACTGTCGTCGGAATAATGGTATGATCCACTTCCGGATTCTGAAAAAACCAAGTCTCCCTCCCATACTGCACAATCTATAATCGGAATCTCGGAAGTTATGCGTGTTTTTCCAATCTGCGGTTCACCATCGTGCCATTCACATACCGCTGCAATTTCAATCTGTGAGAGTTTTAGCCGCGGACATTCAGGGATTTTGTATTGAACGGCGTCTGGTATTTCGCCTCCGGATGAAGTTAGGATACTCCATCCGTCTATTATCTCCTCACCTTTAATTTCCCCATACTCTGTTTTTACGGCAATTCTTACATTATCTGGCAAAGGCTCGTCAAAAAGATTTTTAATATTTTTAATCCAGATAGAATAATAATCAAAAAAACCCTTGTGGTCATCAAATTCAATCGTACACGCCGATGGTGTTTCCTTTTTTCGGATCGTACGTCCAACATCTCCATAGACAAAATCACTGACCAAATCTCCCAAAGCACTCGGTCCAAAATCACCTAAAAAAATCCCATCTGCCGGTAAATACGTTTCACCATCGACAGTAACGGATTCATACGCATAGCTCCAAAATTCACCTTCAGGCGGATCTGGGATCCAGTCAAAAGTATTATGACCAGAGTCATAAATTTGCTGATTTTTTAATGCCGTTAATTCTGTATTTAATTCGATAAATCCCAACCTTTGAACAAGTATGTGCTGAACGACGTCACTATCATCAAGGACATACCGTACGACTGCATTTCCGTTTTCAATTTTAATAGTCAAATTTGACATAACAATGTATCTCGCTTCTCCTTGTTTAATCCCATACCTTTTTTGTGTAAAATCATCTTTAAAAATATAATACGTATCGGCACATAAATGCTCCTTTTTCCATTCATTCCACCCCCAGGATCCCCAATAATTTAATGCGACATCAACCACATACTTGTTGAAATGATCGGGATAAGTGCCATGTATCTGGGCCGGTTCTAACCGCACAATGGGATTGCGGCACTCCCCACATTCATCATCCGGTATGACATCGTTATTTTGCCGAGTCGGTAAATTATCCCGCTTGCACGATACGATTATGACAGCAAACAATGGGATGAGGATGATAAAAAATTTCTTATTCGTCATTACCTTCTCCTTCTCATCGAAATAAATTAAAAAAAAATATTATAAAATGTCAAAAAAATCATAAATTTTTTAATTGAATCCATGCAATGGTTGAACTAAACCGAATACGACTTCCTGCCCTTCCATCATAAGGATACCGTCCTTAGAACTTTTTCTAATTCACCGATTGCCTGAACTTCAAGCGGCTTGGCATCACGCAGTCTTTGTATCTGTTCCAGACATGTTTCCCTCGTCCATTCCACACTCTGTTTCAGAGAATCATAAGAACCATTCAAATTCTGTAAATCATTCTCGAATTTAAGAAGGTCCTGAGAAATCCGGTGATACAATTCAGAAGCGTTTATGATATATTCTTTTGCCGGATATTGAAACAAATCTTTAATGGATAACAAATATCTGGCCGACACTTGCCGGTAATGTACAAAAGTCGCATAAATCCAGGCATTTCCAAGAATATCATCGTCGCAAATCAAACGTTTTTTCTTAATCAGCTTTTGCAGAAAAGATATGTACTTTTCCCACTTTTTAAATCCGACAAAATATCTGCCGTTTTTTTTGTTACTGCCATATCGACCGCCTGTTTGAGCGAATCCATTACAAGTTTTGTTTTATCCGCAGCCTGGTTTTAGGCTCTGTATAAACGGTTACATTCCAGCAAATATCGGCAAGACGTGAAACGATAAATGTCTCGTTCCTGCTCAAATGCCCCAGATGAAGACAGATCAGCCGTCTTTTTTCTTTATCATGACCAACAATAATTCCGTCATCTTCCTCTCCGGTTTGCACCGGAATGCCGCGGTCTATACTTGACAGGACGATATTAAAAATAGCCGGTGGATTTTTATCCTTGCGCTGGTCAAAATCATAGCCCTTTAGCTTCCACGGCAACGCACAGATCGCTCGATCCACACATTAAAAGCCACAGCATGGATGGGGTGAACTGGAACACAAACCACCGACCTGCATTCTAAATGCAAGGACGGATACACCGACACGATAGTCATAACTGACATCCTGTCCGACCGCATGCATGACGGATTCAAACGCGGCATGGACGGTACCGGCTTTCTCGAACGGTGACCAGCCTTTGACACCCCGAGCCACACTTTTCCGTTTTTACGATTAGTTATGGTATTCATAATAATACCTCCTTAACATCAAAGACAGATAAAATCTTATCTGATCAATTTTTATCCGGTCTTTTACCTCAAATCCAGGCAATCCGGTTTTTCTCCATACGGTGATATAGTCGTATTAAAGTCGGACTTCCTTGTATTACGTATTGCCGATCCAAAAGTGAAGTTTGGAAAACCACTATCAGCCGGAATAGCGACCAGATGGTTCGAATTTTAGCCTCACCCTTCGCTACTTGCATATTTATCAACTAAAATCATCGTTTGGCAATCAGCGGTGCCTTGGTCAAAGTATTCGTTAATGAAAATCATAACCATGCCGGTAAACGCCCATAATATAAGAATTATTAATTTCAGAGAAAAATGATTAATGCAAAAACAAATATCTTTTTATTTTAAAAACCATTTTTCCCATCACACTGGCCCGGAGCTGCTTATGGCCGCCTGAAACCGTCACACAGAGAGCATGCATTGCGGCCGCCGAAGCTTCTGAAGCGGGGATTCACCGGACTTTTGCTCTCATGGTCGATGTATCGCAGGATCCATGGCGGGGCCGGAGGAACAATTGTCAATGTTGAACCTCGAATTGAAAATGTATGGTAGAACCCGGCCTGTTCCGCGTCTGAAATGCGCCCAATTCTTCGGCTGGTTTGGCAGGAAAGTTCAAAGTGATAGATATGCGCGGTGATACTCCGTGAGTCCGACCGTGCAATAAGGATCAGTTTCGCTATCCGCCTCCACCTCGTTCAAATTGATATTCTTATGCATTCGTTTTAATATTCTCCCGCGGAACAATCCCAATCACCGAAACCGGGCATACGACAACGCACGCTCCGCACCCCACACAACGATCCGCCGATATTTCGGGACGGGCTGAATAATCAGTAAAAGATTGAACGATTTTTACCGCCTCATAGGTGCAATAGTGCCGGCACAGATTGCACTCCTTATGTTCGCCGAGAAGGCATCCCTCCTTCACTATCTTGGCGGTGCCCATCCGCCATTTTTTTTTATCCCGGCGGGAAAAACGCCTGATTGCCCCCGACGGACAGACTGAACTACAGGCTGTACAATCCGGACGGCAGTACCCCGGTGAAAACCTGATCTGTGGTGTAAAAAGCCCTGAAAAATCGGACAAATCGGTACACGGATACAAAATATCCGTGGGACACGACCTGATACAGTTACCGCAACGAAGACACGTCGCCCTGAAATGTGTTTCCGGCAACGCTCCCGGTGGACGTATTAACTTTTGAGCGGACCGGGCAAAAATCGGGCGCAATACACCGCTTGCGGCAAGCCCTCCTACAGCACCCAATACCAATCTCCGCTTGCTGTCAAAAATCACTCGTTTTCGTTTCCGAAACGCTTTGTTGATCCGGTATAATACATCGCTGAATCCGCCCAGCGGACATAATTTTTGACACCAGATGTTCGAAAAAAAACAACCGGCCGTGAGAATAGCTGCCATACCGGATATTTTGCCCACAATCATCCAAACGGATTGACCGTGATAAAAATCGAATACATTATTAAAGATGACCATGGGATCCAAAAGGCCGAACAGCGAAACACCCGACAGCGCAGCCAATAACCCGGCGACTGCCAGCAGCCCGCCCAAAGCAGGAATTTGTCTTCTTTTACCGGCCGGTTTGCGACGGCGTGAAGCAGCATCGCAGAGTATCCCTGTCGGACATATCCACCGGCAATACCATCGCCGTCGAAACCACAACAGAACAAGAATCACCATGGCCAAAAGATGCAAGATCACCATCGATTTTCCGCTCAACAGCCGCATCAAAAAAAGCCAGGGACTGGTCCAGAGATACAATCCATTGACCGCGCCGAAGGAAAACGGCAGCGCTAGTACAACGGCCGCTATCAGCGACACGATCCGGACATATTTTCGGCGCAGTTTCACCCCAGATATGCTTTTTGTTTTTTCAACAGTTCCTGCACTCGGGACACATCCACTTGCTGCACCGTTTTTTTCTGTCGGAGTGCCGCAGCAGCGGCTGCACCGGCCGCGTGCCCGGTAACCAGACATGTGCCGATAATACGGGCATCCTCGAACAAAGCCTCTTCGAAACTGAAGCATCTTCCCGCGACCAAAAGATTTTTGATTTTACGCGGCAGCAGAGCACGGTATGGAATCTGCCACTGCGGCCGTTTCTTCATTTCCACCTTCCGTCCCTGGTAAAGGACCGTTGTCCAGGCGCCACTTACGGCCACCACATCTTTGAATGTTTTGTAGGTCATGGTGTCCCGGAGGGTGAGTTTGTATTCTCCATCCAGCATCCTCGACATACGTACTCCCAGTTGTGATGCGGTATCCAGCACGAACAATTTTTCATAACCGGGTGTGGCTTTAATTTTTTTAAATTTTTCCCAGATATCGATACGGTACTGCTGCTGCAGACGGGAGATATTCCAGGCATCCAGCCCGTCCTGCGGATCT
>JAFGEC010000408.1 GCA_016931775.1 Candidatus Zhuqueibacterota bacterium | reverse complement strand
CAAATTTTCTGGAATTGAATCCACGAGCGATTGAAAGAATTATAACATTAATTTCAATTGCTATTAATAGTTGTGATATAATAAAAGCTAAAAATTATAGTAAACATTTTGTTTTTATGGCCTCATTAAGAATAGTACGTCCTGATTTATATGAACATTACAAGACTGGTAAAATTCATTCGGATATAAAAGATTCACCTGATTTTTTTAAGTGGGCACGAAAATATTACACAAATCAAGAGTGGTCAGAAATAGCTTCAAATGTAATAACTATCAATTTACTCGAAGATGCATGTAGAATATTAGATATTTATGAATTACCTTCAATAGAAGAAACTATGAAAATGTCAAAAAAATGAAAACGTGAAAATTGTTACCTTAAAAAGTTCTCAGTATGCGTGTGGTTTTGTATTGTTTTTTATTTTCTTGATTCGACCTATTGATCATCGTTCACGGGTGACTGTTTTCAACGTACTCACCAACTGCTCCAGCACCCTTTCCGTCGCTTTACTCATGGCCTTTACGATGCCTTCGGTAGAAATGTTTTCGACCGCAGTCCGGCCCTCCAGTTCTCCCTGCCATAACAGCCGGTTACCCGGCCATTTACTGATTTCCACCCACAAACCGGCCTGCATTTCATGACCGGTGCCAAGGTTCACCTCTTCGAAGCGGGTAATACGGCACTCAAGAACAAGACATTCCGGAACATCCGTCAGTTCGGTGCACACCCGGTCGAATAATCCTGCACCACGAATAACGTCAACCGATTTTTGTCGCATTAAAACGACGGGGGATGAAATCCAGCGCCGATAGTGATCGAAGGTTATCTCATGGGTGGAAGGTTTATATATCATTCTATCCTGTTCGTACATCTGGGTTCCGGTAAACGGCTGAATGTAGAGCACTTGGCGGTTTTTGGGATCGTTTTTTTGTGTGCTTTGAAAGTCCACTGTAAAATAGCGAATCGGCGGTGCTCCGGCGCATGAAAATAGGACCAAAAGCCCAAATAAAAAATATCCTGATTTCATATATTCTCCGTAATTATTTTTCCGGCAGTTTACGAACCGGTTGATAGTCTTTTCTCACCAGCATCCAGGGGCGTTCTTTGATCTCTTGAGTAAATTCTTCCAGATCGTGTGTGATCTTGAGTAAGTTGTAAACGACCTCATTATAAGCTGTTCCGTTGGATAAAAAGGTTCTGTCCACATCCTTCAGGACGACGTTGATGGTCGATACCGATTCTTTGGTTTGATCGAGAATGGATTCCAGACTTTTTAAACTATTGCTCACGCTCGTATCGTTCTGAACGATAAAACGGTTAAGGATTGTCATGCTCGAGTCCATTTTTGACGATAAATGGTTCAGGTTTGCAAAGATTAAATCCATGTTCTGTTCCGTGGTCTGCATGATACCATTCATAGACCTGAGCATTCCCGAAATATTGTCCCTGTTTTTTTCATTCAGAAATAAATTAATGTTTTCCAAAGAACGGGATAATTCTTCCGCGACGGAGTCAAAACTTCCGGACAATTGGCCAAAACCGGCAACGTCATTGGAGTTGATGAGGGATCCCGACGGCAGGGGAGGAGTTGACGGCGAGCCGGCGGAGATTTCTATATAATAAGCACCCATCAGTCCGATACTTGTGACATACGCCCGGCTGTCCTGCCGAATGGGAGTGCCTTTTTCAACCTGCAGAAAAACTTCGATACGAGGATCTCCGTCCGTGGGGATCGCCAGATCGATGACGCGGCCGACCAGAAGACCGGCGTAACGGACAAGTGTGCCTTCCTCAATGCCACCCACGAATTGGAATCTGGCGCGGTAAATATCTTTTTCTTCAATGGATGAGAATCCGATAATGATAACAAGAAATGCGATAAATACGATCGCACTCAGTGCGATGAATATTCCTGCTTTTAATTCACTTGCACGATAATCCATAAACAACCTTTATATTTTTTATTAACCGTTGAGCAGGGATTCCAGATACTGATCCCCGTCAAGCACCTCTTCATCTGCTCTTCTTTCTAAAAATTGTATTATCTTTGGATTGTCCGATTTTTTCATTTCCTGTTTGCTGCCGGTAAATATAATCTTTCCTCGATCCAGTAATGCAATTCGGTCGGCAATTAGAAAAACCGATTCCAGCTCGTGGGTGACGACCACAATGGTCATATTAAAGGCCTTTTTGAGCTTTAACAGCAAGTTATCGATTCCGGCCGATACAATGGGATCAAGCCCGGCCGAAGGTTCGTCGCAACACAGAATATCCGGATCCATCGCCAGTGCCCGCGCCAGTGCTGCGCGTTTTCTCATGCCACCGGAAAGCTGGGCGGGATAATAGTCCTCGAATCCTGATAAACCGACCTGTTCCAGCTTCATTTTGGCCATAATGTTGATTGTGGTCGATTCAAGTGGTGTGTGTTCCAAAAGCGGCAGCATCACGTTTTCTTTAACCGTCATGGAGTTGAAAAGAGCGGATCCCTGAAAAAGCATGCCGATTTTTTTTAAAATTTTATGACGGTTGCGCGGATGTGCATGGATAAAATCGACACCTTTGATAAATATCTGGCCGGACGTGGGCTTCCGCAGGCCGATCAGATGCCTCAGCAGGGTGCTCTTGCCGCATCCTGATCGTCCCAATATGGCCAGCGTTTCAAAGGGAAAAATGTCCAGATTGATGCCCTTTAAAACGTGCAGGCTTCCGAAACTGGTGTGCAAATCACGAATTTTTATAATCGGTTCTTTCATAAGGTCGAATAAAAAAGTATTGTAAAAAACAGATCAGCGATAATAATTAAAAAAATTGACGACACAACAGCCGTCGTGGTTGATTTTCCCACACCCTCGGCACCGCCACGGACGCTGAAGCCCTGATAAGCCCCGATTTGTGCGATGATAATAGCGAAGAAAAAGCTTTTAATCAATCCTGTGATAAAATCTTTTAAAACGATCGCTTCAACGGTTTGATTATAATATGCGATAAACGGTATTTTTAAATTGGTCAGCGCCAGAACAAAGCCGCCGGCGATACCCAGCAAATCAGACAAAATCGTCAAACAGGGCAATGCGATAATCATAGCCAGCATGCGTGGAACAACGAGAAAACCAATTGGATTTAACGCCATTGTCTTGAGCGCATCAATTTCCTCCGATACTTTCATTGTTCCCAATTCAGCAGCGATTGCAGAACCACTCCGGCCGGTGATGATAATCGCCGTTATCAGGGGCGCCAGTTCACGGGTCATGGAAACCCCCACAAGATCGGCCACGTATATTGATGCCCCGAACCGTTCAAGCTGATAAGCTGCCTGCATGGCAATAATCAATCCGACAAAAAATGAAATAATGCCTACGATAAGTATCGAATTGACTCCGATTCGTACGATCTGCACCGAAGCCAGGTTCCATCGTAACTTTTCTCCTCGAAAAGGTGCGGCAAAAGTCCAGTAAAGCGACATGCCGGCAAGCTTGCTGATTCTAGCCAAATGCACGAAAAATACGAGAAAGTCCTTGCCCATTGGTGCAATAATTTGATCGATTTTTATCATATGCCCTGTGCTCTTTCAAAGGTTTCGCGGATTTGAAAAATTCTGTCCAGGCGGCTGAGCTCAAAAACCTCCCGAACGTTATCTTTTAATCCGACAAGGATAAACCGTCCTTTGTATTTATTGCACAGCTGCAAACCTTCGATCAGGGTTGCCACACCCGAGCTGTCCATATAAGTGACCATCTCGAGGTTGATTACGATCAACGGCATTTTTTTCTTGGTGACCGCCAGTATCTGTTCCCGTACACGGGGGGAAGAATACAAATCGACTTCTCCGCTGATGGTGATAAAGGCGGTTTCCTCATCTGTTATGGTTTTAACTTCAAGATTCACCTTTTTCCCTTTGGTATGGATTTGTTTAAAATCAACTGATTGCCTTTTTCGCTGTCCGGTTTGTACTCGACATTGTCCATGACCGATCTGATGAGATGAACACCCAATCCTCCGGGGCGTATATCTTTGAGACTGCGTGGTTTAATACTGTCCATCTCTGCAGAAATGCCAAAATCGAGGATGTTAATTTGTATACCGGATTCATTCATGACAAATTTTAAAAAAATTTTCTTATCCTGCCGGCCCTTGTAAGCGTGCTTAATAACGTTCGAACAGGCTTCATCGACAGCCAATACGATTTTACTGCCGTCTGTTTGTTCAAATCCGGCCAGTTGGCAAATTTTTCCGACT
>JAFGEC010000407.1 GCA_016931775.1 Candidatus Zhuqueibacterota bacterium | reverse complement strand
GCAATTTTACTATTTGGACTATTATATGCATTAAACTTTTCTTTTTTACGATGGCGGTTATATGAAAAGGATTTGGCGGTCATGTCCGGGCGAAAATCGCGGGACATGACATCATTTTCGTTCCTGTCAAAATTCGGCAGGATAGGAACCTATATCGCTCTTGAGCTCAAACTGTTGTGGCGTAATAAACGAACGCGGGCACTCGTCATTATGGCATTTTGTATACTTCCGTTGGGATTTTTCATATACTCGACGATACCCTTCGAAGAAGATTCATATATCCGCCCACCGGCCCGACTGGAAACAACGGACCGGCAGCAGGACGGCCAGGTAGCTGTTACCGTAAAAGTGACCACCGACTCGCTGCCGGATCCGGCACATGCTGTTTTCATTGTCGGTAACCAGGATAACATCGGACAATGGAAGCCGGATAAAACACCGCTGTTTCACCGGCAGGATTCCTGCTGGAGCAGGACATTTTATTATCCCGGTGGAACCGAAATGAAATACAAGCTCACACTGGGCAGCTGGAATAATCAGGCGTTGACACCGTCCGGCAGTGTGCCGGATCCGTCGACTTTGAGGGTCGTAAACGATACCACCCTCGCACACCATGTCACCGCATGGATGATACCCGAACGTCCATTTGTATTCGATATCAATCTGGTATATATGGGCATCTTTTTTACCGGCATTTTTATTCTGCTCTACGGACAATTCTTTTTCAGTTTTTCAGGAAGTTTTATAGAAATGATGGCCAGCAGGAAAATAGACCTGCAGGCGTATTTTCGTGCAAAGCATTATTTAATGATCACAGGCGCAATCGTATGTTGGGCGCTTTGTGCTGTTTACGCAATCTATAATGTAAAAATAGTCTTTTTAAACACGGCATTGCTGCTGTATAACATCGGCATCAATTCCTATATTTTACTCTACATGGCAACGCTGACACGGAAAAAAATGGACCTGAGCCAGGGGTTATTCAGCCAGCAGGGCCGAGGTGGCATTCAAATGCTCATGATTCTTCCCACGCTGGTCGTTCCTATCGCCATCCACATGTCGATTCGTGCGATGGGGTATCCCAATCTAGGATTTTACATTCTTGGTGCAATGGGATTGGCCGGTATCCTTTGCCACAAGATATTGTTCAACTTTTTCCTGGCCCTGTTCGCCAGGCAAAAATATGCCATGATAACCGGCTTCAGGCACACGGGTGAATAAAATAAGGAATCAAAAATGATCAAAGCGGAAAACCTGCAAAAGCAGTATGATGGAATAACCGTTTTAAACCTGCCGGCTCTTGAGATAAAGAAAGGAGAACGGTTCGGATTGGTCGGAAACAACGGCGCCGGGAAAACAACATTTTTCAGTCTGGTGCTGGACCTGATCGAAGCGACAAAAGGCAGGGTTCTTTCCAACGGTAAAAACGTAAAGTTAAGCGAGCACTGGAAAGAGTACACCGGTGCCTATCTGGATGAAAACTTTCTCATTGATTTTCTGACGCCCGAAGAGTACTTTGAATTTGTCGCATCCGCTTTTTTTTTGGGAAAAAACGAACTGGAAGATTTTTTCCGGGGATTCACCGATTTTTTTAACGGCGAGGTGCTGGGAAAAAAGAAATACATTCGCGACCTGTCAAAAGGAAACCAGAAAAAAGTCGGTATCGCCGCCGCCCTGATGGGCCGGCCCGAGGTGCTGGTTCTGGATGAACCGTTTCCCAATCTTGATCCAACCACGGTCAGCCGGTTGATTAAAATACTGCAGAAAATGCCCCAAACGACCATGCTGATTTCCAGCCACAATCTGAATCATGTAACGGAGGTGTGCGAGCGGATCGTGGTGCTGGAAAAAGGCAACGTCGTTCACGATCTCAAAAAAGACGCCAATACACTCAAAGACCTGGAAAATTATTTTGCGGCCTAGCCGTCCGAAAACAGTATTTTATCACATTTTCAGGCATGCCGTAATCCTGCAACATCCCTCCGGGGCAGAACCAGCCGCACCACAGCCGTCCGAAAGCCAAAGAAAGAAAAAAAAAGCATACAAAAAACGATATAACTGGCGTTAACGACTCTCTCTGATGCCGCCAAAATAATGATAGCCGGGGAGAACCAGTAAAGCGTCAAGGGAAAAAACAAAAATGACAACAACAACGGTGCCTTGCGCCAGCGTTGCCGTGTCGGTATTTGGCTTTATGCACTCATGATAATTTTCCTTTTTCCGGTGAACAAACTCGGACTCAATATAAAAAAATTCAATATTTCAATAAAACAATGGAAAATTTTCTTACTGATCCGTATTACTATATAGAATGTGAAAAATCAAAGAAGTATAGGGAGTAGAAATTTGAAACAGAAAAAAGCGATATATCTGTGTACCAAGGCGTTGCAAGACGCTCTCACTTTCAAAGAGAAGCAGCAGCTTGAGATTTGGTTGGCGGAATCCCCCGAAAATCGCCGGTTATATAACGACCTGCAGCAAACATGGAGGATGTCGGGGCAACTGGAAATACCACTTTATGACGATATGGAACAGCAGTGGAATTTTTTCAAGGGCAGGACCGTTCATGCCCGTAATTCAGTTAGCCGCCGGTCATTTTTTACCCGGATAGCGGAGACGTCTGTATGGAATGGTCCTGTCCTCAGGCGTACCGGTTTTGCCGTCGCTGCCGTTATCCTGGCCCTTGTCCTGATACGTCCCATATCCCACAGGCAAACGGAAAACATTCAACTTATCACCGAGACTTCGAACAACCGGCACCAGTCCGTCGAATTTTCAGACGGCTCGACGGCGCTCATGAACTCGGGTAGCCGTATCGAATATTCGAAACACTTTTCAGACAGCTCCAGGATTGTATTTTTAAAAGGAGAAGCGTTTTTTAACGTCAGGCAGGATATCCGGCCTTTTTTGGTGATAACGGAAAACGCCCGGATCCGCGTTATGGGAACACAATTTAACGTATGGGCCAGAGACGAGGAAACGCGTATTGTCGTCAAATCCGGCCGGGTGAAATTCGGAAACAGGAAAAACACCGTCGAACCGGTCACTCTAACCCAAAACACCAAAAGCCGGATCACCGGCAATACACCCGAGTCCCCATCGCCGGCCGACGCAGAAGAATTGACAGGCTGGATGAACGGCCGTCTCGTTTTTCGCGATACCCCGTTTTTTGAGGCGCTCGCCGAAATTGAGCGGTTTTACGACAAAAAACTGTACATCGCGGATTTTTCCTCCGGTGCTACCATAACGGCAGCATACGACCGGCTCCCTTTTGAGACGGTATTGGAAGACTTTTGCCGGTTTTATAACCTGGATTTTAAAACGACGGATCGAATCCGGATCGAACTGTATGCAAAGCAAGCTGACCGCCCCAAACAACCGGCCGTTGAAAACACAAGATGGAGCGACAGCCTCGGACAGGCTTTTATGCCGCCGCAATTACGTTCGCATCCCCAAAGCAGTTATCCACAAAAAGCGCAGCAGCAGGGATTGGAGGGAACGGTACGGCTGGCACTGTTCATCGACAAAAGCGGTAAAGTGACCAATATTAAAATTGTAGAGACATCGGGCTCAGAGTTATTGGATCATGCAGCAAAAGAATATTGCAAACAGTTCTTGTTTGTACCGGCAAAGAACGGCGGCATCCCGATTAACATTTGGATGGAATATAAAATACATTTCAGTATCGTCGATTCGCTGGGAACGGAGAAAGAGCGGATCAACATCACTTCGTCAAAAAACACAGGACGATAATTTTCGTAAATTTTAAAAAGAGGTGTGTCATGAAAAAGATTTTCCTTTTAACCGTTTTGTTCGGCAGTTTATTTTGGGGATGCGGCAGCATGCGGAAAGTGAATCTTGAAAACGAACAATCCAATATAGTACCCCCCAAACCAAAGAACAATGTCACATTTGAATATCCTTATGAAGCGATAAAAAAAGGTTTGGAAGGTGAGATCGAATTAAGACTGGCAATTTCCAAACAAGGTTCCGTAACAGGAGTCGATATTGTCAACTCCTCATCACACAAGGTCCTGGACAGTGCTGCAAAAACGTTTGCGGAACAAATGCAGTTTTTCCCGGCCATGTTGGACGGTAAACCCATTGCCATAAGATTCACATGGAAACTCAATTATATCCTGGCGGATAAATATTCCACCGATAAAGAAGATGCTTATCTGCAATCGGTTTTTGACCTGTACGATCAAATAAACAGCACGCAGGATAAGCAATACCGGCAAAAACTGCAAAGCCGGTTATTAACCGATCATGACAATTTTTACCGGAATTGTATTGATAAAATAGACATAAATAAATACATTAAAAATGTCGTATTGGAAACCACCCTTTTACAATGGCAGGATATGTGGCAGCATTATCCACTACGATTTGTCGTTTTTGATGATTTTTTGCGGCGGTTCCCCGATTCACCAACCAGAGAAACGGCTGAAACTTTTATGCTGAGATATGCCGCAGAAGACATGGCATTTATCAAAGCGACGGCGATGACGGATCCCGGACAAGCTCAAAAATTTATTCAAAAAATACAATCGTTTATCAGCGAAAATTATCCGGACCTGGCCGCAAAACATGCAAAATTAAACATATAAGTGCACAACATGCCACACGCAGCTGCCATTAAAATAGAAAGCAGGATTTTGAAAAAATCCGGCAAAACCGAAAAACTTTCCCTGTCCGAGGATTTCAAGGCCGTCTTCTACCGCTACCAAAAACCGATCGCGCAGTATATTTATCTGCGCGTCGGATCATTTGATAAGACAAAAGATTTGGTACAGGATGTGTTTGTCCGGCTCTGGCAGGCACGGGACCGGGTACGTCCTGATACACTCAATGCATATATCTATAAAATCGCCAATAACCTGGTGATCGACCACCTGCGCAGGAGAAAAACCGAAAACACATACATGGAAAGGCCGGAAACCGGACGTGATTATTCAACAACCGACAATATCGAAAAAAATCTGGCTCTGAAACTCGCCATCCAAAACCTGCCGCCGAAATTACAGACGGTGTTTTTGCTGGGCAGATATCAGGGTCTCTCTTACTCGGAAATTGCGGACGTTTGTCAAATATCGTATAAAACCGTCGTGGTGCGGATGAGCAAGGCGATGATGCGGTTGAAAGAACTGTTAACCTGAAAAAAACAGACAATTCTCCACTCTTGTCATTATGGTTCCGCGTGAACTGCGTATTCCGCGGGCTTTTTTATAAAACAGAATCAACAGCAGGACTCGATACATTATTGATGCTGTAATTTTTACTCAAACCTTTTTTACCGCTTTTTAAAGGCATTTCCTTTCTTCTTTGCGCTCTTTGCAAACTCTGCGTTGAAAACTTTGCCCCCTGACTGACCTGACACTCACAAGACCATATTTTATACAGCTTGCCGTTAACATGAAACATTTATGAATTTTCCGGACTCGTCGAGTTTTCTTTATGTCTTTAACTTGCTGAAAAATTTCACTTCTTTTTCAGCACATGTCAAAAAAGTCGGGCATACTATATTATCAAAAAATCATTGCTGTTATTTTCCAAAAATCAACAAGGATGTTGAGTTTAGCGGATTGTATTCGTTTTACGACCATGAGGAACCTGGGTCTCACAAAAGCTTTTACCTTCGGCAGACATTTTTTTTCAACAGGGCTTTGATTGCCCGGAATTTTAGTATTCCAGCAGCGCTGCACTTTTATGCCACGAATTCTTAGCTCGCCATAAAAGTTCACCATAATATTTACACAGAATTCAATCACCAAATCAAATAGAGTACTTAACGTTTCTCTTGTATTTTTTCCGCCAAATACCTATCATGTAAAAAGCAGCAAAGGCTCTTCGATAGAATTCTTTTACATGGAGATTTTTATGTGGCAAAAATACCGGTATTTTCAGCTTTTTTTTCTGGTCGTATTTTTCCAAAACCCCTGTGCCGCACAAAACAATGCCGACACGCTTTCCGTACATGTCAATTCGATACAAATACTGACATCCAATTATGACGGCAACCGTCAAAAACTTTTTGACCTGATAGCGGAATCCAGCGCAAAAATAAAGTCACTGGTTGAGGAAAAAAAGCCGGATAACAATGCAAAATATTTAAAATTAACACTGCTTGTAAACAGAGAAGGTTATAAATTACTGAGTGAAAACATCGAGCGGTTTGGCTACATCGACCGTAAAACATATGAGAAAATCGACAACAGCGACGAAATCGGTAAATTGACTCAGCATCGTGATTTTCTGCAAAAACAGTTGATCACATACCAAAGCGAACTGGCCGATTCAAAAAATGATAAAAACCGGCAGGACCTGTGGCAAAAAACCAGGAGCATTGAAGGTGATCTGTTTCATGATCAATCGGAAATAAAGCAAAAGCTGAGAGAGGTGCGTGAAAATGTATACAATATTGAAATGACCGAAGAAGTGTACACCCCGCGCAGCAGCGGTGAAAAGGGCATCCAGTTTGTCAATATGCCCGGTGCCGCATTCGCTCATCTGCAGGTTGAAAATCCCACCGCCGGTTTTTCGGCAAAAAGCTACTCCGGCTGGCAGATCAAATATATGTTTACCCGAGGAAAAACCTATTTTCAGTTTGGTGCGCTTTCGTCGGATATTAAAATGATCGCTGAGGAGCAAATTAACGAACTGTTTACTTACGGATTCGGCCAGGATTTCTACCCCCGTTATTTCGGCAGGGGCAAAAGATCCTATTTAAATTTATATACCGGCTATACCATCGGGGGCTTTTTCGCAACAACAAAAACGGCCAGCCGGCACAAATTTTCTGTTATTGCTAATTTTG
>JAFGEC010000406.1 GCA_016931775.1 Candidatus Zhuqueibacterota bacterium | reverse complement strand
TCTTTAACTTGCTTAAAAATTTCACCTCTTTTTCAGCACATTTCAAAAAAGTCGTTTATACTATACTTACAAACAATTAATAGAACGTTTTAACCGGTTAATGGGACCACTGCCAGAGGCAGTGGTTTAAGAATCGAACTAACAGAACTAAAAAAAATCAACTGTTTTGGGGTATTTTTTTTATCAAATCCATCATTTCATTCCCGTTTTCCTGTCCTATTGTAAAGGCATCTACAAAATCCTGTTTCAGAATATACCGTAGGCTTTTATCAACTTGATCTCTCAAGCTTCCGGCACCGAAAATTTTCATCCCAATTATACTTTTACCATCGTGATGCATTTTTTTAAGAATTTTTTCAATGACAGGTAATTCTGCATCCATCCGAACGCCGGCAAAATTTATTCGTGCTAAATCAATCTGAACCCAGTCAGAATTTGCCGCTGCTTCAAGCGCACCGAGTGTATGACATGATACACCATGAGCGCGAATGATACCTTGTTTTCGTGCATCTTCAAGTACCTGCATTGCTTCTTTTTTTACTTGCGGCCAATTCGGATCGGTCATAAAATGCAGCAATACAATATCGATATAATCGGTTCCTAATTCCTTTCTGAACCGATCCAGGTCAGCTTTCATTTCGTCTGCGGTAGTCGCATGAGTTTTTGTTAGTATAACCACTTTGTCACGTGGAACTGTTTTCAGCGCTTCTTTTAAGTGTGGATGTGTTCCGTACTGATCGGCACTATCCCAGAAATTGATTCCATGCTGATAGGCTTCGTTTAATAATTTCGCCAAACCCTGAATCCCGAGTCTACGAGTTTGATTTGAGGTCTTGTTTACACCATGGGTACCTGTACCCATAGCCAAACGCGATGCTTTTATTCCTGTTTGACCTAAATCTACGATATCGTTGGCATACTTTTTTTCCTGTACGGTCTTTCCAAATAAATTCATCGGAAGAACTACAGCGGCCGAACCGGCAATAGAGTATTTTAAAAATTGTCTTCTTTTCATTTTGCCTCCTGTATTTTTTATTAAAAACGCTAATGAAAAGAAAAATATTCCAAAATCAAACGAGCTTTTTCATTGATTTATGATAAATAATGTTCAATATGAACATCTCAATTTACGCGATTTTTAATTTATTAAATTTTCCCTGGTGTGGATCCCCCGAAAAAAAAAGGAATGTATTTCTTTTACATTCCTTTGTGTCGGGGCGGAGAGATTCGAACTCTCGACTTCCTGCTCCCAAAGCAGGCGCGCTAACCGGACTGCGCTACGCCCCGATGTTTCATTCTAATAGATTATTTATAAATATTTACTTTTCAACAGTTCACGAATTTTTACCAGTGCAATCCCTCTATGGCTGATTTTGTTTTTTTGCATAGTTGACAATTCTGCAAATGTCTTTTCTAGCCCTGGGATATAAAATACCGGATCGTATCCAAATCCTTTATCGCCGCGCTGGTGATCAAGGATACTGCCTTTACAAATACCTGCAACGGTTTCCACATGATCGCCGGTCGCCAATGCCATTACACAACGAAATTGTGCAGAACGATTATTTACGGGAACACCGTGCAAATCAGCCAGCAGTTTTTTGACATTATCCTGGTAGCTGGCATTTTCCCCGGCATAGCGGCTGGAGAAAACACCTGGGGCACCGTCCAACGCATCGACTTCCAAACCAGTGTCATCAGCTAAAGCAGGAAGACCGGTAAATTTTGAAAGAACAAGAGCTTTTTTTCGTGCATTTCCCTCCAAAGTCGGTTGGTCTTCATCTACATGGGGCACATCGACGACTTTAGAGGCGGGTACAATTTCTATATTCAGATCTTTTAATAAATTTTTTATTTCTATAACTTTATCTGAATTTAAGGTTGCAAGCAATAATTTCTTAATTTTCATTCGAGATTATTTAATATAATCTTTTTCATTACACTTGCATACCGAAACCAATGCTTCTTTAAAGCGATGGCTGTTCTTTTCAGTTTTCACCATGTTTACAACGTGTAGTACACTTATTTCTTCACCGCATGTGGAGCAGTGTTTACGACTCAAATGTTGAGATTTTGCAACTTTTGATGCAAAACTGCGGTCCTTTGCCATTATTTATCTCCATAAAAATACATAATTAAAGAGTTTTAAATTTAATAAAATTAGATTAAAAGTCAATGATTATTTTTTTAATAATTTTTGCAGCTCCTGGATTTCCCGCTCCAGGTTATTCAAACGCAGGATATAAAATTCCTTGTTGATTGTAGCCGTATTGTTACGCGTATTTTGCTGCAAGGATTCGTTAAACTTTTTTCGGGGAATGGCAAAGTTGGGTAATTTATTGGGTGTGTCATAAGAAAAATTTTCCGGTGCGCTGCCCACTTTTACTGTGACGGAATGAATACCGTTATGGCGAAGGACAGCCAGTTTTATATCTTTCCCGGGTGTCTGTTGTGCAATGGTTTCTGCGAGTTCGGTTACACGTGTTATTTCACGTCCGTTTACGCTGAGTATAATATCACTCATATGCAATCCGGCTTTTTCTGCTGGCCCATTGGGAGTGACGTGAACGATATGAACACCGCCGACTTTCCCCGGCCAATCCTCTCCGCTTACTCCGATCCAGCCGTGGGATTTATCCATATTAATTATTTTATCGATTCGTTGCTGAATTTCGTGAATGGGATACACCAGAATCGTCTCGGACGGCATGATTGAAGAACCGACAATATTATTTTCGTCTGCCGGATTTATACGTGCGGCAATTATACCCAATAAATTCCCACGTGCATCAAAAACAGGACCGCCTGCATTTCCGGCCGGAACACTCGCGGAAATTTGAATCACTCCATCGTCCCGCACACAATTAATCATACCCAATGAAACAGCAGGGGAGATCCCTAAAGAATTACCGACAATGAGTGCCCAACATCCCATGATTGCCCTCTGCGAATGATCAATTTGAACGGGTACATAGTCTGTTTTGCCGGATTTTAGCACAGCAAGGCCAAGTTCTGAGTCGGAGCCGATAATCTCAGCTGTCATTGTGGTGTTATCGGAATAGGATACTGTGATTTTTTTCCCGCCCCAAATGACCGATTCACGTGTAATTATATAGCCGTTTTTATAAACAATTCCCGATCCGATAAAGGTAATTTCGTAGGACTGTTGATTTGATTCGTCAGGCGATTCATCGTTACCGACCAGCGTATAGTCGAAAACAGCAGACACCGTCACCACAGATGGTTTTACCTGATTGACGAGTCTAATAACATCTTTTTCAATTGTTGTTAAGCTATTTTCAACTGCATAGAGTGAAGTAAAAAAAGGAAACAAAATAAAAATGAATCCGGGCTTGAAAAATCTCATAAGTTCACCAGTTAATGTTTATTAAAAGCGGACAATTGCATTCGCTGTTTGAAATGTCGCTGTATTCGGTGGATTGGAATTAAGACTATCCGTTGTTTGTAATGTATTGTAATTTGATAATCTCCCCATATTTGCGATATCCGAGAGTTTCAGTTCGTCCATTACATAGTTTTTCATTTTGAAATGTTTTGAATCGCTTTTAGGTATGTCGAGAGATGCCTGACGTATTGGACGCAAATACACTGATGTTCTGTCCGGTTTTAAATTAAAAGTTCGTATGAATTTTCGGTCGATGAACATTCCGGTGTATACTGATATACAAGCAATAAGGCATAAGGTAGCCAGTTGCCAGACAGGTCTGATGACGGGAATGGATAACTTGTGTGGCGTTTTCAATTCCTTGCGTAACCGAGACCGTAAAACCACATTAAAAGATTCGGACGTTTTTTTTGCCGGCATTTTATGCATATAATTGACGAGAGTTTGTATTTCCGAAAATTTCTTCCGGCAAGAAAGGCATTCTTCCCGATGTCTTTCAAACTGAATTTTTTCTGCTTTACTTAATTCGTTGTCAAGATATTGAGAAATTTTCTTGGAAAAATTGTAACATTCGGCCATCGACACCTCAATCGGTTTTATTTTGTTTGATATCTTTAAGTTTATCCTGCAATTTCAGTCGTGCTCTGTTAACACGTGATTTTACGGTACCCAATGGTATCTTTAGTATTTCACCCACCTCCTCATATGACAAGCCCTGAATATCACGGAGAATGATGACCTCCCGGAAACGATTAGAAAGCCCGGAAATAGCGTGTTGAATGAATTCTTCCTTGAGCACACTATCCACAGCACGTTCTGTGTCTGTACTGGTATCCTCAATTTCATACTCTTTTTCTTCATAACCGAGATCACTAATTGATACCAAACGACGTCTTTTCCGTTTTCGCAATTCGGTCTTGGCCAAGTTCCCTGCGATCGTATATAACCAGGTGGAAAATTTTGCGATTTTTCGATACGCATGTTTATTGCGGTATAGTCTTAAAAATGTCTCCTGAACCACATCTTCTGCTTCTTCCTGGTTGCCGAGAAACCGAAAAGCAAAATTTAACAGTTGATCTTTATATTTTCTAACTATAACGTCAAAAGCTGCTAGATCGCCTTGTTGAAAATTTTGAATCAGCTCTTCATCCGAGTCGCTGTCTTTTTTTCTATATTCTTTTTTCACCATTCGGGTCTTTAATTCAACCAAATATAAATTAAAAAAGTTCCATATTAATTTATAAAGTGTTCATTTTGAACAGGAGTGTCTCCATAACTAATTTGGGTTTTTGATAACCGATTTTTAAATTGCGGTCTGCTTCGAGTAAAAGCTCAAATATGGTTTTTAATTGCGACGGTTTATATTGGGCGGCCTGCTGGGTATAAGTTGTGAGAAAAAACATACGGATATTCGTCTCTGCTGCAATTTCCGAAGGGCTTTTTCTTTTGGATTGCAATACGTTTATTTGCGTAAGGATAGTAAAATGTCTTGTAAGCATCGACAGTATCTTTCCAGGATTTTCACCCAGTTGGAACATTTGGTTTAAAATCCATAAACTACGCTTCATATTTTTTCGTCCCACGGCATCGCAAAACTCAAAGATATTAAATTGTCGATTTGTGCCTACTACAGACTCGATATCTTTGACGGTTATTTTTTTTTCATCTTCGATGTTGAGACAGATTTTATCGATTTCGGTAACAATCTGGCGCAAAGAATTCCCGACAAAAGCGTGAAGCAATCTAAGCGCATCCGGTGTAATGGTCATTTTTTTTTGTACCAGATAACTCGATATCCATTCCGGTACCTGGTTGTCGTAGAGTGAGCGGGCATTAAAACGGCATGCTTTAATTTTTTTTAGCGGTGCCTTATCGCAGTTTTGGGCTTGTAATACAAGAATTGTTGTCAGAGACGGTTTGTTTGCATATTTTTGTAACAACTCGAGACTTTTGTCCTTCAGCAGATGTGTATTTTTTACGATAACAATTCGTCGTTGCGACATCATCGGATATGATGCTGCAATATCAATGATACGGGCACCGTCTATTTCATTTCCATAAAGAACATCGAGGTTAAAATCCTTTGCATCTTCAGAAAGACTGTGTTTGATTAAAGTATCGATAAGGGTGTCTATCAGAAATGTTTCCTCGCCAAAAAATAGATAGACGGGATAAAATTTTTTGTTTTGCATATCTCTTATGATTTGTGTAAAGTCATTTTTCACACGTACCTCTTTGTTTTTTATGCTCTTTCCGCATTGCCAAAACCAGCAGGAAAATCAAACCGCCCCAACTGATTCCAATCAAAATAATCGCCATTATCACTGTTTGTGTTTTCATGGCTGAGCCTTAAAAAAGTGTTCATTTTTTCCGCCAGGTATTATTCTACCGGCAAAAATTTTGTTCAGTAATATTGCACATATTAATACAATACCCCATTGAGCCAGGCAAGTACCAACGCTGTAAATCCGAAAGGGATGCCACCATCCGTGCGGTTCAAATTTTACAATGGACTGGTAAAACCACCAGCCTAGCAGCAAAATAAACTCAGCGGGGAGAACCAATATGACAAAATATTCAAACCATTTTCCAAGGTTCAGATCGTTGTCTTTAATGTTAATCAATATTTTTCGAAATTTACCGGGACCGTATTTTAAAACAGCGGTGATAAAAAATATACCACTGACCATTAAACCGAGGCTCCACACCCAGTCCTGATTATTGAAGAAATTTAAGGATAGCGCTGAAGGCGTTCCGAGTACAAAGCTGAAACACCAGATAAAAAGGATCGATTTTTTACGAGAAAAACCCAAATCCAATAGATTTCGAACGGCCAGCTCAAGCATGGCGATAAGCGAGGTTAGAGCGGCGATAGATAAAGATAAAAAAAACAGAACAATAAAAAAATGACGTCCCGTCATTTGAGCGAACAATCTCGGCATCCAGATAAAGGCAAGTCCTGTGTTTGCAGGCCCGGGTGTAAGAACAACTTGATTGGGATCAAGTCCTAGTTGAGGCGCCAGGGCAAAAACAGCTGGAAAAACAGACAAGCCAACCAGGATGGAGGCGGCATTATTACCCAATCCGGCGATAAAACTGTTGAGAACAATATCTTCCTTCTGCCGCATGTAAACAGCATATGTAAGAATAAGGCCCCATCCGGCGCCGGTCGACCATGCTGATTGGGTCAGGGCATCTAGCCAAACATTAAACCGGCTCAAAGCCCGCCAATCGGGTGCGAAAAAAAAATCCAAGCCTTTCGCTGCGCCCGGAAGAGTGAGCGCCCGAATCGCCGCAATGACCAATAATATCAATAGTAACGGAATAAGAATATTATTGGCTTTTTCGATTCCACCCTTAATGCCGCGGAATACAATAAACGAGCCGGTGGATATGGCTATAAAATGAAATAATAACGGTTGCCAACCGGAGCCCACAAAGCTATTCCAGACCGAATTTGGATCCGTCAAAAACGAAGCGTTGATTACAGAATCGTAGAGAAAACGTAAACACCATCCCATGACCACGGAATAATAAAACATAATTGCTGCAGTACATACAAAGACAAATGTGCCCATCCATGAATAGCCGGGGGAGAGCAGTGTGCCGAAAGCTCCGATACTCCCTTTTCTGGTGGACTTGCCCATTGTGAATTCTATAATCAGCAGCGGTATCGACCAGAGGAATAAAAACAAAAACCAAACAATAATAAAAGCACCTCCGCCGTTACGGGCAACAATGCGTGGGAAACGCCAAATATTACCCGTGCCGACGACCATTCCTAAAGCGGCAAGAATAAGCGACCACCTGGATGAAAAATATTCTTTTCCGGCCATCAATAATCATCCCCAGTATTATTTTAACAGTAAGAGTCCCGTAACTCCGAGCAGAATACAATACGGCGAAAACAGATACAACTTGCCTTTGCGAATAATACTCAATAAGGATTCGATGGCGATATATCCAGATATATAAGCAGCAATGGTACCCGCAGCCAGAGCGAGAAAATTTTCTATTGAAATACCATTATGGATGATCCCGACAATTTCCAGCAGAGTGGCACCTAAAATAGCAGGGATGGATAATAGAAAGGAAAAACGAGCTGCCTGCAGTGGGTTCAATTTCAGGTGCAATCCCGTTACGATCGTTGAACCGGAACGAGAAATGCCCGGCAATATTGCGAATGCCTGTGCAATACCGATAATCACTGTATTGAAAATGCCCAATTCCTTGCTCGACCGGTGTGTGATCAGTGAACTCAAAAGAATAAAGCCGGTTACAATTAGCATTGCGCACACAAGACGTGGATCCTGAAAAAGCTGTTCAATTTGATCCTTAAACAACAATCCGACAAAAACCGCCGGTATCGTGCCGATAATTAAATAAATTGCCAGCCGAAAATCTGCATTTTTACGATAATAGTCCGAAAAGCCAGGGGAAAAGATTTGACGGGAAAAAAATGCAAGAATAATATTCAAAATATCTTTGTAGAATACAGTAATAACGGCCAGCAAGGTGCCGAAATGGACAAAAATCTCGAATGTAATATCTTGCTCCTTTATGCCGAGTAATGTCTCCCCCAACACAAGATGCCCTGAACTGCTTACCGGTAAAAACTCTGTTAAACCCTGAATAACGCCAAGAAAAGCCGCCTGTCCAACATTCACAATGGTCTCCTCTATTGATGAATTAAAATTTATAGTTCATTCCGGCTGTAACCGCCCAAAAATCAATTCCATCGATTGAATACTCTATTTCCACAACGCCATTGATTTTTTCATGCAGAGGAATCTCACAACCACATAAAAACTGCAGGGCTAAACTCCATTTTGAATCTGATTTTTTATCATTTTCAAAAGACAATTGACGCCATTGCAGGCTGACACCACCGCCGGAATATACGGACAGTTTTTGATCTTGAAAGATAAAATATTTGAACAACGTACCCATTTGAAGGACAGACCACTTTTTAGACAAACTGTCGGTTTCCGTGTTGCGGTTCGACCAATAGGACAAATAGCTATCCAAATGGATATCTTTACTGAGCGTTCCATGTTGCCCTCTGAGCATAAAATCTACCGGCTGTTGAATATCAACTTCAGGGAAAATGATGCCGACCTGCATACCGATACCTTGCAGAGGTTCTATGGCATAGCATATTGTTGTTACGAACAACGTGATGAATATCAATCTCAAGAATATTTTTGCCATTGGAATAATTTCTTACTTGACAATGTTAAAATTTAATAGTAAACTTAGATGAAAATTCATTAAAAATCAACAAAATAATTAAATTGGAGGTAGGCTATGTCCCGAACATTGCTCGTAGTATTTACAGTTTTAATGGTTGCCGGATTCGGATTTACACAGGATGCCGGTGATGACGTTCATCTTTTCCAGGGTTTCATGCGGGATGCAACAATCACAACAGCTCCTTATGGAGAAGCCGGATTGGACTACAGCAGTTACGAGTATGTTTCAACGATGGGAATCGGAGTACAGGGTGGAATGGCTGTCATGCCTGAACTGGAAGTGAACGCAGCACTTTCTTTTTTGAATTGGAGTCCGGACGAAGGTGACGGCGAATCGGGTATTTCGGATATTCTTGTGTCAGGACGTTATCTCGTGGTGCCCGGTCCAACCAAAATTGCCGCCGGTGGATTTGTAACTCTTCCCGTAGGTGATGAAAAAATAGGTCAAGGTAACCTAAATTTTGGTGCTTTTGGGGCGGTTCGGCACGCACTTGAAGGCGGAATGATTATCGTCGGTACGCTGGGATTGGATTTTATGGAGACGACGAAGTATGAAGGTGGTGGTCTCATATATGAAAACGGTATTCCGGTAGGTGTCAAAGAACCTGAAGAGAAAACCGAATACGAAAATGCTTTCGTTATCGGCGGCGGTGTTATTTACCCGCAAAGCGATAAATTAAACATCATTGGTGAATTGCATTTAAAAACCGAATATGACTATATGATGCTGAGTGGTGGCGTGGATTACAAACTGCAAGGCAGCGGTCGGGTTAGAGGTGCATTGGGCATCGGCCTGGATGACGGTGCTCCGGATTTTAGACTCATGATAAGTTATTTGATGGGTTTTTAAACAAGTAGAGTGTATCTTTAATATTCCACAAATTTTACAATCCGGTTTCCTTTTTTTAGGAAACCGGATTTTTTATTTTATCAATCGCAAATTACCGTCACGGAATTCCAGAATATTCACCGCCGTATTGACGCGTCCGCCATTGACAAAAGAAATTTCACCGCCGATTCCTGAATAGTTCGGCATGCTGTTCAAATATTCTACAATTGATTCACGAGTCACATTGCCGCTGTCAATAGCTTGCAGCAGAACATTCATTACATTATACCCATACACTGACATAATTCCCGGTGAACGTTTTGTGGCCACACGGTATTTATTTTCAAAATTCCGGTAAAGAATGTCGATATCAGAAATATAATTACCCGATGCAAAAACGACACCATTGACATACCGGCGCTGTTTTCGTAAAATTTCCAAATTATTCCAGTAATCCGCCCCCAATAGCCTGGCTTGGATGTTCGATAAAGCAAATTGGGGGACAATAAAGGAAATATCTTCCTCGTAAATCGGCATAAAAAAGCCGTCAACGGAAGTGACCGGTATATCCCGTGTATCGATTAAACCGGTATTATCTTCCGTTTCCGATTTTAGATACAAATCACGGCGGGTAATAATTGAATCCACTGTTAGGGTTTCGGAGGAAAGACCGATTGCACGCAGGGAGTCACGCACGGACGTACGGAAACCGGCTAGACGAATGGCATCGAACTGTTTTCCCACATCCTGCGTACCGGGATAATACCATTGCTGGGAAATAATTTGTCCGCCGAGCTGGTCGATTTTTTGAGTAAAAGCATCAGTCAGTGCATAACCATAATCATCCGCCGGTGCCATGGTGGCAAAGGTACGCATTTTTAAATAGTTAAATGCATATTCCGCCAGAGTTGCTCCCCGTATTTCCAAATTGTTATTGGCCTGAAAAATAAATTTCCCGATGGAAGCTATTCCGTTATCTGTTGCGACGGGCACAATGAGCGGGACATTATTTTGTGATGTCAGGCCTGCGATGGTTGCCGATTTATTACCCTCTAATTCGCCGAACAGCAGTGTCATGTTATGACCCAAAAGATCGAAAGTGGATTGTACAGTACCGACGGTGGTTCCTTTTGAATCTTCGACGTATAGTTCAATTTGAGTACGTTGTATTTTTCTTTCGGAAAGTGCAAATCCGATGCCTGTCAGCATATCGTTCGCTTCCGCTGTAAAAAGACCGCTTAAAGGTAAAATAATGCCGATTTTTACCACAGGTACCAAACGGATTAGTTTTTCCCGTAACTGGCGCTTTTGTGCAATAGCATCTTCGGTTATGTTGTTTTCTTCCATATCCTCCAAAACGGCCAACCCCTTTTTCGATTCGCCGCCATAATAGTAGCTTTGAGCGATCCACAATGCAAGATAAGATTTCGCCCGTGTCCATGGATATGTGTCATAAAAAACATGTAATTTTGCGGGATTCACCTCATAAGAAGTTAATACCGATGCAAATTCGTTACAATACTGATCAAACTGTTCCTCGTTTGAATATTCAACTGCAAATGCAAGATGCACCATCGCTTCATTCAGCAGGTTGAGATTATATTTCGAACAGGCGATGAGATAATGGGCGTGGGCACGGTATCGGCTATCGGGAAAATCGTTGATTAACTTTTGTGCATAACTGGCCGTTTCGATATTTTTATCCAGATGAAGACATGTTTTGGCGAGTAAAAAATATCCCGATGTTAAACGCGGGTTCGGTTCCGGATGTGATATCAGTTTGATGAACTCAAGGCGGGCCTGTTCGTATGAACCGTTTCTCAACATCATCACGCCCGTATCGTACAATGTACTTGTGTCGCTGGATTGTGAAAAACAAAACGCTGAAATAACGAAGACAAACAATAAGCTTGATACGACTTTTCTTTCGGGTGTCAAAGCAAACCTCCTGCTAGATGTTATTCAACCGTAACACTTTTCGCCAGATTTCGGGGTTGGTCAATATCGCATTTACGAAATACAGCGATATAATAAGCCAGCAGCTGCAATGGAATTATCGTTACCAGAGGATTGAGCATCTCTATCGTTTTGGGTACATAAATGACATTATCAGCCAGTTTTTGAATTTCTGCGTCTCCTTCGGTAGCAATAGCAATGACGCGTCCCTGTCGCGCCTTCACCTCTTCAATATTACTGAGAATTTTATCATATACGGAATCCTGCGTTGCAATAAAAACGACCGGCATAGCTTTATCAATGAGTGCGATGGGTCCATGTTTCATCTCCGCAGCGGGGTAACCTTCGGCGTGAATGTAAGAAATTTCCTTTAATTTCAGGGCCCCCTCCAATGCAACCGGAAAATTGTAACCACGCCCCAGGTAAAGAAAATTCCGCATATCCTTGTATTCCTCGGCTATTGCTTTGACCTGTTCTCTATTTTCAAGAACCTGAGATACTTTTTCGGGTATCCTTTTTATTTCCTGCACAATTTCACGTCCGCGGATAGATGACAAGGTACGCACTCTGCCCAGCAATAAAGTCATTATTGAAAGCACCAGTACTTGTGAAGTAAATGCCTTGGTTGACGCTACGCCGATTTCCGGGCCGGCGTGAAGATAGACTCCGGCATCGGTTTCCCGTGCAATGGACGATCCGACCACATTACAAATACCAAAAACTTTACTGCGTTTTCTTTTTGCTTCGCGAATTGCCGCCAGCGTGTCTGCGGTTTCGCCGGATTGGCTGATGGCGATAACAACAGAATCACTGCCCAATATGGGATCCCTGTACCGGAATTCCGATGCATATTCCACTTCTACCGGAATACCTACCAATTCTTCAAACATATATTCCCCAATTAAACCGGCGTGCCAGGATGTTCCACAAGCGGTTAAAACCAGTCTCCTGGCGAACAGGAGGGAGTCGATGTCTTTTTGAATCCCTCCCAATCTTGCTGTTCCTTCTTCCATCAACAATCGGCCACGCATGGTATCCATTAAGGTTTGCGGTTGTTCCATAATCTCTTTCAGCATAAAATGGGCATATCCGCCTTTCTCTATCTGGCTGATGTCGGTATCGACAACTTCGACACATTTTTCAACGATCCTGTCATCAATGCTTTTTACAACGACACTACCGTTATGAAGAATAGCGACTTCACCATCGTCCAGAAATGTGACGTCGGATGTATGGGCAATCAACGGTGCAGTATCGGACGCTATAAGGTATTCATTTTTACCGTGTCCGATAACCAATGGACTGCCTTTTCTGGCAGCAATAATACAATCCGGTTCATCCGCCGAAATAACGACAAGACCGTATGTCCCCACAACCTGTCCTAATCCTTTTCGAACCGCCGCTTCAAGGCTACAACCGGTTTTTATATATTCTTCGAACAGATGGCACAGTGTTTCCGTATCCGTTTCGGATTTAAAGACATGGCCTTTGGCTATCAGATCTTTTCGCAAAGCGGAATAGTTTTCAATGATACCGTTATGTACCAAAGCTAACCTGCCGCTGCAATCCGTATGAGGATGGGCATTGACCTGATTCGGTTCACCGTGCGTCGCCCATCTGGTATGGCCGATGCCGATCGTTCCCGTTAAAGCCGTATCATTCAGCAAATCCTTTAATTGGCTGATTTTACCCGGACGTTTTCGTATTTTTAGGCCGTGAGAATTCAGTACGGCAAATCCTGCAGAATCATATCCACGATATTCCAACCGTCTCAGTCCATTAAATAAAATCGGGACGGCTGCCTGGTAACCGATATAACCAACGATACCACACATATTAAACCTCTTTTTTTATTCCCATTCGATCGTGCTCGGTGGCTTTGAACTGATATCATATACCACCCGATTCACACCTTTGACTTCATTAATAATACGATTGGATATTTTAGCTAAAACTGCATTTGGGATTTCCGCCCAATCAGCCGTCATCCCATCCATACTGGTTACGGCACGAAGAGCAATGACATTTTCATATGTACGTTCATCGCCCATGACACCGACGGTCTGAATCGGCAGCAAAACGGCAAATGCCTGCCAGATTTTATCGTACAGGTTGTTCTTGTACAACTCTTCGATAAAAATTTTGTCAGCCGGCCGCAGAATATCTAATCGCTGTTGTGTAATTTGCCCTAATATTCGAACAGCTAATCCCGGACCTGGAAAAGGGTGGCGGCCGACGATATAATCAGGAATCCCCAGTTCGCGGCCCACCTTTCTCACTTCATCCTTGAATAGTTCTCTTAACGGTTCGATGAGCGAAAGATTCATTTTTTCCGGTAATCCACCCACATTATGGTGGGTCTTTATGGTTGCTGACGGACCGCGGGTGGATATGCTTTCTATTACATCAGGGTAAAGAGTCCCCTGAATCAGGAAATGGATGTTCCCCAACTGATCGGCTTGTTGTTCAAAGATGCGTATAAATGTATTACCGATGATTTTTCGTTTTTGTTCCGGATCGATTACATCCTGCAATTCGGATAAAAATTTATCACCTGCTGAAACGAGGCGAAAATTAAAATCCGCTTTTTGGTAGAACTCGGTAACCTGACGAACTTCATCCTGACGTAACATTCCGGTATCTACAAAAACACAGGTTAACTTTGCTCCAATGGCGCGGCCCACAAGATATGCAGCCACAGTGGAATCGACGCCCCCACTTAAAGCGCACAAGGCCGATTGATCCCCAAGTTTGTCTTTTATTTCTAGAACAGTGGTCTCAATAAAGGATGAAGGATTCCAGTCACCTTTGCAACCGCAAATATTATATACAAAGTTTTTTAATATCTTTTCCCCATTAATCGTATGCACGACCTCCGGATGGAATTGAATGCCGAAAACCGGTTTAGAAAAATGTTTTATGGCAGCAATGGGAGCATTTTCGGTATGTCCGATAACCATGTAATCTGAAGGCAATTGGGTTAAATGATCGCCATGACTCATCCAGACCGTTTGAGGGGAGTCCATATCTTGAAACAGATCCGTGGCGTTGTCGATGAAAAGATCAGCCCGGCCGTACTCCCTGCGGAAGGCGGAATCCACCTGACCTCCATGAAGAAAAGCGATGACCTGCAGTCCATAACAAATCCCGAGTATAGGACAATCGAGTTGAAAAATGTCAGATGAAGGAAGGGGAGCATCATTGGCATAAACGGAAGATGGACCACCCGATAAAATGATTCCCCGCGGCTGCATTTTTTTTATTATCCCGGGATCCACATCATACGGTTTTATTTCCGAGTAAACCCCGGACTCTCGGATTCTTCGAGCAATGAGCTGAGTATACTGTGAACCAAAATCAAGTACGAGTAAAAGTTCGTTATGCTTCATAATGAATCACCAAGATTAAATTCCATTTTTTGCAGTTCTTTGAGTACGTCGTAACATGTCAGATCATAATGTACAGGTGTAATGGAAATTTTATTGTCGCGTATTGCATTGTCGTCAACATCCATACCTTTTTCGATCTCTTTTTTTTCACCGGTTAACCAGTAATAATCAATATTTCTTGGATCCTTACGTACCTGAAATTCTTCCACATAACCATCCAATCCCTGGCGTGTATACTGCACGCCTTTGATTTGTCCTTCCGGCACGGCCGGTATATTGACATTCAAAAAAACACTTTTGGGCAACCGGTAAACCAATTCATGACGAGCCAATTGCCGCGCAAACCGGGCGGCAAAAGAAAAATCGGGATTGGTATAAGTAGCCAGGGAAATAGCAAAAGAGGGGATTCCTAATATCGCGCCCTCTGTTGCAGCCGATACAGTGCCCGAATAAATGGTATTGATTCCAGAATTGGAACCCAAATTTATACCCGATATGAGCAGATTTGGTTTTTCGTGCTCGCCTAATAGTGCCCAGTATGCGATTTTCACACAATCCGCCGGGGTTCCGCTCACCGCAAAACCGTGAAAGGAAGGCCCCTTTTCCACTCGGGTAACTCTAAGTGGATCGCTCAGGGTGATGGCGTGGCCCACGGCGCTCATTTCGGTTGCCGGTGCCACCACTGTAACCTGACCGATTTTCGACATTTCCTGAACAAGGGCTGCTAAACCGGGTGCATTGATACCGTCGTCATTGGTCAATAATATGTTCAACGCTTAATTGCCTTTATTGTTCATTTTCTGTGACTTTTTTCAGATTATCATACCGCTTGCCTTGGGGGAAAAAGTCTAAAATTCGTGTCAAGTTTTGTTTGAGTTGCTTTCGATGTGATATAACATCGACAAATCCATGTTCGAGTAAAAATTCTGACCGTTGAAAGCCATCAGGTAAATCTTGACCGATGGTCTCCTTGATGACTCGTGCCCCGGCAAAACCGATGAGTGCTCCTGGCTCGGCGATAATGATATCACCGAGCATGGCATATGAAGCCGTTACCCCTCCGGTGGTTGGATGGGTCAGGACGGAAATATAAGGAATTTTTGCATCCGAGAGCATGGCCAACCGGGCGGATGTTTTAGCCATTTGCATCAGTGAAAGCGCAGATTCCTGCATACGCGCACCACCCGAAGCGGAAACGATGATGAGTGGAAAATTTTTCGTCAGTGCGACGTCCGTTGCCCGAGCGATTTTTTCCCCCACCACCGATCCCATACTGCCGCCGATAAAACGAAAATCCATGACTGCCAAAACGACGGGTATATTGTTTAGATTACACGTACCCGTGCGAACCGCTTCATTTAATCCTGTTTTTTGTCGCGATTCCTTGAGCCGGTCGGCATATCTTTTGGTATCTTTAAATTTAAGTGTATCCACAGATGTAATATGCGCATTGAACTCATCCCAAGTGTTTTGATCAGCCAGAATGCTTATGTAATCGGGACTGGTGATGCGGAAGTGATAATCACATTTCATACAGACGGAAGCATTGGCGGCCAGTTCTTTTTGATATAAAATTTCTCCACATTTGTCACATTTTATCCACAACCCATCAGGAACATCTTTTTTTGCCTGCGGTGTCAGGCTTTTTTTTACGCGTTTAAACCAGGCCATAATATCTCCATTATCATTGGTTCATTACATAACTCATTAAAAGAGCATCTTCATTTTGTTGCTCGTAATAGCCTTTCCGTACACCATCAATTTTAAAACCCAATTGTTTGTAAAGTCTGATAGCTTGTCTGTTGCTTTTTCTCACCTCAAGCAAAACCAATCGACAGTTGGACTGCCTTGCTCTTTCCGTCACAAAATTCAACATTCGAGTCGCAATACCGTAGCGTCTGTAGCTGGGATGAACCGCAACATTGGCAATATGCAACTCGTCTCTGATGATCCAAGTGATGATATAAGCAATGATTTTAACATCAATCACAACAAAAGAGTGTGAAAAACAGGAATCTATCTCTTTTTCAAAAGACAGTCTCGTCCATGGCGATTCAAATATCAGTCGTTCCATTTCGCATACCTGATCCAGATCTTCGGAACGTAACGGTCTTAGGATCAGCTTTTTTCCATCGTTGAGCTTAAATTCGTACTCACTCACGAAATCACTGCCTTTGCTTCTTAGCAATAAAATCCTGAAAATACATGGGTTCTACAGTCTGAATATCATGTAATATATTTACCTGTATCTGTTCATATCCCAGCATCGCAATCGAATATCCGGTGGGTTCATTATAAACCGGCGGTACAAAATAGACCTTGTGATGAGCAAAAATAGTTTCTATATCTTTATCAATTAAGCCTGCAATCCATGTATCGTCGGTAATAAACGTCTGCAATTCATGCGTTTGCAGCACTTGGATATCACCATTCAGTTTGAGTTTTGCTTCGGTTTTATGGTATTTTGCCGCATAATATTCATTTTTACGTGATTTGATCAGCGCGCAAATATTTCCGTTGAGTATCGGTGTTTGGACGGCCAGTGCCTGCAAGGTATTCACTCCTGTAAATCGCACAGGCAGCTGAAATGACAGTCCCTTGGCGACCGACAATCCGATGCGCAGACCGGTAAACGAACCAGGTCCGATTGCCACCGCGATACCTTCCAAGGATTTAATCGATATTTCTGTACTGGCACATAAATGGTCAATTGCTCCCACAATCCACCTGGCATGAATATTTCGAACATTCAGTCGATATTCGCCAATCAGTATCTCGTCTTTTACCAAAGCGATACTACATGTCTGTGTCGCCGTTGTCATTCCCAATACAGTCAAAAATCAGGTCTCTTTATTGTAATCGTACGAAAGTTATCATAACCGGATTGAAACGTCATATTCAAAGAAAAGCGAATAAAATTCTTAGGCAATAAATTTTCAATAATTTCAGGCCATTCAATCAAGCAGACACCGTCTCTTTCAAAGTATTCTTCAACTCCAAGATCGGCTAAATCCATTAAACTGTTCATACGGCAAAAGTCGAAATGAAATACCGGCAAGCGTCCTTGATATTCGTTGATCAATGTAAATGTCGGACTCGTAACCCAATCGGTCACGTGTAATCCCCGGCAAATACCCTTAATGAGTGTCGTTTTTCCACTGCCAAGATCGCCAAAGAAACAGAATATCGCGCCGGATTCGATTTTTAGGGCAATCGTCTGACCTGCCAGAATTGTCTCCGCATGGTTATGAGTCTCCAATTCCACCTTTAGTATGCCCTGCTGCTCAAAAAAAGCAATGATTTTTTCTTCATTTTGAGAAATAATGCCACCTGCTCATTTTGCTTCCAATGTAATAACCGGTAAAATCATTTCCTGTAATGAAATACCGCCGTGCTGAAAACTGTCTGCATAATAGTTCAAGTAATAATGATAATTTGTCGGATATACAAAATAAAAGTCCTCTTTAGCAATAATGTAGTTGGTATTGACACCACGTACAGGTAGCTTGTATTTAGCAGGATCTTTTATAAACATGGCATTTTTTAAATTTACCTTGAGATTGCGGCCGTATTTATAACGCAAGCTTGTGGAAGTTTGCCGGTCACCGATTACTTTCGCACCCCGAATTCCGCGTATGCTCCCATGATCTGATGTGACGATGACGGTGTTTCGGTTTTCCGCAAGATATCGTAATGCATCATAAAGAGGAGAATGCTCAAACCACGAGCGCGTCATGGAGCGGAAGGCCGCTTCGTTGGGTATCATCTCCTTTATGAGATCGGATGAACTTCGTGTATGTGCCAGAATATCGACAAAATTAACGACTAAAGCCGCAAGAGGGACATTGGCGTACTCATGAATATGCCGTGAAATATTTCGAGATTCCTGTACATCGAGAATTTTTGCGTATTTCGGACCTGGCTTTAGATTGATTTTTTTACGGAAAAGTAACGATTCGAGCAGATCCAATTCGTGTTTGTTCAGACTGCTATCATCCTCTTCATCACCAGAATTCCAAAGATCGGGCAGCATTTTCGCCAATTCGCCGGGGAAAACACCGCTAAAAATTGAATTGCGCGAATACGGGGTGGCAGTCGGCAAAATAGAATAGTAATAGTCGCGGTTAACTAAAAAATAAGAACGTAAAAGTGGTTCGACGATTAACCACTGGTCGAATCGTAAATTATCTATTATTAAAAGAACGGTATTTTTTCCGTTTTCCACATGAGGCAAAACATAATTTGTAATGATGTCTACCGAAAGGGGGGGGCGCTGATCAGACCAAAGCCAATCACCATAGTTATATTCGATATATCGGCCGAATTCCGCATTACAAGCACGAATCTGATCATAAAGAGTCTGCCGTAATCCCAAATCCGGATGCTGATCCAGTTCAACATCCCACTCTGAAAGTTTGATATG
>JAFGEC010000405.1 GCA_016931775.1 Candidatus Zhuqueibacterota bacterium | reverse complement strand
GTAAAAAAACTGGCAAAAGAATTGGGTGTAGACCGGTTACTGATTAAAACAACCCAGGTGATGACCGTAGAAGAAGCCCGTGAATGGCTGCCGGAAGAAAAAAAGTACCGCCGGTATGATTTGAACGAAAACGGATTATCGGTCAAGCGCGGAACCGGCGCCTGCCCGCGCCTTTGGTTGACGACCCTGGTGGATTGGGACGGTCCCGTGGTGCCGTGCTGTTTTGATAAAAACGGTAAATACGTTATGGGAAACATCGCAAATGGTGTTACTTTTACCGATATATGGAAGTCGCCCAAATATATGGCATTCCGCACCCGCATGCTTAAAAACCGCCATTCCATCGATATTTGCAGAAATTGTAATTACGGCGTGGGGATTTTCTCAAAGCACGACGCCGTTTAATCGTACATAGCATCGATGTTTTTTGTCCTCCAAGAGTGGCTGTTCCAGCTTTAAAAAATACGCATATTACGGCTGCTCCGTATATTTTTTCTCGAAAATTTGCTTATCCCTTTCCATCATTTCGGACGTCAGTGTTTTCAGGCTTAAAATATGTATTGTAACACCCATTCCTATAATCAGTAACAACGCCCGCAAAAAAAGATGGGTGACGACAAATAGAAAACTGTACCCCAATGTCAGCCATAACATAACGAGTATCCCCGCCTTGGTTTTCAAGGTGATCGCATGGTAATGACGGTAATTGTAAATGAAATAACCGAATATTTTGTGGGTTATCAACCAGACGTATAGCCGCCTGGAACTGCGCATGAAGCAGGCGGCAGCCAGCAGCAGAAAAGGTGTGGTAGGCAATAACGGTATGAAAATGCCGATAAAACCAAGTCCTGTAAAAAGCACACCGGCTACGACAAGCAGCCATTTTATTGGTGAAAGAGTTGGTGTTTCAGATTTGTCTGATCGATTCATGTCCGATTAAATAGGTAAAATATTTATCGCCTTTATAATACGAAAACAAAAAAATAAAAGCAAATATTCAATACCTCCTCCTGTACAAAAAAATATTGAATTTTGATTTTAATTTTTTAAATTCGAAACGTTTGGATTTAACCGAACCGATTTGCTTAAAAAAATACACAATACAAAGGTGCCGCTCGGACTTAAAAATTCGCTGAATAAGGTAAAACAATAAATCCGACAGTCCGGAGAAGTTACCATTGGGAGGTCACAGCACCGAAAAGCGGGTAAAAATGTGCCGTTACAAAAGTAATCTAATTTGGAAACAGGAATCATCGAATGTCATCTGCGATAAATAGTCCCTCTATTCCAAGGAGATACAAATGAAACTGAAAAAATGTCATATGGTTTTGCTGATCGCTGTGATTAGCTTCGCACCTGCGCTGAAAGCCCAATCTGATGCTGTCTCCAAAATTCTACAAAAATCCTGGGAGGATGCCGAGAGAAAACAAAAAGGCCTCACAGTGTATGAAAACAAAGAGTACGGTTTTTCTATCGAAAAGTATGAACACTGGATTGTTTCTCTCGCGGATTCCGAATGTCTGATCGTTAAATCCCCACAACAGGACGGTTTTCTATTTATTCAGCCTGCTTTTCCTGAAGAACAGGAATCCGCAGCGGAGTGGATCACAGATTTTCTGGATCACCCGCATCCGGAACTCGGAATCGGACTGGTAAAAGACGATGATCCGTTTGAAATAGATACTTCGGATGATGATGTCGAAAAAGTAACTTTAACTAAAATGTTTATGCGTCAGGGCAAGAAATTAAAGGTCAGAATCGAAAGTCATCTCGATAATTCATATGGAATACTCTTCGGTATCGCATCAACCGAAGATTATTTTGACATACAGGAAATCTTTCTCATGCGGATGGTAAACAGTTTCAAGCTTGAGAAATGGGAAGACCCAAGATTTCGCGAGCACGTTCTGGTAAGAGATGAAGAGGAATATGATGATGAAGAAATGCAGGCTGATGCGGATTATTTCTTAGACAACATGAAGCAAAATAAAACCTCTTCGGCTTCCGGGGAAGTCTCTCTCTCACGGCACTTAATTCATGATCCTCAATTCGGAATGGAAGTGGCGCGATGCCTGATTCCAGATGACTGGCAGTTCTCTGCTGAGATCATCTGGGACTGGCAGAAAGCGCCACCCCAGGCCTTTCCGGTGGTTTCGATTCATAATCAGAACGGTTCCATACAACTGCATGTCCTGCCCCGCCATTCGTTTTTCTATTCCAATAACATGATGCACAATCAAACATACGGTGTGGCTCACGGGTACGTTATTTTGGATATCATGGAATTGCAGGATTATCTCGAACAGATTATTCTTCCCAATTATATGAATTATATCGGTGAATACTCCATCGTTGAACAAAAAGACTTGTCTCAGGTGGCTGCGAAAATAAGAAAAGAGACCTTTAATAACGCGGCGAATTCTTATGCTTTCGCAGGAGAGTTTCGAATCCGCCATTATTTTAACGGCGTTCCATTCATCAGTGCGGTGACAATTATTTTTAACGGTACATTTGAGCAAGCATATATGACACAGACCAAAATGTGGAACGCCTCATGTGTTGTTCTGCAAGTTCCTGCGTCACTTGAAGAGAACAATCCCCAGGTCCAGATGATACTGAATTCCTTTAAATGGAATAAAGCATGGACAGAGGCTCACCGTCAATTCGCTGCATGGTATAACCAGCAGGTGATTTTGGCTGCGCGAGCGAATAGCAATGTTTCGGTTTCTTCCTGTCAGAACAGGTATCAACAGATCAGTCAAACACTGAGTGAAACTTCAGATATTGTCGATGACGGCTATTGGTACTCAAGCAGCAGTCAGTACAATATCTCAAACAGCTTTCAGGAATATATATATAGCGAAGAAACCTATTCGGATCCTTACGCCAGGGACATGATCAAGCTTGATAATACCTATAACAGCGTCTGGACAAACGGAATGGGCGAGTACAAGGCAAGCCAAGATCCGGGATTCGACGCATCGACACATTATGATGGTAACTGGTATAAACTGGAAGTGGCGGATGATTATTGACGCAAAATCTTGGGTGATACTTTTTTAACTTTTCACTTGCGTATTTGCAGGGAATTTTTTATTCTATGATATACGGAAATCGGCCTGGAAGTGTGAATACGGGACGCAGCTTAAAAATGAGCGAATTCATTTAGAATAGTCTATGTTTTCCATACGGCGATTGATGAATACGGGCGTTAAAAACATCATTTTATATGTTAATTTTTTTTGTACTCGTAAATAGAACATATCTTTGATTTTTCATTCATATCAAAAGAAACCGGGAGGATTTATGAAAAAACAAATGTTGATCCTGTCGATCAGTGTATGCTTTATGGTATTAACCTGCAGCAAAGAATCACCGGAGGTGACGGCCTATTCGCTGCGAATGCCGTCAGACACTCCTGCGATCCTGCGGCATGAATTAAGAACGGATCAGGACTTTTCCACCGGCTATGCAAATGGCAATATTCGTTCCGACAGAATACATATGTGCTGGAAAAAGCTCGATGACCCGTCTTTTTT
>JAFGEC010000039.1 GCA_016931775.1 Candidatus Zhuqueibacterota bacterium | reverse complement strand
GCCGCGCTGTTTTGGCCGGCCAGGATCAGGTTCATTTTAACCAGGTCTCCTCCGCGCGGTCCCATGCCTTCCATGCATGAAATGGCATCGGCGATGGTCAAATCCGGCCGGATGGTGTTGTTCAGATCTACAATGGCCTTGTCCAGCCCGATATCGTGAAACCGTTTCTTTTCGGACCCCACGAGTAATCCCTTGAGGTTTTTTAAAGCCAACGTAATTCCGGTTGCATAGTGTACTTTAAGATTGGGCAAATTAATTATTTTATCCGTGTCGAATATTTCACGTGCAAGATACAAATAATCCGTAATCTGTGGATTTTTTACTTTTACCCTGATTGGTTGCGAAGCGTTCAGATTGTAAAGTTTTACGTTATATTTTTTGGCCAACTCGGCATAGCCGCTCTTGAGAAAGAACATATCCGTCATTTTTGCATCACCAAAAGTCGATTCAGCGATGACAACTCGAGCGTTTTTATCCAGTAAAAGCCGCAGCAAGGCCTCGGTCAGTGCGATATCGGTACATCCTTCCACACCATTCAGATTTGGCTTGAGCATAATCCTGTCGTTTGCAAGCACGAATCGATCGAGACCACCTAAATAATCCAGTGCTTCAATTAAACTTTGTTTACGGTTGGAGCCTGCTTTAATTATGCTGACACGCATGATGAATTTCCTTTTTTTTTAATTTCTGTTCTTGACGGATCGGTGACCCGGCCACAAGGACAAAGAAAAAACCCCTGCCGGAAAGTCACCGACAGGGGTTGTATTTATCAAATATCTTCGATCCCTACGGTGCAGGCGAACATACGGATACCATCACCACGATCACGAGGGCGAATGTTATATAATGCAGGATATTTTTATTTTTTGTTATCATTTAAAGGGCTTTCATATTTTACAAAGATAATGCATTTTTAGCGTATTGTCAATTTAAAAAACACAGAATCGTGCCAACTTTTTATTGACAAATTTTTTTGATGGAAATTTAACTCTTCCGTCAGTGTGAATACGATTGGTATGAGCTTATCAGAAAATAAAATAATAACGGCAGCCCGCCAAGCTGCCGCTATCTAACAAAAGGAGAACCGTAATAGGAGAGGGACCCAAAAATTCTATTTTACAATCCTTCATGTTCCCTTCCGCACCCTTCGCTCTCCCGGTTCCCAAAGTCCGATCTGCGTCTAATTCCTAACACATTCTAAACAATTCTATTCTATAGTGTAATAAATTTTTATTAAAAAGTAAAGGTTATTTTTGAAATTTTAAAAATTTGACCGGGATTTTGATTTTTTCTATTATACCACCCAAAACGACATGGGATTCCGTGATTTATGGGCTGTGGATGTTAAAACCGGTTCGGACAAGCTGGTTTTGCGTGATACCCGGCTCGGTTCCTTTTGTATTCATCCGCAAAATCACTCATTGTGGGGCATCAGGATTCATAACGGTCTTTCCATGCTTTTCTCCTCTCCCTACCCGTATCATAAAATATTACCTCTGTTTACTATTGATGCGGGTATAATTTTAACCCATCTTGCCATTTCACCAGACGGCCGAAGTTTGGCCGCTACTTTACATCGTGAAAGCGGCGCACAGGAAATAATCGTTTTGTCACTGGATCAAATTTTAAAACAAAAACGGTTGTTATATTCCGTCATTTCAGCAGAAGGTAATCCCGAACATCCTTCCTGGAGCGCAGACAGTAAAACCTTGTACTGGAATGCATGTATTTCCGGCGTTTCCAATATTTTTTGCCGCCAGCAAGCGGACTCGACTATTGTGGCACTGAGTAATGTTCACACAGGACTATTTCATCCGGTATGCCTTCCTGGTGAACGACTGATTGCTTTTGTGTACACGTCTTTGGGATTTCAATCTTGTATCATCCCGGAAAAGCGTGTTTCCGGTATTGCCGCAATTGAATTTTTAGGCCAAAAAGTAGTGGAAAAATACCCACAGGTTCGGGATTGGCGTATACAATTCAATGAAACGGAAAAGTTTACCGATTTACCGGTAAAAAGATATTATGGCCTTTTTCATCTAAAACATAACAGTCTGATACCGACCATCGGTGCCTTGCAAAGCAAAATGGCAGGCGGTTTGTTTTACGAAATGGCCGATCCGCTGTATTATCATCAGGTTATATTGCATGCCGGTCTGGTTTCGCCGCGTACACCTTATTTAGAGTTCCGTTACACCTATAAAGATATATTGACTTTTAGGGCCAGAAAATCCCCCGCTTCTTTTTACGATTTGGTCAACAAGAGAAAAGTCAACCAGCCGGGGGAAAATATACTGATCGAGTATAAAAAACGGTGGTTGTGGGATATGCCGTCGACACGTGAGCAATGGTTTTATTTTCATTGCGGCGAAGGATTGACCGATACGGGCAACGAACAGCAAAAACTTTCCCTGGGCAGAATATACAGTTTTGGAACCCGTTTCAAGCACCGTCAAATGCGCAAGTCAATCGGCAGTGTGGATGACGAGAAAGGGGTTGAAGTAAACGTGGATGTCCGTTATAGCCGGACGGACCACCCGCCGGTACAAATAGCACGGTTTTTTGGTATGGATTTTCAGGTGGTGTTCCCGATTTTCCGTCCGCACAACCATTTCCGTTTGGGTGTATCCGGCGGTTATACAACAGGTGATAATTTATACACATGTCTGTCCTATTTTGGCGGTTTTGGAAACAGGTTGCTTGAAGACCGGTCTTCTGACCTTTTCCGGGAAGTGGCGGCTTTTCCCGGGATCGCCTACCGGCAGTATGTTACGAGAGATTACGCCAAGTTGACTGTGGAAAATATATTGCCCCCTGTTCATGTGGGCAAGGCGTTGAATACGTTTTATGCTGAAAAAATTTATTTGTCTTTGTTTTCTCAATTGTTATTAACCCACCCTGTAAAACAAAAATTTATATGTATGGGTTGCCAGATTAACCTTTCCCTGAAATACTTTTTTGTCCTTGAATCTGTCTTGTCGTGTGGATATGCTTTATCCCGGGAACTGGACGGCGTAAATTATAATGATTTTTTTATTTCACTGAAAATACTGCGGAAACCAAACGGTTAGAGCTGTTTTGCCGATTTTTGATAGGGTTTATGATGTGGTTGATGTGCCGAAAAAAATAGCGGCAGCCCGCCAGCTGCCGCTATCTACATAAGGAGAACCGTAATAGGAGAGGGACCAAAAAGTTCTATTTCAACAAAACAAGGCGCTTTGTTTGCACAAAATCGCCTGCCTTGATGTTGTAAAAATAAATACCGCTGGGTATACCTGTGGTGTTCCAATCCACGCGGTATTCGCCGGGATTCTTTCTTTCATGAACCAGGATCGTGACTTTGCGTCCCATGACATCATAAATGGTCAATAGGACTGTCGACTCCTGACTTAAATGGTATTCGATGGTGGTTTGCGCGTTGAATGGATTGGGATAATTCTGCAGCAATTGCGGTTTTTGAGGAATCCAATTGATTTCATAGGATTCAATTTTTTTATCCTCGTTGGAATTGGTATTCCCTGATTTACTGTACGGACGATCGCTGAGAACCCACTGCGGATCGCTTGCCTCGGCATTTGCACTGATTCCGAGTTGACCGTCAAATTTGTTGGCGGTTTCATCGTGGGCGAATTGACCTTGCGCCTCGTTGAACTGGTAACAGGCGACAAGTCCGGCTTCATCGCCAAGCAATTCGTTGTACATTTGTTGCCTGACCTGAGCGGCTGTTTTGGCGATAGACCAAAAACGCAAGTCGTCTATTGTACCTTTGAAAAAAGAAGAATAACCGGTTGCCTTCTTAACTGCACCGACGATTAAATCACCGATTTCTCGGCGCGCACTCAAACTTGCAGGATTTGATACTTCCAGCTCACCGTTGATGAATAAATTCGCCTTGGCACCGTCGTAAGTGGCGGCCACATGATACCACGTGTTGTCCTGTATGTGTGTTTTGGACGGACCGATGAGGGTTTTCATTCGTGAATTGTTGTCGTTCAGGTCAATTCGCAAGGCGCCGCCTATTCGGCCGGTCGCGCCGTAAAATCCCATAGAGTACTCATCCCAAACACCTTTCTCCAATATTCGGGTGTTGAATTGGGTGGAACTGCTTGTTTCAATCCAGAACTCAATGGTCATTTGATCGTGGATATTGAGCTTTGGATCGTGTGCGATTTGAACGATATCATCAACGCCGTCGAATTGCAGAGCGAAATTATCCGGCAGCGGTGTAATGAGATCGATTGCCGCATCGTACTCTTCCATAAAAAATAACTCTATGGAATTATCGATAATCGATTGGTGAAAGCGTCCCGATTTCACCGCCCGGTACCAGTGATATAAAAATTCCAAAGCGGTTTCATTACCTTCCCATATATAACAATCACCCTTGCGCCGGTTGATTTTTTCCCAAGCATCCATTGTCACTTTGTTTTTATACAGGGTAGAAGGACTGATGTTGCTGACCTCGTTATAATTGTTCATGGATTCGATAATCAGCCAGGAAGGTGAATACGAAAAAGCCAGCAACCATGTGGAATCTTGCGTCAGAAATTGACCGGCTACCTCGAGTTTATCGACATAGTTAAAAACCGTGTCTCCGTTTGCATCGATAGTATAATGCAGGGGATGCCAGAATTTATCGTTATGTCCCGGCCACGTAGAGCCTACGTCTATTTTTAATCCAAGCTGTTTGATTGTTTTGTAAAAATTCTGCAGATATTGATACCCTGTTTCATGGCCGTTGATCAGCCATGGAGCCTGGAAATAGTCAGATAAATCCAGTCGTGGATAAATAGCATCCACATATTGATTGATAGAGTTCCAATCCGCCGCCGGTGACAGGAAAGGATCGATGTCCACGCAAATCGTAATTTTATGCGGGTACAAATAAGTGTCCACAATTTCACGGAACGATATCCAGTGTTGCGCAAACGCCTGCAGTTCCATTGGTTGTGCCGTTAGGCGAGATTGCAGGAAAAAAATAGGTTTCCGTTCACCCGCCGTAACACCGTAATAGGCCGGATGGGTCAGAATTGAATCCGCCAACAGTTTGAACAGGGCCAGATTTTCCTCCAGTTCGCCATATTCGAGGTCCCAGACCGCGATCACGCGCAGTTGAAAATCCGGAAAGAATTCCATATATTTTTCAATTTTTTCCATGATGCCTTTGATGATGGATGTTTTGTATACTTTATTACAGGAGTCGCCACACACCGATTCCATGAGTTCATCCAATCGAATGAGGTAGGCATCGATGTTGAGTCTTTCCGCCAAAAGCACGTCGTACTCATAGATGACCGGATCTCTCGTATTGTAGAATCCGACCAGAGGCGTATCCAGCTCGACGCTTTTAAAATCATTTTCATGATACCAGGCAAACACCGGCGGGCATCCCTGGACAAAACTAAAATTTCTCGTTGTGCATTGGCTTTGATCGATTTTCCATACAACCACCTGCTTGGCCATTTCTTCGTGACCCTCGGGGTATACAATATAAGTTCCCAGGGGCACTTTGTGGAATTTATAGTATCCGTTGGCCGGATTGATGCGATCGAAACGGAGCTCATTAGTGACCACGTTTTTGAGGACCATATTTTCCTGTGTCATCGGGTCACGTCCGTCTGAATAGTAGCCGTCTACGCAGCCTATTTTTTCTATTTCAGGTTCTTTTTCATTGACAAATTCCGCAATTCCTGTTCCGCCAACGGGCACATCAACGATTTTAATACCGCTTTTGGGAGAAACACGGTTATAACCCGGGATATCGGGTTCAGTGACGGTGTTTTTACCCGCCTGCGTCGGGACTTCATTGGAACCGGAAGAATTGGTGCCGGGCGGTACGGTAACCTGTACGATTTCCGTTGTGCCATCCGGTTTCGCAAGTTCAAAGTCTATGGTTAACGGTTGATCCAGGTCGCCGAGGATTGTTTTGATGATTTTTATTGTTTGTTCCGGAGGAGACGTTGGCTTGTTCGTAAACGTCACTTCCGCAGTTTCGCCGGCTACAACCTCGACCTGTTTTTCATCGGGCCCGACCGGGTCCCAGCCGGATTTGGGCTGTTCTTTGACGTTGTGGGTTCCCGGGACGGTATTGATGGTCATTTCACCCTGGTTATCCGTTCCCGCGGGTACGGTCACATAGACCGTTTCCTTGGAACCGTCGGGTTTTGTGACTTCAAATTCAAAGGTTCCTTCAGTGGCAGTTGTGCCCTGAATGATTTTAATAATTTTCAGCCCCTGTTCGGTTTCTTTGGGTTTGTTCGTAAAAGTAACCGTCGTTGTGCCACCGCCGACCACCATAATTTCCCGGTGGGGGTTGTCGACGGGATCATAGTCGCTATGTGGTTGTTCGTCGATAATATGCGGGCCCGGCATTGTTAATATCTGGAATGATCCGTTGGGATTTGTTCCTGCAGGAACCGTAACGTAAACCGTTTCCTGTGTATTATCCGGCCTGGTGACCGGAAACTCAAACTTCGCCTCTGTATCGAGGACACCATTCACCTGCTTGATGATTTTTAGGTGGGTTTCCGTTTTTTTGTAACAGAAATTGATATGAGAAATGGCCGCCCATTTTCCACTGGCATTTTCGGGCGGATGTAAACCGCTATCTAATAGAACGTTATAGGGCAGGGTCGTGTAATCATAGATATTTGCCCCGTTACTACCTTTAACGATGACCGTATTCATGGGAAAGTTGGAAGACCAGTTGAAAACAATATCTTCAGAGTCTCGCGTTTCCGTTACAGATACGGTAATCGTCCGGCCGTCACCCAGTGAGTAGGTCTTACCGGACACAAGATCTTCTGCTTCGATTTTAAATTCTGTTGTTCCAAGTGTGATGTCTGCACATTTGGGGTTCCCCTCCACAAGTAGAGGATCTACAAGTGCAGCATTTGCCACAACGATCATAAACAATACGATCGTACTGACACTCCACAGCACTTTTTTAATCATTTTACTCCCCTCTCCTTAAAAATTTTTTTAAGAAGGCTCCTCCGGGAGTAAAACACCTTCCGGAAAAGCTGTTCTCCAAGTTAGGATTCCCAGTCGCCGGTTAAAACTTTTGCCGAGTCACCGGCTGCTGTAGACAAAATTATTTTACCTATTATTAATCAGATGTTAATAATAGCAAATGCCTTTCTTTTTGTAATTTGTGAAATGAAAAAGGAGCAGGGAATATTGGATTGCAGGACAGCTTCGGTATGCAAATTCGAGTGGATCGTCCCTCGCGGTGTTGTGTTCCTCTTAAAACTCATTCTTCTCCTCATAGCTAAAAATTTTCCATTTTACTATGAGGAACTGTGTGCCCCTCCGGTGTAGACACCCCCAATAAGATCAAGCCTCTATGTGCTCCCACCTATTGTGTGCCCCTCCTCACCAGAGGTACACCCGGCTCCCATCAAGAAGTCTCCGGTTCACTTTCAATCACTCAAGAAATCAAATCAAGTCCAATTTCAAATATAAAAATTCTGGATTAAAAAGCAACTACTTTTTTATTTTTTTTATGAATTGTGACATTTATGGCATAAAAAAGTGTCATTATGCTGATTTTTTTTATTATATTGGTGATATTCTAGCGAATTAATGACAACAACAATGGAGCCGGATTATGGAGCTTCACTTTATCGATATCTGTATTATTATTGCCTATTTTGCCGTTACTCTTTCTATCGGTGTCTGGTTCCGCAGGCTGGCGGCGAAAAATCTGGACGCTTATTTCCTCGGTGGAAAAAATATGCCCTTTTACATCCTGAGCATCTCGAACGCATCGGGGATGTTTGATGTTTCCGGTACAATGTGGCTGGTGTCTTTGCTCTTTGTTTATGGACTGAAAAGCCTGTGGATGCCGTGGATGTGGCCGGTGTTCAACCAGGTTTTTATGATGGTCTATCTCTCTGTCTGGCTGCGGCGTTCCAACGTCATGACCGGGGCGGAGTGGATGAGCACCCGCTTTGGATCTGGTCGCGGTGCGCGTTTGTCCCACCTCATTGTTGTAATTTTTGCCTTGGTGAGTGTGATCGGATTTATGGCTTACGGATTCATCGGTATCGGCAAGTTTTGTGCTGTTATTCTGCCTTTTAATTTGTCGCCTAATACCTACGCCCTGATCCTGTATATCATAACCGGATTGTATGTGGTCCAGGGCGGACTGTTCAGTGTGGTGGCCACGGATGTTATGCAATTCGCCATTATGACTGTGGCATCGTTTATTATTGCCGTTATTGCCATTAATCAAGTTTCTCCCGAGGCCTTGGCTGCCGTAACCCCGGAAGGTTGGGGAAATGTCTTTTTTACCTGGAAACTGGACCTGGATTGGACCGGTATGATGGATTCCGCCGCAACTCGTATCGGCAAGGACGGCTATAGCATTTTTGGTGCATTTTTTATGATGATGCTGTTTAAAGGCTTTTTGGTCAGTGCGGCCGGTCCCATTCCCAGCCATGACATGCAAAGGATTTTGGCCAATCGAAGCCCCCGTGATGCGGCCAAAATGAGCGGTTTAAACTCTGTTATTCTCATGTTTCCACGATATCTCATGATTGCCGGATTGACGGTTTTGGTTTTGGTGTTTTTCAGTAACCGGCTGGTTGAAATGGGGGATAATATCGATTTTGAACTGGTTTTGCCTCTGGCGATCAGCCGATTTGTACCCGTCGGGCTGACCGGACTGCTGATTGCAGGTTTACTCGCTGCGTTCATGTCGACAACATCGTCAATGGTCAATGTGGCGCCATCTTATGTGGTGAATGATATTTATAAAAGATATATCAATCCCCGCGCCGATGATAAAAAATTGGTGTTTGTCAGTTACCTGGCATCCGCTGTGGTCGTTATTGTCGGAATTGGATTCGGATATATAATTGAATCCGTTGATGAAATCACACGATGGATCGTTTCCGCTCTTTGGGCCGGCTATGCGGCGCCGAATATGTTGAAATGGTATTGGTGGCGATTTAACGGTTATGGCTTTTTTGCGGGTATGCTGTCCGGTCTGGTGTCTGCCCTGATTTTTCCGTTTATTTTCAGCGATCTGATACCTATTTACAGATTTCCGTTTATTTTCGCCATTTCACTGGGTGTGAGTATCCTGTCCAGTTATCTGACGGCACCGGAAAGTAAAGATCTATTGAAAAAGTTTTATTCCAGAGTTCGGCCATGGGGATTTTGGAAACCCGTGCTGCAAATGGTTCGTGCGGAAAATCCGGATTTTGCGGAAAATCGTGCGTTCAAGCGAGATATGTTGAATGTTGTTATCGGTATTGTATGGCAGTTCCTTTTGATGGCGATGCCCGTTTATATCGTCATCCAGGAAAAAACACCGGTTATGGTAACAGCGGGGATTTTTATTGTCTGTTCGGTTATTTTGAAGAAAAGCTGGTATGACAAGTTGGAGGATTGATATTCAGGAAATTTAAATGGTCATGGGAGACGATGTTATGGCGATAATACATTGATATTACTGGATTTTAAAGCACCCGTAATTATTGTTCGGAAAAAATTTGGTGTAGACAAGGTTTTATAAAAATTACAGTTTCTATTGAAATTTTCTGGAAAAATTGTAAATTAGGTTATAGTTGCGGAGAGCTCAAAAATGTTTGAAAAATAAAAAGCAAAAAATTTTCAAATCCTCACACTGCAACATGCCGAGGCTATTTTAAAACATGATATGATATCTTCTGTGAACGATCTTGAAAAAATATTGCATGATACATTTATTACCGTTGATGAGTTAGTAAGAGGTGGCGGTGGAGAGGGTCAATTAACACAAAGAATGAGGAGAGCGCTTGAGTCATTTGGTTGGAAAAAACATAAATTTGAAATAAAGAAACTGGTTGATGGCATGGAAAGGGAGTTTATCTCTCACGAAATTGATCACATTAAAAGCTTACCATGTGGAAATATCGCCCTTGAAATTGAATGGAATAATAAGGACCCGTTTTATGATAGGGATTTGGATAATTTTAAACGTCTGCATGCTGAGGGTGTCATTTCAATCGGAGTTATCATTACTCGTGGCCAATCACTTCAAAATGCCTTTTGTGAATTGATTGAAAAATTTGCGATCACGAAAAAAATAACGAATATTGAAGAATTGAAGAAATATTACAATCCTACAGTCCGGCAAATTCAAATAATCGAGAAGACAATAATATCTAAGGGAACATTTGAAAAGGGTTGGGCACACGCTTTTGTGTCTGATAAATTCGGAGAAGCAACCACGCATTGGCGAAAACTAGAAGATCGAATGAATCGGGGGGTTGGAAATCCATGTCCTTTGTTGCTTATTGGTCTTCCAAGAGAAATTGTCATTGAATAAAGGTGGTTATTATGAGTCAAATTCTTGCATTAACAGAAAAAAATCCTTCTGAGGATTTACTTGAAAAATTAAAGGGCCCCTATGCAACTATTCTTGCCGATCCGCCTTGGCAATTTCAAAACCGAACAGGCAAAGTTGCGCCCGAACATAAGCGATTGCTGAGATATCCAACGATGAATCTTCAGGAGATTATGCAATTGCCGGTAAATAAAATTGCCGCCGCCCAGTCTCATCTTTACTTGTGGGTGCCGAACGCCCTGCTCGCAGATGGCCTGAAGGTAATGCAAGAGTGGGGATTTACATATAAAACCAATATTGTATGGTCTAAAATACGTAAAGACGGAGGTCCCGATGGGCGTGGTGTGGGATTTTATTTTCGAAATGTAACTGAATTGGTCCTGTTTGGTGTACGTGGAGCGATGCGGACTCTCCAGCCGGGCCGGACCCAGGTCAATCTTGTGGCTTCACGTAAGCGTGAACATTCCCGTAAACCTGATGAACTATATGAAATTGTTGAAAACTGCTCCCCTGGACCTTATCTCGAATTATTTGCTCGGTTTTCAAGACCGGGATGGGATCAGTGGGGGAATGAAGATGTTGAAGAAAATTCCTTGCACAATGTCGCGCAGCGTAAAGGACATGTGAATCCTCAGTTGCGTTTGTTTGATAGTCCAAAAGGCTATGGGAACAATACTTACTCATCCTAAATCCGATCCTTTACTCCGCTTTCCTGTGCCTCAAATTATCCACAGCAACCGCAACAACAATCACCACGCCGGTCACCAGTTGGGTTACCCAGGTAGGCCATCCGTTGAGCTGGCAGCCGGTGCGGATAACAGTCATGATGATGGCGCCGATGAGGCTCCCGACCACCGAACCCTCGCCGCCGGACAGGCTGCCTCCGCCGATAACCACAGCAGCGATGATATCAAGTTCCATTCCCACTGCACCTGCCGGATCACCTTGTTCCTGGTATGACAGTAACATGACACCGGCCAATCCCGCAAAAGCACCGCCAAGCGTAAATACAAACAGTTTGATCCGTCCAACGGCTATACCGCATAAACGCGCCGTTTGTTCATTGGAACCCACGGCAAAAATATGCCGGCCTATGCGGGTGTCTTGCAACAGAAGAGAAACCAGGGCCGCCAGTGCGATCATTAACCAGGCACCGGCGGGGAAAAGCAGCCATTTATTCCCGGCCGGCAGAGCGGCCAGCAGGTTGCTGAGCCAGGTTTCACCTACAGTTATGGGCATGTTGTTGGCCAGGCCTTTGGCTGCACCGCGGACAATGAGAAGGGTGCCCAATGTCACGATAAACGGAACCAGCCTGAGCCGCGTGATCAACATTCCGTTGACGAATCCCCAAAAAAGTCCCGAGAGTATGCCCGTAAAAGCGGCATAAATCGGCGGAATCCCCAATCTGTCCAACAACAGAGCAATAACCACAGAACTCATGGCGATATTCGAACCGGCGGATAGATCGATTCCGCCGGTAATGATCACCATAGTCATTCCCAATGCGGCAATACCCACAATAACCGATTGCTGCATGATGATTTCCAGCGCCGTCGCCGTGGCGATTTTAGCATTGAGGGTCACAAAAAAGCCAAAAACCAGTAAAAGCGCTAAAAACGGCCCGAATTTGTTCAACCAGCTCCAGGTAAACCTCTGATCGATTAATTTTCTGATTTGCATGCCGTTTCTCTCTGTCCTGTCGCCGCCAGCATCAGTTGGTGGTTTTCCCACTCACGTACGGATTTTACTTTTACAATTTTTCCTTTACACATAACGGCAATTCGATCGCATATGCCCAGCAGTTCCGGCGGGTAACTGCTGATCAACATGATCGATTTATTTTGAGTGGTGAGATCGCTGAGGATTTCATATATTTTCGCCTTTGACGCAACATCGATTCCCTTGGTCGGTTCGTCCAGGAGTAAAATGTCAACATCATGATGCAGCAGTCTGGCCAACGCCACTTTCTGCTGATTTCCCCCGGATAGATGACTGACTTTTTGTTGAGCGTGCTGACAGGTGATGTTCATGACGGAAATCCACTTATCAGCTTTTTTATTTTGTCTTTCTTGTAAAATGATGTGCCATGGTCCCATATTTTTCAGACGGGAGAGGGTGATGTTATCCGCAATGCTGAGTTGAACCGCCAATCCCTCTTCCTTACGGTTTTCACTGAGATAACCTACGCCCTGTGCCCAGCGGTTTTTGGGTGCATATGGCCCGGAAAAACAACCGATTTTAATAGAACCCGATTTTACCGGATCGAGGCCAAACAGAATACGTGCAAATTCCGTACGTCCTGCTCCCACCAGTCCGAAAATTCCCAATATCTCACCTTTCCGGATTTCGAGTCCGGTATCTCTGGGTAAACGGCTTCCTGAAAGTCCTTTCACTGAAAGCACGATCTCGCCGGTATTATGAGTGGTACGTGGATATAACTCGGAGACTTTTTTGCCCACCATCATATTGATGATTGACTCGTCTGAAATATCCTTAACAGGCGATGTGCCGGTCACCGCACCGTCGCGCAGCACTGTTACATTGTCAGCTACCTGTCTGATTTCCTCTAAAAAATGCGAGATATAGACCACGGCCAACCCCTGACCCTTAAGCCGATTGATGAGCTCGAACAATCGCAATACATCCTTTTGTCCCAAACTGCTGGTGGGTTCGTCGAATACCAGTACGCGACAACCGGCGGCCAATGAACGGGCGATTTCAACGATTTGCTTTTCACTCACCGACAGGAGAGCGGTCTTGACGTTCGGTGAAATGTCGCCATGCCCCAGCATTTTTAGGGCTTCTGTAGCCAAACAGAGCATTTTTTTTTGATCCAAACATCCCCATCGAACCGGTTCACGGCCAAGGAAGATGTTTTCGGCTACTGTCAGATGGCGTGCAAGGGACAGTTCCTGATAGATCATTCCGATTCCTTTGGCCCGGGCGTCCATTGGATTTTTCGGTGAAAAAGGGATTCCGTCGATAAACATTCGGCCGCTGTCCGGTTTGTACGCTCCGGCCAATATTTTCATCAGCGTACTTTTTCCCGCGCCGTTTTCACCCACGAGAGCATGTACCATGCCCGGATGGACACGAAAATTGACATTGTCCAGGGCGATGGTCGCGCCAAAACGTTTGTGAATGGCGCGCATTTCAAAACGCGGCGGTGTCAATATTGGCTCAACCATTTATCCAAATCCGGGTATATCAATTCCTTGATATCGGGTTTGGCCAGGTCGTCCGGCGATATAAAAACAACACCGGTATCGATCCTCTTCTCCACATTTTGTCCTTGTAAAACCTGAAACATGGTTTTTACGCTTTGGTAGCCTATTTTAATCGGATTTTGAACCACCAAACCGGCAACTTCACGGTTTTCCAGGGCGGTTACCAGCGCAGGATCCGCATCGATGCCGATAATCCGGACTTTTTCCAGTAATCTGCTACGCTTGAGCGCCTGCAGCATGCCGTATGTCATCGCGCCGTTCGGACAAAAAGCGCCGTCGAATCCGGCATCTCCTGTATCGTTACGGAAGCGCATAATGATGTTTTCACTGACCTGTTGTGCTTTTGCCTTTGTCGGTCCGCCATATTGTTCATCGCTGATAATTTTCATGGCGGGAAACGCCTTTAAACCTTCCATAAAACCGTTTTCGCGCTTATCCGTACTGGCGGAACCCTCAAGGTAACGCAAAACAACGATTCGGCCTTTACCTTCCAGTATTTCACCCATATGTTCAGCAGCGAGTTTTCCTGCGAGATAGTTATCGGTAGCCACAAAGCTGGAATAAATATCCTCGGCGTCTTTAAGACCGGAATCCATAATAACAACCGGAATTCCACGGTCGACAGCCGACCTTACCGGTCGGCGCAGAGCGTTTTCATCCAAAGGAGCAAGTACGATACCGGAAACCTGGTTCATGACCTGGTTATCCACCAGTGCAATCTGCTGCTGCCGATTGTCCTCCAGTTCAGGACCCATCCATAACATTTTTACACCAAGTTCCTGTGCCGCCTGAATGGCGCCGGCCTTGACGGCGTTCCAGAACGGTGCAGTCGTGCCTTTGGGAATGACGGCTATGGTGATTTGATTTGATGACTGTTGTTGGCAGGCCATAAAGAGTAAAACAATCGCGAGTAATACATAAAAAAGGCGGGGCATACATTCTCCTTTCGATAATTTTTACTTTGTATATTAATACTTTTTAATATTTATTCAAGGAAAAAAACGACATAATCAGTGAACAAAAAAAACGATATTGTATGTCTTTTCTAAAGTTAACAAATTCTATTGTTCATTGTCTCAATATTCTTGTTGAAATTTTGTATTTTTTTTAATATAATAAAAGGCGTTTATATGAAAATAGAAAATCTTTATCATACCAAAGTGAAGGAGTTATCATAATGAAAGTGTTAGACGTTGTCAAGCCTGGTGTTATAACCGGTGATGATGTGCAAAAAGTCTTTAAAATTGCCAAAGAAAATAAATTCGCTTTACCGGCCGTGAATGTTGTCGGGAATAATTCCGTCAGTGCGGTACTGGAGGCAGCAGCGGCAGTGAAATCGCCGGTCATCATCCAATATTCCAACGGTGGTGCTTCATTCAATGCCGGGAAGGCACTTTCCAACGAAGGCGAAAAATCAGCTATTCTCGGTGCCATTGCCGGTGCAAAGCATGTTCACATTTTAGCAGAGGAATACGGTATCCCCGTGATCCTGCACACCGACCATGCCGCACGCAAATTGCTGCCGTGGATCGATGGACTTTTGGAAGCGGGTAAAAGCCATTACAAAAGTTATGGAAAACCGTTGTACAGTTCACACATGCTGGATCTCTCCGTCGAGCCCATCGAAGAGAATATTGCCACTTGTGAAGAGTATCTGAAAAAGATGAGCGATCTGGGTATGACGCTGGAGATCGAGCTGGGTGTGACCGGTGGAGAAGAAGACGGCGTCGACCATTCGGATATCGACAGCAAACGCCTCTATACCCAGCCTGAAGAAGTGGCATTTGCATATGAAAGACTGAGCAAAATCAGCGATAATTTTACCATAGCCGCGGCATTTGGCAATGTCCACGGTGTTTACAAACCCGGCAATGTGGTGCTGACACCCAAGATTCTGGATAATTCGCAGAAATATATCGAGAAAAAATATGGTACAGGACCCAAGCCGGTTAACTTTGTGTTCCACGGAGGATCCGGATCGTCGCGCGAGGAAATTCGCGAAGCGATTTCCTACGGCGTGATCAAGATGAATATCGATACGGACACCCAATGGGCCACGTGGAAAGGCGTGATGGATTATTATAAAAAGTACGAAGCCTATCTGCAGGGACAGCTCGGTAATCCGGAAGGACCCGATCAACCCAATAAAAAATACTATGATCCGAGAAAATGGCTGCGTTCCGGAGAAGAATCCATGGTGACACGTCTGAAACAGGCCTTTGAAGACCTCAACGACGTTAATCGTAACTGAAAAAATTAAAACGGGCATCGATTGATGCCCGTTTTATTTCTCCGAACCTCCGCCACCACACGATTTTTTAAATTTTCTGACCGCGGTCAAGAATCTCACTTTATCAGCAGGATCTTTTCCGATACAATACGATCGTCCGTTACCAGGATGACAAAATAGAGTCCATTGGTATATTGTCGGGCATTCCATATCAACCGGTGCCTACCCGGTGCATATTTTTGCCGTGGAAAGACCTGTATCACCTGTCCCAGGGTATTATAAATTCTTATCTCGGCCGGTGATTCCTGCCGCAAGGTAAAAAGAATAGCTGTGCAATCGTTGAACGGATTGGGGGACGCACGAAAAAAAACATGGTCCTCGGCTCGGCTGTCCAATGTGCCGTCGACTTTTGTCTGAACAGGATGACCCTCCATCGCCCCGATCGAACGGGGATTGTTGAACCTTTGACCGTCAAAATCCAGTTCAGGAGGACTGTCCCACGTGACACGGCCGATGGCGGGGCTGTGTGGTAAAAGATGGAAATTTTCCGTTCCCATGAACAGGGGATCAAGGCCCGTCAAACTACCGTTTTCCGTTACCGGAAGGTCCGGTTCGCTACGGTCCGGATTTTGAAAATTGTACCATAAATTGTTTGCAAACTCAAAGGAACCGGGACGTGTGTTGGGACCAATGTTAACGTGTGTGGACAGATCACCCATATAAATGATATTGTTACAAAAGAAATTTTCCCCGCACGGAGAAAACCGCGCCGGATCAACGGTTTCCTGCAGGATCCGCAGTACCCATTTTTCCGGTTTAATAATGGTATTGTTGATGACGTGGCTGTTTATACATCCGACAAAAGCCACCGGTGCAACGGATCCGATAAAGATATTGGCGTACACATACAAATGTGCGGCTTCAAAAGGCGCATCCAACGGCCGGAAATAGGCTAACCCGGTAGAGCCGCCCATATTGACCGATCGTTGACCGCAGTTCCGGAAAAAATTTGCGGCAATGGTGATATGTTCGGTTCCGCCTTTGGCCTGGATGGCGTTGCTGCCCATGGACTCAAATTGACACCCCTGAATGCCACCGCGATGACAGCCCACCATGTCAATCCCACTGCCGCCAGCCGAACCGTTTTCAAAGCGGCAGTTTATTACGGTAAAATGATCCACACCGGACATTTTCAACAGGTCGTTATTGCCGTCCGCTTCCATATCGCGGAAGACACAGTTTTCAAAAATCAGGTCGTGGGCCGGTGTGCTGTAATCTCCACCGTCGTCAATATTAACACCGTTTACGGTTTGGCGTTCAAAAAAAAGTCCCCGGATCTTGACAAAAGCCGGGTCGGATAACTGCCATGCCGTATTGCCGCCACGCACGACAGCTTCCTGGCCCGGCGCCGTTGTAATCAATATCCACTCTTTTTCCGTTCCACGCAGATTCGAAATATAATGGCCTCCCGGGTAAACACCGGCGTGAAAAATAATGGAATCACCGGGAGCGGCCGCTCCGGCTGCATCCGGTAGATCGGCATACGGGAATCCACTGCCGATGTGCAGACTTTTGCAAAAGACACAGACCGGAAGTAATAAAAACAACGATAATTTTATTTTCTGCACGTAAAACACACGACACCTCACTGGAATTTTTACTCATATTGGTGGGTCTATCCGATTTTTATCACTCCATTGGTTAAGGTGTGCATTTTTCAGGAGCGGTTTTTGCCGGTTTCAGTTCATGGGATGCATGGTGCACACTTTTGATCAAAGATTGAGGCCATTATGGAACCGAAAAGCTGCCGGTAAATAAAAAATAACAACCATGTGGAAAAAAACAATCTTTAAATGCTTGAAAATTGTGATGAATCACATAAATAGTCTTGTTTTATTCTATATTTTTGCTATGTTATGCAGATTTTAAACCGGCATCTGGAGGATAAACAGCAATGAAAATATCAAAATTGGCCCTTCTATTCGTGTTTGCTTTACATACATCCCTGGTTTTTGCGATCAGTTTTCAGGAACACGTGATAACCAATACTTTTAATATGGCGTCCAGTGTGTGGGCTGCTGATATGGACGGTGACGGGGATACGGACATCGTGGCCACTGCCCGCGGTGCAAATGCGGTGAAATACTGGGAAAATAACGGACTCGAAAAGTTCGCCGAACGGCTTGTGGCCGACAACTTTAACGGTGCCACGTCGGTCAGCGGCGCTGATTTTGACGGCGACGGCGATATGGATTTAGCTGCCGCTGCTTTGAATGATGGTAAAATCAGCTGGTTCCGTAATGACGGTGGTCTTGTTTTTACGGAAATCGTGGTGATTGAGAACTTTGATAATCCTGTGGATGTTTTGGCGGTAGACCTTGATCGCGACGGGCATAAAGACCTTGTGGGGGCCGCTGAAGTCGCAAACAGCGTGATCTGGTGGCGCAACAACGGCAGCGGATCGTTTGCGCAGGCCGCCGTTGTTAACAATATTATCGGTGTGTTCACCGTTGACGTGGCCGATATTGACAAGGACAACGACCTGGATATTGTCTGTGCCGCTAAAGACGGCAACTCTATATCATGGCTGGAAAACGATGGTGCTTTTCATTTCACCAAGCGGGATGTGGCTCCGAATTTGGGACAGTCAACCGGTATTTTTGCTGCGGATTTTAACGGGGACGGTTTTACCGATATCGCCGGCGCGTCTTTTGCTTTGAACAGTATTGCCTGGTGGGGCAATAACGGCGACCAGACATTTAACGAATATATTCTAACGTCGGATTTTACCAGTCCCGGTTGTGTGATCGGCGCAGATCTGGATGAAAACGGTCATATGGATATCATCGGCGCATCATTTGCCACCAATACCGTTGTTTGGTGGGAAAACGCCGGTGGAGGAGCGTTTACCCAGTATCCGGTTACCAATAATTTTACCGGTGCCTGGCATCTGGAGTGTTATGATGTGGATGGGGATAATGATCTTGATGTCATCGGTTCGGCGTTTGGTTCAAATGCCGTCGCATGGTGGGAGAACAGTTTAAAATCCGGCGTGGAGCCGGCTGTTTTGGCCGGTATGCCGGAAAAATTCGATTTGGTTTCCTATCCCAATCCGTTTAACGCCCGGTGCACAATTCAGTATTCCATAGTGGAAGCCGGTAATGTACGATTGGCGGTTTATGACGGCCTGGGAAAGGAAATAACAACGCTGGTTCAGGAGACACAGAATCCGGGAACTCACCGGATCGGCTGGAACGCCGGTTTTTTGCCTTCCGGATTGTATTTTTACAGGTTGTATGTGGACGGTGCGGCCGTGAAAAGCGGAAAGGCATTGTTGATAAAATAGACGGATAATCGTCGCCCTTGCCCAAATTAACCGACTAAAATCTCTGTCTCTGCGCGCGGCGAAACAGAATCAATCTGAACCGTGGAAGCCTGGTTATTTTTGTATTTATCACTGAATTATTCGACCTTTTTATTAAAGTTCGAGATTTTTTCAACAACTTGCATTTTGTGCGGTCCTGTATCGTCCGTGACAACCGGATGCCCGCTTCCGCGGGCATGACATTTCGTTTTTTTTCGGAATACACGGTCATGGTGACATCAAATACGATTTTCACTCTCTTCTACTAAAGCTGGTACCACAGGAAAGATATAATTTATTATCAGTGAAAAAAAATCTCCCGGATGATACGATTGATCAAATTGAAGATTGTCGTAATATTGTTTCTCCAAATTTTTTCGGGAATAATAGTTCAGCTTATTCTAATTATTTTAAAAAGTTATCCTGTTTCCATCGTCAAATTTAAAGGATCCCCTGTTAAAACCTACTGTTGCAAAAAATCAATATTTTTATTACTTTAAAATATATAGCGGTTTTTACCCAAACAGGGAGGCATCAATGAAAAAATCGGTCATACTTTTATTTGCAGTAATTTTTGTCGTTGTGGGCGTTTTTTGTGCAAAAAAATCGGTCAAAGAACCAACTCTGCCGCAAATCAAGGTCGAGGGCAATAGTTTTGTGGATACTGACGGCAACATAATAATTTTTCGCGGACTCGCCCTTTCCGATCTCCACAAACTGGTGGAAGACGGCAAGTGGAACAAGGAACATTTGCAGATGGCAAAGGATTGGGGCGCCAATGTCGTGCGGTTTGCGGTACATCCACTGTGGTTGCGCGAACACGGGCACGATGCCTATTACCAGCTGCTGGACCAGGGCATTGCGTGGGCTGAAGAACTGGGCATGTACGCCATCATCGACTGGCACAGTATCGGCAATCTCAAAGATGAAAAATTTTTCCGTGATATCTATGAAACCACCCAGCTGGAAACTTTTGAATTCTGGGAGGCAATGGCCAAGCGCTATAAAGGACGAACATCTGTGGCGTTTTTTGAGATCTTTAATGAGCCGACATTTTTCAACGGTCAGTTGGGAAGCCTGACATGGGATGAATGGAAAGTTTATAATGAAAAAATGATCGATATTATTTATGAAATCGATAATACAAAAATTCCGCTGGTAGCCGGTCTGGGCTGGGGATACCTTTTGAATGAGGTGGTGAATAATCCCATCGACCGTGAAGGCGTCGCTTATGTGACTCATCCCTATCCGCAAAAGGTGGAACCACCCTGGGAAGAAAAGTGGGAACGGGATTGGGGTCATGTGGCGGATATCTATCCTGTATTTGCAACGGAATTCGGATTTATGAGTAAAGATGAAAAAGGCGCGCATATTCCCTGTATTTCAGATGAAAATTACGGAAAACGCCTGGTAAACTATTTTACCCGAAAAGGCGTCTCCTGGACGGTGTGGTGTTTTGATCCCGATTGGGCGCCGACTTTGATCACGGATTGGGATTATAATCTGTCTCTGCAGGGCACATTTTTCAAGAACGTTTTGCAAAATCGTGTGTTTAATTTCACAGATGTGGAATAATTTTGTATCCTTAAAAAATTGCTGCGCATGATTTTTTAAACAGGAGGGAAGCGACCATCGCTATTAAAAAGCTGACCAAGCAAATAGGTCTTTGGGACGTTTTTGCCATCTGTACCGGCACCATGATCAGTTCGGGCCTTTTTGTGCTGCCAGGACTCGTTGCCGCTCAGGTGGGGGATGCGGTGACGCTTGTCTATCTTTTTTCCGGCGTGCTCTTGTTGCCTTCCATGTTATCGATTGCCGAACTGGCCACCGCCATGCCCAGGGCAGGTGGTACGTATTTTTTTATCAGCCGGAGTCTGGGCAGTATGTTCGGCACGGTAGCCGGTATCGGTGATTGGCTGGCCCTGTTGTTGAAAACCGGTATCGCCCTCATCGGATTGGGCGCCTACCTGAGTGGCCATTTGGATTTGCCCCTGCAAATAATCGCTCTGCTGTTTTGCATTTTTTTTGTCGTTTTAAATCTTTTCGGCGCCAAAGAGACGTCCGGATTACAATTGATCATGGTGCTCATTTTATTGGCTATCCTGGCATATTTTATTTCTGCCGGTATTTCTTCCGCTCCGGTTTTGAAAAGCCGGTCATTTTTCGGTGCAGGTTTTGAATCTTTCCTGCCGGCAACGGCTATGGTATTTATCAGTTATATCGGATTGACCAAAGTCGCCAGTATTGCGGAAGAAATAAAAAGACCCGAACGGAATATCCCGCTGGGTATGCTTTTATCCCTGGGCGTTGTGCTGGTTTTTTACTGTTTGGTGATTTTAATCGTCTCAGGGATTGTGCCCGCCGGACAATTGTATAAAAGTTTGACACCGGTAAGTGATGCGGTTTTAATTTTCGGCGGATCACTGGGCTTGTATCTCGTGGAAATCGCTGCCCTGATGGCCTTTGCAACAACGGCCAATGCCGGTATTTTATCCGCCAGCCGTTATCTTTTGGCCATGAGCCGTGATCGCGTGATACCCCATTC